>DATBYP010000031.1:0-20722 GCA_036513675.1 Candidatus Acidiferrum sp.
TGCACGAGCTCGTCATAGCCTTTGTTGCCGACATAATTCGCGGAAACTACGGTTTTGGAATTCAGGCGGTGTTCCACCTCGAAGTTCCATTCGACGTACTTCGGGTTACGCAGTTGGCTTGTCACGTCATTCAGGTTCGGCGGCTGGCATCCCGCGGGTGCGAGAGCCTGGAAGGTGCCGACTGTTCCGCCGTTATTGAAGTTTGACTGAAAGGCAGAGTTGCAAGCCGCAATCAGAGCAGACGCGCTATTCGGGCTATTGGGTGAAACGGCCCCCGTCGTCAATGTAAAGGTAGTGACCACAGGGAAGTTGCGCGTAAAGAGGTTGAGAAGAGTTCCCGGATAAAGATCGCTGAAGAGTCCAACGCCCCCGCGGAACACGGTCTTGTTTCCCCAAGGGCTGTACGCAAATCCCACCCGCGGTTGCAAGACCACTTTTTCGATGTCCGGCAAAATCTGCGATCCTACCGTTACCATCTGGTTGTAGGGAACCGTGGCCGAATGCTGCAGGAAATTGAAGGGGTTGACGGCATGGGAAGCGCAGCGTGACTGACATACGCCACCGGAGTTGCGATCGGCGCGGAGCGCCAGGGTCAGCTTGAGCTTCTGGCTGACGCGGAACTGATCCTGGAAGTAGGCGCCAAGGCTATACAGGGCCAGAGGCTGTGGGTTCTTCAGGGCAAATTGTTCCAAGACTTGTCCATTACTGGCGGCAGTGCCCACGAAACCGTTCACGAAGTTCGCCATCGTCGCGTTCAAAAAGGGGAAATTCTGCTCCCCGGCGGTGAAGTCGCTAACGTCATCGCGACGGAAGTTGACGCCAACTTTGAGTGTGTGATTGCCACGCTCAATCGACAGGTCATCGACCAACTGCCACTGTGTTACATTTCGCCCTTGTGGGAAAAAGAAGCCGGCCGCAACGTCGTCACCGCCAGGCCCGAGGGCGGTCATGTTGGTATCACCCACGGCTAGGACGACAGGAAAAACGTTCAGGGCCGCTTGTTGATTGGCGCTTTGGAAAATGGCCGAATACCACAGAATCGAGCCGATGAAATTGTTCACGACGGTTGGACTAAAGGTGTGCGTGTAGTTCACTTGGCCTTCATCTTCCGGCTGGTTGCTCTGGGTGTTGAAAATCGGGTTGATGGGATCGGTGAATGTTGGCTGGAAGCCGCGATCGTTTTTGAATCGGACGAAAACCTTATTGTTGTCGTTGAAATTGTAGTCGACGCGAGTGGTAAGCAACCATTCGCGGTTGCCGTTCGTGACGTCGCTTCGGAAAGTATCCAGGCATGCTGTGCTTCCTGTAGTCGGAATCGCACCGAGGCTGCCGCAAGAGTTGCCAGGTGCAGGCGTCGCCCGATTGATGCCTGGCGCGGCGTTATAGAGAGCGAAAATCCGTTGGTAGAAAGGGATCGCCGTAGGATTGTTGGCCGGAAGACTTGTATTCAGTACAAAGTTTTGAAGTCCTGGGCTGGGCACGAAAACTTGAGTGCTCGTCCCGAAGGTGTACCGAATTCCTTCCGTGTTCGCGAAGAAAAAGGCTTTGTCCCGCTTGATTGGACCGCCGAAAGCCGCGGCCCACTGATTGTTGTTCTCAAACGGGCGCGGCACGCCGCTGGCGTTGTTAAAGAAATCGTTTGCGCTAAGCGCGCGGCCAGTCCAGTAATAGATGGCGTCGCCGTGGAAACTGTTTCCGCCGGATTTCGTGTTGTAGTCAACTTGAGCGCCCGCTTGTCGGCCGTACTGCCCAGTATAAGCGTTGCTTACCACAGTCACTTCCTCGACTTCGTTCCCGCCCAGCAACAAGTTACTCGCACCGGAGTTATTGAGATTCAGGAAGGGATCGTTGTAATCGTTGCCGTTGATGGTGAAAAGGTTTGCGGTTCCCGGCAAGCCGAACGCGCTGAAATTCCCGAATCCACCGCCGCTGGTGGTATTCATAGTGACGCCCGGCGCCGTTTGAGCGATGTAAGTGATATCGCCGCCGGGATTGGGTATGTTCTCGACCTGCCGGGTATCAAAATTCGAGCTGATGTTTCCGTCCTCGGCCTGCACTTCATTGCCGCCAGCGGTAACTTCCACACTGAGCGTAGTGTCGCCCAGCTCAAGTTTCAAATCGGCGGTGGTTGTTTGGCCCAAAATGACGGTCACTTTGGTAATCGCCACACGGAAGCCGGTTTCCTCAACCTTGATGGCGTAGTCTCCCGGCCTCAAAAGCGGAAATAGATAGACGCCACTCGTGTTCGTTGTGGTCTTCTGGGTGTCACCCGTGGCGCCATTGGTTAGAGTCACAGTCGCGTTAGACAGGACTGCGGCTGATGGATCGGTGACGGTGCCGCTAACAGCGCCCGTAACGATGCTTTGCGCCCTCGTGATGGATACCGTCGATAACAGGATCGCGAACCATACGACAAACTTTGCTGCGCATCGATATCCCATGTCCACTTCCTCCTCACAGGTGACTCGTGGGCGACTCACAGGCGCGTCCGTACAATTAATTTATTTCCTGGATGACATCGCTCCCGTACAAAGGGAAGCAATCGTTCCGCCACAGGTGGGAATTTGTAAGTTGTTACGTTTCATCGCGCAGTTCGTTACCTGCGCCAGGTGAGTGTCGCGCGATTCGACACCATGCCTGGCACGTTGACACTGCCGCGCTCACTTACTCTGACGGTGAAGTGCGACACCGCGTAGCCACAGGACTCTGCGGGCTGCCGCTTAGGAGGACTGCGATTGTTTGCGAGGCAGCGTCTGCGCAGGCAGCACTTAGAAACGAAGAAGCCCGCCGGAGCGGGCTTCGTGTAAGGTGGAGCTGCGGGAAGGCCAGGCTAAAGAGCGCGCAGGAACTCCACGAGGTCCTTCTTTTCCTGCGGAGTCAGCTTAGTGCCGCCAATCAAGTTGAAGAATTCCACGGTGTCTTCCAAGGTTAGGAGGCGGCCGTCGTGCAGGTATGGTGGCGTGGCCTTGATTCCGCGGAGCGGGAATGTCTTTATCGGTCCGTCCGCGCTGGCCATCATGCCGTTAATCATCAGGGGTTTATAAAAGCGCTCCGCCTGGAGGTTGTGCATCAGGTTGTCGGTGAAATACGCTCCCGTATGGCAGGTCGCGCAATTTCCTTTGCCGAAAAAGATCTCCTGTCCATGGAGCTCGGCGGCAGTGGCTTTCTTGGGATCAAGCTTTCCGTAGATGTCCAATTTGGGCGCTGGAGGAAAATCCAGAATCTCCTGGAACTCAGCCATAAAATGAACCTGGCTGCCGCGTTCCAGAATGTTGACGCCCTTCTTTGTGGCGATTACAGGGTCGCCGTCGAAATACGCGGCGCGCTGCTCGAACTCAGTGAAATCTTCCACGGTCTTGAGAGCACGCTGGGACCCGAAGAGCCGCTGGATGTTAACGCCTCGGAGAGCGGGTGTCTCGATTCGATGGCGGAACTCTTGCGGACGAATGTCGCCGACCTCATGGGTGGCGCCATTTGTGCCGCCATTAGAGTGACAGTCGAAGCAGGCCACACCGAGACTTGGTTTTTCAGATCGACGATCTTCGGTTGCGTTGAACTGCTGCTGCGGAAATGGCGTTAGGAGGAGACGCAGACCCTCCAACTGCTTGGGATTAAGAATGCCGTTAAGTATCTCGTAGTAGTTGTTGATCGCAAGGAGTTTTCCTTGAGAAACATCCCCGAGGTCCGGGCGCGTGGTCAAATAAATTGCTGGCGGAAATGCGGGTAGAAAATGGTCGGGAATATCGAAATCAAGATCAAAACGGGTGAGATCGCGCCCATCGAGCTTCTTGATTTCCTCGATTTCGAAGTGCGGAAAAACCATTCCCCCTTCGGGATGGTTGGGGTGGGACAAAGGATAGAAACCCTTAGGAAACAAATTCTTGTCGCGGATCTCCTCCGGGCTCAGCGACGCGAGCTTCTCCCACGTCATTCCTCCAGACAGCTTCACGCGAACGCCCTCTTGCAATGGTTTGTCGCGCTCCATCATCACGCCGCGCAGGGGACGATCGCTCAGGTCGTAGCGTTCGATGAGCAGATCAGACTGGCGCTTTTCGATCTCCGGCTTTGCGGTCTTCATGCGTGCGATGATGGACGCAAATGGTTCCGTGATGTCCACCTTCATGTAGCTGGTCTTGCCCTGCTCTTGGCCATAGGCGAGACACACGGCTAACACTCCGCCCAGAACCACCAACACAGCCGCAAACAGCCTCCCACCCGCTGGCAACAACCTGCGTGATTCCATCGCGTCTCCCTTTCGAACGAGCACTTCCGTTTTGAGCAGGGCCGAAGATCAGAGCTTCTTCACTCAAGACACCTTCTCGTCCTGCCAATGCCTGGAGGGTGAAAGGTGGCACGCTGACTGCCAAAGAGAGTGCTCGCGATGGTGCCTTCTAACTTCCGTACAAATATGGGGATACATCTGAAGGAGAGGGAAAAAACCAGAGTAGATGCGGACTCTTCGCTGTCGACAAGCGGACAGAGTGTCTAACGGGCTGGCATTCACACAACAAACCCGACATTCGATGGTGGTAGCGAAGTACACGAGGAGGAAGAACCTTTGTGAGATGACTTCGGGCCGAAGATTAATTCTGTGGTGTGGTTTTTGGTACTGGAGAGGGGTAACCTAGGAAACTTCGCCAGCTTCGTTCCTTCTGCGCAATGGTTGAGACTGGGAGTTTCCGCCGCGCGCAGCAATCACAGGTTTTGCCACCCTCACCTGCGCGGCAGATTCGAACCGTCGAAGACTGTTTGTACCTCGGAAGGACGGACAGATATCTAAACACCAGCAACATCAATGTTGAGGCAAAAGGAGAATCTCAATGGCATACATTGCAGTCGGCAAGGAAAACTCCAGCAACATCGATCTGTATTATGAGGATCACGGGTCGGGCAAGCCGGTGGTCTTAATCCACGGATATCCACTGAGCGGCGCTTCGTGGGAGAGGCAGGTGCCTGCTCTTTTGGACGCAGGTCACCGCGTTATCACCTACGACCGCAGAGGGTTCGGCAAGTCCAGCCAGCCTACAACGGGCTACAACTACGACACTTTCGCAGAGGACCTGCACAAAATTGTGACCCAGCTCGAACTGCGTGATTTCGCGCTGGTGGGTTTCTCGATGGGTGGCGGCGAAGTGGCGCGCTACCTGGGAAAATATGGATCGAAGGGTGTGAGCAAGGCCGTAATTATGTCGGGAGTCCCACCGTTCCTGCTGAAGACAAAGGACAATCCGGAAGGTGTGGATGGGAGCGTGTTCGAAGGCATCCAGAAGGCCGTCATTGCCGACCGTTACGTGTTCTTCACGGAGTTCTTCAAGAATTTTTACAACACAGACGTCTTGCTGGGTAAGCGTGTCAGCGAAGAGGCCGTCCGGGCTAGCTGGAACCTCGCGGCCGGCGCCTCTGCGACGGCCAGTCTTGCTTGTGTGCCCACATGGCATGAGGATTTCCGCAACGATCTGGCTCGCATCGACGTGCCCACACTCGTCCTTCACGGCGATGCTGACCGGATTTTGCCCATTGCCGCCTCAGGAATGCGGACGGCCAAGCTGATCAAGGGGGCCCGGTTGTCGGTGGTGAAAGACGGGCCGCACTGCATAAGTTGGACCCATCCCGAGCAGGTGAATCGCGAGCTGGTGGAGTTTCTTGGGAAGGGTAAGGGGAGCTCTCAAGCAGCCTAAAGTTAGATGGAGCGCAAGAATCAAATCCGCGACCTCCTGCGTGACAGGCAGGAGGTCGAATGCGTTGATGTCAGAATTGGAAGCTGTGTATAGGAGTGGGCGGGATCGAACTTAACGGACGAGTTGAAGCGCTAGACCTGGGGGGGCTGGCCGCGCTGGTCGCAACGTGGCATCAAGCTCCTAGCTATTTTGCTTGACGCAGCGAACGAATGTATTTCACCAAAGCGTGAATCTGCGCCTCGCTCAGAGAACTCTTAAAGGAAGGCATTCCGCCCTTTCCGTCAGCAATTATCTTGGCGAGTTCCGCATCGGGTAACTTCTGGACGGCCGGTGACCGGAGGTCTGGAACGTTCATGCTTTTTCCAACCTCAGAGCCAGCCCCGTTTTCACCGTGACACATCGCGCATTTCGTTCGAAAAGTCGTCTTGGCGGCCGCGCTGTCTTGACCGGCGTGCGCCCGCACGGTCGACGCCGAAAACAATATTATTTCGGCGATGAGTACGATCAGGATTGCGGAGGTGCAGACTTTAGAATCTCGATTCTTCCTGACTGACATAGCTTTTTCCTCGTTTCACAATCTCCCGTTCAAACGGTTTTGTCCTTTGCGCCAAATGCTCAACTCAGGCCGTAATTTGTGATCGGAAGGTCCCGGACTCTTTTGCCCGTCGCGGCATAGATGGCATTGCAGAACGCGGCGATGAAGGGCGGGACACCCGGCTCACCAACACCTGCGGGCGGAGCGTCGCTATCGACGATGTAGACATTCGTCTGCGTAGGAACTTCATTGATTCGAGCTACGGGATAGTCCTGAAAATTCGACTGGTCGATCGCACCCTTGGTCGCCGTAATTTGCCCGCTTCGAGCAACGCTGGTGCCAAAGACCGCAGCACCCTCGAACTGCGCGCGGGTCGCCTCCGGATTTACTACCAAACCCGCATCGAGGGCCGTGTCTACGCGGGGGATGTGCACCTCGCCCTTATCGTTGACTTCGACTTCAACGACGGTGGCCACGTACGTCAAGAAACTACGATGTGCGGCAATTCCGACGCCCGTGCCCTTGCGGTGTTTACGTTTTCCCCACCCAGATTTTTCCGCGACCATCTCCGTGACGCGGCGCAGACGGCCGGTTTCCCAGGGATAGGTTTCCAGGGAGGCTCCATAATTCGGGTAACTCACACCGTTGAAATCGATTGTGCGCGGTGGTCCGATCAGGTCGAGCAGGTAATCGAGCGGATCGCGCCCAGCGGCATGCGCTAGTTCATCTGTGAAAGATTGAACCGCGAACGCGTGATAGATGTTCGCTACCGAGCGTAACCAGCCGATGCGGACGTGCGCTTTCGCCGGGCCATTCTCGATGCGAAGATTTGGTAGGTCGTAGGGAAGGTCCGTCCAGCCCTGCTGCAGATGGGCTGGATCGCCGTAAACGGCATTCACATCAAAAATGGAGGGAATTGGGGGGAAGACCGAGCGTTGTAGCCACGCGGTTGGCTTGCCCTGCGCGTCCACAGCCGCCTTCATGTACATGGACGCGACGGCGTTGTAGTAGTCGAACTTGATGTCGTCCTCGCGGGTCCAGACCACCTTCACAGGCCGGCCCACTTTTTTGGACAAGACGGCCGCTTCCGCAACGTAATCGGGTTTGGACTTGCGGCCGAATCCACCGCCGAGCAGGGTTACGTGACAAATCACGTCGTTCGTTGAAATCCCCAACTCTTTTGAGATGATGTCTTGCACAGCTTGAGGATTCTGCGTTGGCGCCCACGCTGTTACTTTGCCATCTTTGAATTCGGCAACGGCGACCATCGGCTCCATTGCAGCGTGCGCCAGAAGCGGAACATAGTAGTCCGCCTCATGGACCTTCCCACCCTTGGCGAACACCTCGTCGGCGTCACCGACATTGCGCACCACTTTGCATGGCTTGTGGGCGGTCTCTCGTAGTTCGTTCTTGTAGTCAGCAGAGTTGTAGCTTTCGTTTGGCCCGTTATCCCAGGAGATATTCAGCTTCTTTCGGCCTTGAAACGCCGCCCAGGTGTTGTCCGCAATTACGGCGATGCCACCGAGCGGCTGAAATCCCGGTGGAGGCGTGAACGGATCAATGGGAATAGTCCGATGTACACCTGCAACCTTCAAGGCATCCTTGTCGTCGTACGACTTCACTTTGCCGCCCAGAACTGGCGGGCGCTCAATCGAGGCGTAGATCATGCCGTCCATGCGAGTGTCCATGCCGTAGATGGCTTTCCCGGTTACGAGGGCTTCGAGGTCGTAGCTCACTTCACCTTTGCCTATGTACCGCCACGCAGCTTTTGGTTTGAGCTTCAATTGTTCAGCGCTGGGGACTGACAATTTCGCAGCGGCGCTCGCGAGTTCACCGTAACCCGCTTTGCGACCGGTCGAGCGGTGAACAACCGCGTGCAAATCGGTTTCGCATTCCGTCGCCGGAACACCCCACTGTTTCGCCGCAGCTTCAATCAGCATGAATCGCGCAGTTGCTCCAGCAATGCGCATCGCATCGTAGAAAGAGCGAACCGAGTGCGATCCGTCCGTATTTTGGTCACCGTAACGCTTGTCGCCTAACGCCTGCTCGATCTTCACTCGCTTCCAATCTGCGTCCAGTTCATCGGCGAGAACGAGCGGTAGAGTGGTGCGACTTGTGGTACCCATCTCCGAACGAGAGGCCACGATCCATACGGTGCCATCTGGATCAATTCCGAGGTAAACGCTGGGATGTAATGTGGCGTGGTCCGCGTTTGTATCGTGTGGAAGTTTGTCGCCGGGAAAAAGCTTGGAGTGATAACGCACGCCGAGTACTAGCGCACCCGCCGCGATGATGCCCCCCGTCAAAAATCTGCGCCTGCTGACGTTATCGATAGCGGTCATGCCATTTCCTTTGCCGCTGTCTTGATCGCTGCGCGAATCCGTTGATACGTTCCGCAACGACAGATGTTCCCAGACATCGCCTCTTCGATATCGTGGTCAGTAGGCCTCGTCTTGCTGTCCAATAGAGCCACAGCCTGCATGATCTGGCCCACTTGACAATAACCACACTGGGGCACATTGATTTGCATCCAGGCCTTCTGAACGGGATGCAATCCGTTCTTCTCAAGCCCTTCGATCGTCGTGACTTCTTTTCCGGCCGTATCGCCCATCACTGTTACGCAGGATCGCGTGGCTTTCCCGTTCACGTGGACTGTGCACGCACCACAAAGTCCTATCCCGCAGCCGAACTTCGATCCAGTCAGCCCCAAAATGTCGCGCAAATACCAGAGCAGCGGCATTTCAGGAGCGCCATCGAACGACGTCTCAGCTCCGTTTACCTTCAATTGAATCATTGCCACTCCTGCTCCTATCGGGTCCGGCCGGGAAAGACTCCGTCCCGTTAGATCGATTTCCTTCGAGGGCAGGAATCGCCGTCCGCCCTTCGTCCCTAAGTCGCAAATGAGCTTGCTTTTCCATTTGCAGAATCACCGCTGAGAAATCTTGCTCGCTTCCTTGCTCCGATTGCGTGGCGTTAACCTGAAAAGCGGCCTCGGTCGCAGGCATCCGCGCCCCAACGGCAGCCGCGAGGTTGAGAATCAGCCAGAGATCCTTCTTCATGAGCCTTAGCGGAAATTGAGGACTGTAGTCGCCCTTCATCGCTCTCTGCAGCTTTCCCAGATGCGCCGGAGCCACGACTGCGGTCTGGGACAGCACGTCGAGCAAACGATTGCGGTTGAGACCGGCCTTTTCACCGAGTGCTACAGCCTCGGCAATCGCCTGCATCCCGATTCCTAGAAGGGTGTTTACGGCCAGCTTCATCTTCGCGCCCGAGCCGCTCGGCCCCATATAGAAATACTTTCGCGCGATCGCGCGAAAAACGGACTCGGCGGCGTCGAAGTTTGCTTGGTCTCCTCCACCGAACAGGGTCAGAGCTCCCTGTTCGGCAGCCGGAGTGCTCCCCGATATGGTCACGTCGAGGACCCCGACACCATGCTGGAAACCTAATCTCGAGAGCTCCAGCGAAGTCTCCGGATAAACCGTGCTCATGTCGATGATCAGCGAGCCTCGCTGCGCATTGGCGAACGCGCCGTCGGGTCCTCCATAAGTCTTCCGGACAGCTTCATCGTTCGGCAGGCAAGACATCAGGACATCGCAACTGGAGGACAGTTCTGCAAGGCTTTCGGCGACCGTACCGCCAAATCGAATCAGCTCCTCCGGCTTGCTGCGATCCAGATCATAGGCAGTCAGCCGGAAGCCGGATTCGAGCAACCGCTGCGCAATCGGCCGGCCCATGTAGCCGATTCCAACGAACCCGAGCTTGGTTTTTTCTGGCGTGATTGGATTCATGGCGAATTAGCTTCTGAACGGCGCTGGGCGAGTTCAATGGAGTTATTTTCTTACCGCTCCTTGGCGGACGAAGCTGAACATCGGAATTCGGACTCAAAACCAGCGGCGATCGCGCACTTTCGATTCGTCGATGCCGCTCGCGCACCTTGGAAGAAGCACGCGCCGTGCCCTTTTGTGACGAGAGCTCAAGGTGGTGTAAGACATTGGTGCCGAAGAGCATACAAAGGGGAAGCGCGCTGACGAGTCGTCTAATCGGAGGTCTAGATGTCCAATCTCGGACGCCGTGTCAATTGCTTGGAACTTCTTGATGTGTAGCGATATCTAACTGGAAAGCTGCCATCTCTGAGTGCTGAAGCGACTGCGCTATAATCTGCTCCGATTAGGGTTTTGCCAGAACAAGCGACGAGATCCAGGCGAAGCATCCATGGCGCGACGCGGTCGTCCATCGGTAACGATAATATATATGCAATCTGCAAAACTGATTGCGAGATCATGCGAACATCGCTCTAGTACGTGCAGGTGCGCAGTGTCGCAGGGCACAATCGCGATATCGGCCAGATTATTGGCGCAATCCCGGCACATGCCTGGAGCACTCGGCATCGAATCGCATTGCGTCCGCTTGTGGGCTGCCGACAACCCTCCGCGCGGCACTAACTTTTACTTCGCCCTACCCACGAAAGTCGAGGCCCATGAATGACCTCCGCAGGCGCTCCCACGGTGTTCGTCATTGATGACGATGCTGGTGTGCGTGCAGCCATTCAGGGCCTGCTGAAGTCGGTGAGTCTGCGGTCCGAGACCTTCGGCACAGCGCAGGAGTTCTTGCGTAGCAAACGACCGGAGGGTCCAAGTTGCCTTGTTCTTGATGTCAGGCTTCCTGGAATCAACGGTCTGGACTTTCAACGCGAATTGGCTGCCGCCGGGATCCTAATTCCCATCATCTTCGTCACCGGGCATGCAGACATTCCGATGACGGTGAAGGCCATGAAATCCGGTGCGGTGGAGTTCCTGACCAAGCCCTTCCGCGACCAGGACTTGCTGGATGCAATCCACCAGGCATTGGATCGCGACCGGGCAATGCGGCAACAGCAAACTCAGTTGGCCGAGTTGCGAAAGCGTTACGACGGTCTGACCGCACGCGAGCGCGAGGTCATGGGTCTGGTGGTTTCAGGTATGCTCAATAAGCAAATAGCTTCTGAGCTCGGAACAAGCGAGATCACCGTGAAGATTCATCGCGGCCACGCGATGCGGAAGATGCAGGCGGAATCATTGGCGGATTTGGTTAGAATGGCTGCGAAACTAGAGCTTTCGTCTGGCAATAAGTAGCGTAGTTCCGATGATTATATTGCAAAGCCGATCCACACTGGTAATCATCCTCTTTTGGCGCTTTTTCGAGCGCTCCCCCAAAAGTGTAGCTGCGTGCCCCATCGATGCGGTATTAGTTCTCTTATACCAAAGGATAATTGCGCCGGTTCGGGGCATTGCCCTACATTTGCCCTCATGGCCGTTCAGGATATCACCAAACCAGTAGCCATCCTCGATGATGACGACTCAGTACGTAGCGCACTATTGGGCCTGCTCAAAGCCGTCGGCTTGCCGGCACAAGCGTTTGCGTCGGCGGAGGAGTTCCTGAGGTCTGGCCAGCAGCACCGTATTGGGTGTTTGATCGCCGACATCCGAATGCCGGGAATGTCTGGACTCGAACTGCAGGCGAAGCTGAACGCTGAACGTTGCAGGGTTCCGATCATATTCATAACCGCACATGGCGACGCAAAAATGCGAATGCAGGCGTTGAGAGCAGGGGCAGTGGAGTTCCTGGCCAAACCGTTCGACGATGAAGCCCTGCTCGAGAGCGTTCGAGCGGCTCTGGAAACTTGATCCTCGCGAAGAGAACCGTTCACACGGTGCGCCAGGAGGTCCTCAGTGGGAGCTTTGGAAAGATTCGGGCTCGGCGACCAGGACCGCAACCCGCGGAGATTCGAGCAGGTCATTGGCACGAGCGCTGCCCTGGAAGAAGTGCTCGACCAGGTCGAACGTGTCGCGCCAACCTGTTCCACGGTCCTCATCGAGGGTGAAACAGGCACTGGTAAAGAGCTAATCGCACGCGCAGTTCACAACATCAGCGCGCGGTGCGGCCGCCCGTTTACAAAGCTGAATTGTGCTGCTATTCCGTTCGATCTGCTAGAGAGCGAGCTTTTTGGCCATGAGAAGGGCGCGTTTACGGGCGCCATCGCCCAAAAGATCGGTCGTTTCGAGGTAGCCGATAAAGGGACGCTCTTCCTGGACGAAGTGGGCGATATTCCGCTCGCACTTCAACCTAAACTTCTCCGTGTTTTGCAGGAACAGGAGTTTGAACGACTGGGCAGCACTCGGACTCACCAAGTGGACGTGCGGCTCGTGGCTGCAACTCATCGAGATTTGACAGACATGGTGAAACGAGGCCAATTTCGTAGCGACCTCTATTATCGGTTGAATGTGTTTCCGGTGGTCCTACCACCGTTGCGGGCTCGCCGCGAAGACATTCCGGCCCTGGTGGCACACTTTGTCGAAATGTTTAGCCGCAAGATTGGGAAGCAAATTGATCATATTCCTTCCGAAACCATGTCCGCCTTTTGCTCATACGACTGGCCGGGGAATATTCGCGAGCTACAAAATGTGATCGAACGTGCCGTGATACTTTCGAATGATGGAGTGCTTCCTAATCCTCTACCTACGGCACGGGCTCCAGCAGAGGCGCTTCCTTCCCCGCCAACTACTCTGCAGAGTTCCGAACGCAATCTGATACTGCACACTCTCCAGGCTGCGGGTTGGGTGATCGGCGGAGTGAACGGCGCGGCCGCCAAGCTGGGCCTCAAGCGGACGACCCTAATTGCGAAGATGCAGAAGCTTGGGATCTCACGGCCCACGCAGCAGCAGAATATCGATGTGAGCGGTGCGGAGCCCCAGCGCTCCGACTGGAATCATGGAGTTTAGGCGTTCTACGACACTGCCTACCGAATGCCCCCACTGCAAGTCTTCCATCCCATGAATACCTGAGCAAAGTGTCAACTGACTTTGACGTTTGCGACGTCAGGTGTTGAACGGTTCGACGTTTCGCGCGTCGTAACATTGGGCGATTCATAGCTCCAGGTCCTTCCGATGTTCCGATCAGTCTGCATTCCTCCTTAATTCAATCACTTGCAGTTCCAAGCTCCAGGTCGCGCATCTGAGGTCTTCCTGGCACAACGCTTGCTTTCCTTGATCCCGAAGCCAATTCGGCTGGGAGCGAAAGGTCCATGCATTTGCCAAAAGGGAAGTACGGTATCCGCAAAGATATACTTTTTGTTTTCGTGTTGGTTTTCACGGTGGTCTGCCCGTCGTTCACGTCGGCGCAATCCTTATCCTCGACGTTGGTCCCAAACGCAAAATCATCGCGAATCGACCTGAAAGGACTGACCAAAAAGGCGAATTCGGGGAACACCGTAGCACAGTTCAAACTTGCTCACGCCTATCAATTTGGTGAGGGAGTCGATAAAGATCTTTATGAATCGATACGGTGGTATCTCATGGCCGCAAATTACGGCGATTCCTCAGCACAGGCCAACCTCGGGTATATCTACGAGACAGGTCCCGAAGGTGTTAAGGATCTCGCCGAAGCGGCCAAATGGTACACGCGCTCCGCTGTATCTGGAAACCCGGCGGGCGCGCTCAACCTTGGGCTCCTTTATCTCAACGGTCAGGGAGTGAATAAAAGCCTCGACGACGCCGGGCACTGGATCAGGCGTTCAGCGGATGCGGACTTTGCTGAGGGACAGGCAGCGCTCGCCTACTTATATGCTACGGGCCAAGGCGTGCCTCAAGATCCACACGAAGCGCTCAAGCTCGCGCATAAAGCCGCTAAGAAGAACTATCCACAAGCACAAGCAAGTCTAGGGATCGTCTACTCCCAAGGGCTGGGCGTCTTTGCAGACCCAGTGGAAGCCGTGAAGTGGTTTAGAAAAGGCGCCGAAGCGGGTAATCCTACAGCCCAGTACGGACTCGCATTCCTGTATGAGAAGGGCCAAGGTGTGAAGCAAGACACTGCAGAATCTCTACGCTATTACCGGCTTGCTGGTGAAGGCGGATTGAAGCAGGCGCAAGCGGTTCTCGGCGAAATTTACGAGCTTGGTCAAGGGGTCGATATCGACTACGCGCAATCGGTCACGTGGTATCGCCGAGCCATCGACCAGGGTGACACGCGTGCAGCAACACGGTTGGCCGCCATGTTCTTTCAGGCTAAGGGAGTCGATCGGGATATGCAGGAAGCCGTGAAATTGTGGACTTGGGCTGCCGACCGCGAAGACGCGTTCGCGCAATTCGATCTTGCGGAAATGTATGCGACGGGTACGGGTGTCAATCGTGATCTGCCCAAGGCGTACTCCTTGTTTATCCTCGCCGGCAAAAGGCTGGATGTAAGCAAGCAGTTGAGCGAAATAACTTCGAAGATGACTCCAGACGAACTAGCTAAACTGCAATGACAGAATCTCTAGAGTTTCGGGAACTTCGATGCTTGCGACTGGCCCTTCGGGCTTCGCTGGTAATCCTCTTGTCCATGCTCGTGCTGCACGCGGTCGTTTACAAAATGAAACGTGCCTGACATAAGGAATGAATTCTCCTGATTAGGTCGAAGAACGATTCAAAAAGATGTAAGAGGACATCAAACGCATCCCTAGGGGCTCGCTTGAGTTCCTCTAGAAGTGAGGAAGTGATGTTTGAAGTAAAGCAGTGCACGCAATGCGCCCAGGCAATCGATAGTGGAGAACTGTTCGCCAGGTTCAAAAATCCCGTCCCCACTGAACCAGCCCTTTTCTTCCATCATCGCGGCCGGGCAGATTGCTACTGGCAATACCTCCGCGACCAAGTTCTTAAAGTCCAGGGCTACCCGGCCAAGACATTCAGCCCGCAGGTCTAGCGACGGGTCGTCGTTTGAAAACTGCACAAACCGGCTCATAACGAGGTTCGTCGGCCAGAGTTGCCTTATAACCGCAAGTCCTATTCCTTGCGTCATCATTTCGACGCGCGTCGTTGCTACGGCAGTTCAGATTCGCTGATTTGTGGCGTTTCGTGGCGCCTTGAGTCTAATGTGCCGATCGATAGTAGTTGTTTCGACAAAAGCGCGCCCTGTGAGGGGTATCTATGTCAGCGTGCCGTGGAACCAAACATGCATTCAGACTCATGTGCTCGTTGAGTTGTTTGCAATAGGAACGAAGGAACCTGGGGCCGAAGGGGCGACTGCCTACATTGCGAAAAACCTGAACCGAACGCCCGACGTATAGCGGGGAACGATGATGGCTTGGGAGAATCCAGATTTGTCGGAAGATCGAAATGGCGTTGAGGTCTGCCGCACGGAGCACGAATATCAAGCCGACCTGCTCGCGGGTGCGACAGGCGATCTGACTTCCCGTGCATTGGTCGCAACTGTGATATCCGGAGATACCCAGGGAAAGGGGAGCAAAGGCGCGAACGAATCCGTTGCGGGCATCGTCGGCGCAAGCGAGGCTATCCGACGGGTATTGGATCTTGTTCGCACGGTCGCTCCAACCGGTTGCACTGCCCTCATCGAAGGCGAAACCGGGACCGGGAAGGAACTCATCGCGCGCGCCATTCACGAACACAGTGCACGCCGAGATCGTTCTTTTGTAAAACTAAATTGCGCTGCAATTCCCCTGGGGTTACTGGAAAGCGAACTTTTCGGCCACGAGAGAGGCGCTTTCACCGGGGCCGTGGCACGCAAAATAGGGCGTTTCGAAACGGCCGACCGTGGCACCCTCTTTCTGGATGAGATCGGAGATATCCCGCCCGAACTACAGCCAAAGCTACTCCGCGTCCTTCAAGAGGGAGAGTTCGAGAGATTAGGCAGCACACAAACTTTGCGCGTCGACGTACGCCTGGTTGCTGCAACCAACCGCGATCTAGCTACGTTGGTTTCCAAGGAACGGTTTCGCAGCGATCTTTATTACCGCCTCAACGTATTTCCCATATCAGTTCCACCGCTGCGCGATCGTTTAGAGGATATTCCGCTGCTGGTCAGGCACTTCGTCAAAACCTTTGGGGAACGAATGGGCAAGTACATCGACGAAGTTCCCGTTGAGGTAATGCAGTCGCTCGTAAGTCATTCCTGGCCCGGAAATATTCGCGAGCTGCAGAATTTCATCGAGCGGAGCGTAGTCCTCACATCCGGCAACACGCTGCGTCCTCCTCTTGCTGCCTTGCAGCGTGCCGCCGAAGCGGAGCCCCCGGAAGCAATTACTTTGAAGGACGCGGAGCGAAAGCACATTCGCAAGACTCTCGAGCACACTCGCTGGGTTGTAGCCGGTCCCAACGGAGCCGCAGCCCGTTTGGGGATCAAGAGGTCCACGCTTTACTTCCGGATGCAAAAGCTTGGCATCTCACGTTCAAGCAAGGATCACTCTCACGGAGTGCATCTCCCATTGGCTTGACACTCTGGAGAAGCCGTTCGATACCCAGTCAAATAACCGACATCGTTTGGGCCGTCCCCATCCTGACATCTGCTCACCGGGTTGACACCACTCTACGCTAACGCCTGCTGGCGGCCCCTTACTTTCAGTCAGTTACAAACTCAATAGATTGGCAGTCCTGTTGCCTCTCAAGCTGTGTCGCGCGGGGCAATCGAGCTCTTGCAGTGACGCAAACGAGGAGAAATCAGGTAGTCGAGTCCCGATACGAGAAAGACGACAAGGGAACAGGGCGCAACAGCCCAGGAACATGTGCCGGTACGTCGCCAGAAACAACAGGGCAACTAACCTACCGCTGGTTAGCAGAACTGCCTAAACGGGCGCTACCCGGAGAGTAGCTTTGTTTTTTGAAATCTCAAAAGGAGCAATTATGAAAATGCAAAAAATCGCGTTCGTTTTGATTGGGATGATGTTTTTATTCGCAGGCAAGTCGTCAGCACAGCAGGTGAAGACCGATTACGATCACAGCGCAAACTTCGCGCAATACAAGACCTACTCTTGGGAGAAGGTCCAAACGAAAGACCCGCTCCTGGTCGACCGGATCAAGGATGCGGTAAACAGCAGTCTTGTGGCCAAAGGCTGGACGCTGGTTCCCTCGGGGGGCGACGTCGAGGTCTTTGCCATTGAGACGACTCAGAATCAACAAACCTTGGACACGTTTTATAACGGGTTCGGAGGAGGTCGCCGCTGGGGGGGATTCGGTGGATTTGGCGACGCAACCACCACAACCGAGACCTACACGGTGGGGACTCTGGTGGTCGATCTCTTCGAGGCAAAAACCGAGAAATTGATCTGGCGAAGCTCGTCGAGCGATACGCTTTCTGATAAGGCCGACAAGAATACAAAGAACCTCGCCAAAGGCGTGAACAAAATGTTCCAGCATTTTCCTCCCGCCCCGTCGAAGAAACACTAAGGGGCAAGATGAATCGTTGTCTCACGCTTTCACTCGCCATCTTAACCACCCTGAGTACCCTGGCTATTCCGTTGCGCGCGGCGGCAAACGAGCCGCGCGCGGGAACGGCAACCCAGAGCGCGCGAGTTTGGACCAACGACGACCTCGGCGTCGATTTAGTATCGGAGAATTTGCTATGAACATGAAGATATCGAAGCGGGTTTTGACCGTGCTTCTCTGCTGTTTGCTCGTGCAATTCACGGCGCAAGCCGACTCCTACGGGCCCACAGGGCAATCCAACGGACAATCAAACGGGCAATCACCAGCTCCGCCGGCGAAGTCGCCTCAGGAATTGCAGCAACTTGTTGCACCGATCGCGTTGTATCCGGACGCCTTGGTATCGCAGATCCTGGCCGCTTCCACGTATCCAACTCAGATTGTCGAGGCGGAACGCTGGATGCAAAGGCATTCCAATCTGAACGGCGAGGAGCTGGCCAAAGAAGTCGACAAACAGAACTGGGATCCGAGCGTAAAGGCCATGGCGCAGTTTCCCTCCGTTCTTGAAAACATGGACAAGAACCTGTCTTGGACGTCGTCGCTTGGCGAGGCATATGTGACCCAGCCGCAGGATGTGACGGACGCCGTTCAGACGATGCGTGAGGAGGCGCGCAATGCTGGCCATTTGAATAGCAACGAACAGGAGAAGGTAACGACACAAGGGAAGACGATCATCATCGAACCGGCCAACCCTGAGGTCGTCTACGTCCCTGCCTATGATCCTTGGCTAGTGTACGGGGCACCTATCGTTGCTTACCCCGGCTGGTATCCGGTGCCCGGGATTTTTTGGGGCGGCGTAGGCCTTTCCTTCGGTGTTGGATTTGGTATTGGCTTCTTCGGAGGTTTTGGGTGGGGCTGGGGTCACTGGGGCTACGACTGGCATGGCCGTCGAGCATTCTTCGACCATCACGAATTCGTCTCGCACAGCCGAGACTTTGGTCACGATGGGTTCCACCACGCTGATTTCGGCCACGGCCACAGCGATTTCGGCCACGGTAACTTCGGCCACGGCGGCTTTGACCATGGCAGCTCCGGCCACAGCAACTTTAACCACGGTAGCTTCGGCCACGGCAACGCGTCCCACGGAGGTTCGGGTTTTCACGGTCAGTCAGGAGCACACTCCGGTGCCTTCAGTGGTTTTGATCATGGAGGAAATGCCCGAGGTTTTTCCTCCCGCGGCAGGTCGAGCGTTGGAGGAGGTTTCCATGGAGGAGGTTCCCATGGCGGTGGTGGACGACATTAAGGGATCGCCTGTAAGGCCGCGTGAAACCTATTGAGAATTCAAGAATCGAAAGGAACATTATGCTGCAGAGAATTCTAATTTTTGCTCGACATGAACGAAAGACCTTGGCGCGATTTGCTGCGCCCGTTCTATTCGCACTTTCCATCGGATGCTCGTTCGCGCCCATGTTTGCCCAGCAGCCAGGACAGCGGACCTTCCCGTCGACCGAAGATGCCGCTCATGCATTCTTTATCGCCATGCAGGCAGTGGATGACCAAGCTTCTTTGAACATTCTTGGGCCAGCCGCCAAGGAGATTCTCTCGTCCGGCGATCCAAACGAAGATGGGGATGCTCGCATCCGGTTCGTTGTCAGATACGAGCAAATGCATCGATTCGTGACAGAGCCGGACGGAACTGTAACCCTGGTCGTTGGGGCCGAAAACTGGCCATTTCCGATTCCCCTGGTGAACAACCACGGTTCATGGTATTTCGATACACCCGCAGGAAAGGACGAGATCCTGTTCCGGCGCATAGGCAAAAATGAAACGGCCGCCCTGGACGCGTGCCACGAGTTGGTAGAGGCCGAAAAGCAATACTTTGAGGGCTCACCGGCCGGCTTCCCGGACCAATTCGCGCAGAAACTGGTTAGCGACGAAGGTCGGCACAATGGTCTGTACTGGCATGGCGCTTACGACGAATACAACAGCCCCATAAACCCTCTCATCGCCAACGCGGACGGGGAAGCTCTAAAGGACCAGAGCAGCATGAGCCCGGTTCCATTCAATGGCTATTTTTTTCGGGTCCTCACTAGGCAAGGGCCTCATGCACCAGGCGGAGCCAAGAACTATGTCGTGGATGGGAAGATGAGCGCTGGATTCGCCTTCATCGCCTACCCTGCGGAGTACCGCGCCTCGGGCGTAATGACATTTATTGTCGATGAGTCGGGAACCGTTTACGAAAAGGATCTTGGTCCCGAGACGCAGAAGCTGGCAGATGCGATGACCACCTATGATCCGGACTCCACTTGGCACCCGGCGGAATAAGCAAGCAGTTCGGAGTTGCCAATGTCGCGCATTTCTTCTCCTTTACAGACAGCCTTTCTTGCTCTCACTGTCGTAGTGTCCGCAGTTTTCTGCTGGCTCGAGCTGGTGGGGAAACCGTCAGACGTGCTTTCGAATCCTCCGGAACTTCGCGCGCACAACCATACACTTTTCTTAAAGCTGCACGCCGCAATTACGAAGTTCGGCAAAGACTCTTTCTACTTTAACGGCCAACCCAACGCTCCGACTTTGCGCTTGTCGCCGGGGGATCAATTAAAGGTCACTTACATCAACGATCTCCCGAGCAGGCCGAAGGAAAAGTGCCTGATTGGGCCGTGCATGGACATGACAAACTTACACTTTCACGGCTTGACGATTTCTCCCGACGCCCCTCAGGACGACGTCTTGTCCATGATGGCCATGCCTGGACAAACACTCCGATATACGGTGCAGATTCCGAAAGACCACCCACCCGGCTTGTATTGGTATCACACGCATCCCCACGGAGAGAGCTACCAGCAGGTGCTCGACGGTATGTCCGGTGCGCTTGTGATCGAGGGAATACAATCCTATTTTCCAGGGCTGGCCGGCTTGCCAGAGCGCGTCCTCGTTGTGCGCGGCCGTACCGTTGGGACCGACCCTCAATCTGCCGATTTGACACAGCGCGTTGACCTTAGTTCGGACGTTTGTGGTGGGGAACCAGAGATGCCACATGAGGTGATGACGGTGAACGGCTCCGTGCGTCCTCAAATCGAAATTGCTCCCGGGGAGCGGCAGTTCTGGCGCATCGCGAATGCCTCTGCGGACCTCTACGTGGACCTGGAGCTTGAGGGACAAAGCCTTGAGATCGTCGCCATGGATGGCGAGCCCATCGCGCAGCACGATCCTGATCATAGAACGCGTACCGCCCGTCACATGTTGTTACCGCCGGCGGGCCGGCTTGAAGCCATTGTTACTGGCCCTGCGGCCGGAACTGGGCGGCGGCTGATCACCCATTGTGTGGATACCGGGCCTGCGGG
>DATBYP010000032.1:0-15869 GCA_036513675.1 Candidatus Acidiferrum sp.
TAACCACCATAGTTTCCGTGGCTTCTCCGGGATGTAGTTGCAGGTCAACGCGAACCGTGCTGTTTACCGTAAGCTCCACGCCGGGGCGCGTCTCTTGCCGGAATCCAACGTGCTTAACGGTCACTTGATACACGCCGGGCAGTAGGTTGGGAACTTCATAATTGCCGCTATCATTCGTGGTTACACTGCGAGTTACGCCCATGTTCATCTCGGTAATGTTGACGTTCGCCCCCGCCACTACGGCGCCGCTGGAGTCGGTCACCGTGCCAAGTAAAGTTGCATTTACAGCTTGACCTACGACTGGTGGCGAGAATCCCAAGAGAATTGTTGTTATCAGCAGGGCCACGCCGAGGTAGCACCGATTGATCGGGTCGCCTACGGCAGGCACCGCGCGCACTTGGCTATTGGTCGCGGGAGAGCTACGCCGGCTGGTGATCCAAGCGAAGAAAGAACCAGAGAGTTTTTCCATCACACACCCCACTCGCTTCGAGAAAGCTCCAGATTTAGGCCCGAGGACGTTGGAACTGGTTCCACACCCTAACCGAGCAAAAAACGCCTGTCAAGTCAGAAATCTCGAAAACGAACTTGTAAGGTTCGGTTTTTTTGATTTTGCCGAGCTAGCGAGCGGGCCCGGCCAGTCGATCTGCTGGCGTGATGGCTCTGGTGTGCTAAACTTTCGCGAAGAAAAGGAATTGGGGATTATTTGCGCCCCGAACCCAAGGCAAAAGACGAAAGGCGACAACAACACAATTGCGATGGAAGCGGTTCCAGCAAAAACGACGATTCGCGAGGTAGCGCGCGCGGCGGGTGTAGGCATCGGAACGATTTCGCGCGTTCTAAATTCCAGCTCGCAAGTAAGCCGGAAAACGCGCGCGCGGGTACTTGACGCAATCCGCCGTCTCGGATTTCGCCCCAATGCACAAGCGCGCCGGATGCTCAAACGACGCGCGGAGATGGTCTGCTTTCTCTTGAGCAACCGCGATTTTCTGCACCCTTTTCATGCGCGCATTCTGCAAGGGGTCGAATCCTACGCCAGCAGCTTGAAACAACACGTGCTGTTCGCGGCGCTGCATTATTCCGCGAGGATGCCTCCCGACAAGATTGACCTGCCTCCGGTTCTTCGGGAGCATGGCTTGATTGACGGAGTGATTCTGGCCGGGACGATTTACCCGAATCTGCTCCGCAGAATCGAATCCATTCAAATGCCCTTCGTGGCCTTCAGTAATAATGTGGTGGGAATGGACGACGAGCAGCAATTCGACCAAGTAGGCTTCGATGACCTTAATGGAACACTCCATGCCACGCGTTACCTGATAGGCAAAGGTCACCGGCAAATTGTTTTCGCCGGAGATATCTCCTACCCGTGGCTACATCGCCGATTTGAAGGCTACCGGCAAGGAATGCGCGAGAACAAACTAAAACCCGTTTTGATCACGAGCCGAAATTTCGCGAGTTTCGGCGATTTCGGTCAAGGGAGCGTAGGGCGGATCCTGTCGCGGCGGTCGCGACCCACTGCTGTTGTAGCCGGGAACGACGAAATCGCGTACGGACTTTGGCGAGCGTTAAGCCGGGGCGGAGTGAAGGTGCCGGATGAAATCAGTCTGGTCGGGTTCGACGACCGCGAGGAAGCAGTTCTGATGGATCCGCCGCTTTCAACCGTCCGCGTCGATAAGGAGGAGATCGGCGAAACTTGTATGAAGATGCTTCTCGAGCGTCTGCATCATCCTCAAATGGCCTTCAGCCAGCGGGTTCTACCCACGGAATTCCTGATCCGCGGAAGCGTCCGTCAGCTTCCGTAAAACACGTAGTAATGTCACAGTTATCAGAATGCGGAGGATAGAGGCTCAGCGGCCGTTGCGTTTTGATTGGGCTTCGCGCTGGAGGACCATTTCGTCGAAGGCATGCAAAAGAGCTTCGCGCGTGGAGTACGGGCCGGGTTTGTAGGCGCGCGAACTGATGCCCTTCTGCGACAGGTCCGAAATGGCCCAGTCCTCGCGATTGGTGAGATCCCAAAAGTCGATAGCGTCGTCGCATTGAAAATCCGCCTTGGCCATTTCGGTGGGATGGAAATGCCATTCGCAGACGACCTCTGTACGGTCGGGCGCTTTCGGCCACAAGGTATGCACCATCATGTAATCGGGATGGAGGCTCAGAAGGAGATTTGGGTAGATCGCGTAATAGTAGACCTGCGTGCGCTGCTCCTCATTTAAGCCAGGGAGATAATTGCGGCGGAGCTTGCCATCGAGGCTCATGGTCTGGGCGCCATCGCGGAAACCCATCGAGCCGCCAATGTAAGTACTGTGCGGAGCATCATTGTCTGCGCCGAGATAGTTCGTAAGACGATTCAAGCACGGGTGCAACACGGGGCAGTGGAGGCACTCGTTGTAATTGAGAACGACAAGCTTCCAGTTGGCTTTCACCTCGTAGACGATACGTTTCTGCAGGCGGAGATCCTGCATGCGCCACGGACCAAATTTATTCGGCAGGGTGCCCAGTTGATCCGTGAGCGGCTCGGGGTTCGCGCTCAGATTCAAGAAAAGATGGCCGTCCCACAAATCCGCATGGACGCGGTTCAGCGGATAGTCCTCGCGGGAAAAATTCGCCTCTTGCATGTGCGTCGCGCCCAAAAGACGTCCATCGAGTGCGTACGTCCAGCCGTGATAGGGACATTGGATGCGACCTTCAAAATGGCCGTCGGAGGCTGAACAGATGCGCGTGCCACGGTGTCGGCAAACGTTGAAGAAGGCCTGAACGCGACCGCTCGAATCGCGGGTGACAATGATGCTCTCGCCGGCAATTTCACGCAGAACATAGTCGCCGGGACGCGGAATTTCGCTCTCGCGGCCCGCATAGACCCACATTTGCGAATAGAAGCGGTCCATCTCTTCGCTGAAAACCTGCGGGTCGGTGTAGTAGCGCCGCGGAAGTGTTCTTGGCGTGGGTGTCACTTCTGTTTGCATGGTTCCCCGAAGCCTCAGGCAATTCCGGGATATTATGCCACAAGGAAAAAGCGGCACAGAACGTCGTTTGCTCGCGAGGAGTCCCGAGCGGCGAAAATGAATTGTCGCTTCCGCGGGTTTTGATTAGCTTACAATGGCGGACTGATTCAGGAATTTGGTAAACCACGACGAACGTAAACCCCGGCGAAAATCATTTGGTACGGCGAGTTGTGGCTAGGGAGGGCCAGTGAAGAATAAGATTGGATCGCACAGCTTCCCGGGGGGCTCAGTTTCGCGGCGCAAATTCTTGGGGCAGGCTGCCACGGCGGCGATTGGGCTTTCGATTGTGCCGCGGCGAGTGTTGGGCGGTGCGGGATATATTCCGCCGAGCGACAAGGTCAATATTGCTTTTATCGGCGTTGGCTCGCAAGGTTTGCGCGTCATGCTTCGGTTTCTGGGCCAGCCCGACGTACAGGGTGTGGCTGTCTGCGACCCGAATCAAAGCAGCGCGAATCACCCGCAGTGGGATACTCACGAGTTCTGCAAGTCCGTGCGCAAATTGCTTGGTGTTGATAGCGGATGGGATTGGCTGAGCCCGGACGAACCGATTCAATTGACGCATGCACTGCGGGTGACTAGCGGCGTTGCCGGCCGCGAGCCGTGTCAGAAAATCGTGGACGCTTATTATGGCACTCAGCAGCGCTCCGGTGAGTATCGCGGCTGCTCGGCCTACAGCGACTTTCGCGAACTACTCGAAAAACAGAAGGACCTCGACGCGGTCATCGTGTGCACCACGGACAGCTTGCATGCGGCCGTGTCGGCCGCGGCGATGAAGAAGCGCAAACACGTTTTTTGCCAAAAGCCTTTGACGCACACGATCTATGAGGCGCGACGCATCGCTGAGATTGCGCGCGAGACTGGTGTGGCAACGCAGATTGCCGTTGCTAACCAAGCATCCGAAGATACGCGCTTGCTATGCGAATGGATCTGGGCCGGCGCCATCGGGCCGGTGCGGGAGGTGGTTAACTGGTCCAGCCGACCTTTTTGGCCGCAGGGGATCGAGCGACCAAAAGAGGCGGAGCCGGTGCCCAAAGGTTTGGATTGGGATTTGTGGCTCGGTCCAGCGCCGGAACGCTCGTTCAATCGCGCGTATGTGCCCTTTGTATGGCGTGGATGGACGGACTTCGGTTGTGGCGCTCTTGGCGACATGGGTTCCTACAGCTTCGACACAATTTTTCGGGTATTAAAACTCGAGGCGCCCGTAAGTGTGGAAGCGAGTTCAACGGACCGCTATGAAGAAACGTACCCGCTGGCCTCGGTCATCCATTACAATTTTCCGGCGCGGGGTGACATGCCGCCGGTGAAATTCACGTGGTATGACGGTGGCCTGAAGCCGCCGCGGCCGGAGGAATTGGAAGAAGGCCGCCCATTCAAGGTCGAGGGCGAAGAAGGGGACGAGGGACTTCTCTTTGTCGGGGATCGCGGAAAGATTCTTTGCGGATTTAATGGGGAGGGTCCGAGGGTTATTCCCGATGCGAAAATGAATACCTACAAACAGCCGCCAAAGACGCTACCAAGGTCGCCGGGCAACGAACGCGAATGGCTTGACGCTTGTAAAGGAAGCAAAGTGAAGCCTGGTGGGAATTTCGAATTTTCGGGGCTGGTCACGGAGACTTTGCTGCTTGGGAATGTTGCGGCTCGCGCGGGGCAGAAACTCAATTGGGATAGCGGCAACATGAAAGTGGTTAACCTCGATTCCGCGCAGAAGTACGTCCGGCCGGAACGTCGAAGTGGCTGGGAGCTTTAGCCGGAATTTCGTAAAGGAATTGGTACAAGGAGGAGGTATGTCTGGGATGTCGAGGAGAGAATTTGTGAAAAATGTGGCGATGCAGGCCGCCGCGGCGAGCTTTATTTCCGGGAGTGGTGTGGAGCTTCGCGCGAATCCGCTGGGGATACCGATTGGTTGTCAGACTTGGCCAGTCAGGGACATGATTGCGAAGGATTTCCCCGGCACACTCGGGCAGCTTGCGGCGGCGGGATTCCAGACGATTGAGCTTTGCTCGCCGGTCGGTTACGCGGATTCCGGCTTCGCCGGCCTGGGCAAATACTCCGGAACTGAGCTGCGGAAAATTTTGAGCGATGCCGGAGTCACCTGTACAAGTTCGCATTTCGGCATCGAGGAGCTTCGGAAAAATCAGGAGGGCCGCATATCCTGGGCGAAGGACGTCGGGCTCACGCAAATGATTGTGCCGACACTCGAGGGGCCCAAGAAACCAACTATGGATGATGTGAAACGAGCGGCCGAGGAATATAACAAAATGGGCGAGCGGTCGGCCAAGGCTGGCATCCAGCAGGGGCTTCATAATGAGGATTTTGAGCTCACGACGGTTGACGGCAAGCGGGCCTATGATTTGCTGCTGGACCTTCTTGATCCGAAGTTGGTCAAGTTCCAGTTCCAAGTCTCCACAATCAGCGAGGGCTACGATGCGGCGGAGTATTTCACGAAGTACCCGGGCCGCTTCAATTCCATGCATGTTCAAGGCTGGTCCACGGAAACGAAGAAAATCATGCCGGTGGGACAAGACAGTCTGGATTGGAAGAAAATCTTCGCAGCGGCGAAAACGGGCGGCGTAAAGAATTATTTCGTCGAAATGAACCTGGATATGATGAGAGCCAGCGTTCCGTACCTCCGCAAACTGCAGGTCTGATAGTCCTGCTTGGTAACTCCTCCAGAGAGTTTCCGACTTTGGGGCAAGTGTCGGTGCTCTGGTGCGCGGTTCAAGACGGACGTCTCGGCGTTGGTCGGGTTTAGAGCGTCCGCTCCGCAAGAGATAGCGCGAGTTGAAGCAGTTGCTGGCGAGCCTGCAGGGGCATAGGTTCGCGGGCGGATGCTGATTGCGCTGGCGCGCGTGTTAGTGCTTGTTCGATGCGGCTTACGTCCAGGCCGGCGGCGTTGCTGCCTTTGAAGCGGTTTAGGACTTCGCGGGCTTTTTCGATTTGGCCGGTTTGGTAATAGAACACGCCTAGAGTGGAGTAGCTGCCGGCCCATTCCGGCAAGAGTTCCACAGCGCGCTCAAGGCGCTCGGCGGCTTGTGGCGTGTTGCCTTCGAGGACGGAAATGAGGCCGAGCCCCCACAGGATTTTTCCGGAGCCGGGGATGCGGGCTAGACCTTGTTGCAGGGTTTCAGTTGCGCCGCGGACGTCGTTGCCCCGCAACTGCACCAGAGCGAGCGAGAGATAGTACTGATCGTTGTCGGGATTGCGCTTGATTGCGTCGCGGAAGATTTCGGTGGCACGGGCAGTGTCGCCCAGATGTCCCTGGATGTCTCCGAGCAAGGCGAGATACGCGTCGTCCCGCTGACCCGCAGTGGAAACTTGTTGCGCAGCGTCGAGGGCTTCGCGATAGAGGCCTTTGCGGAAGTAGGCGTCGGCGAGGTCGAATTTCACGTCGTCGGAATCGGGGTTGGAGCGTAACGCTGATTGAAAGTGCTGGATGGCTTCGTCGTAGAGGCGATAGCGAGCGAGGAGGACGCCGACTCCGGTTTGGGTGCGGTAATCGTTAGCGCTCAATTGATCGAGCTGCGCGATGGTCTTGCGGGCTTCTTCGGCCTTGCCAAGCTTCAAATACGCTTCCGCGAGCAGATAGAGATCTTGCGGCTGGTCGGGATGTTTCTGGATTTGCTCGGTGAGTTGGGTCAGATCGAGTTGTGTGCGTTCGCGGGCGCTTAAAGTGGCGCGGTTGTCGAGGTAGTCGAAGAGGTGCTGGTAGGGATAGGGACCGGTGGAAGAGTTTTTGGACAGCGTTTGAAAAACATTCAAATCGCGCTGCGCCGCCTCCGTCTGATGCAGGCTGCGCTCCACCATGGCGAGCTTGTAGTAGCCAGCGGCGGGATCGCGGCTTACTTTTACGTAGTGGCGCAGGAGTTCCACGGCTTCTTCGAATTTTTTGTTGGCGATGCGCAGGTTGGCAAGCTCGACCAGTGCTTCCGAATAATCGGGATTGGACTTCAGCGCGTCTTGGAAAAATGTTTCGGCGGCGGCGTGATTTCCTTGGCGCTCCTCGATGAAGCCCATGTTGAAAAGACAGGAAGCGTTGCGGCGATCGAGCTTCAGGCCTTCCTGGAAATATTTTTTTGCTTCATCGAAGCGGCCGAGATGGCGGTAGGAAAGGCCCATGAACGCGTAGGAGCGGGCGGAAGGGTCTAGCGCAATCAGCGACTTGAATTCGTCAATGGCCTTTTCCGCTTTGCCGGACATGAAATAGCTCTCGCCGAGGGCGGCGTGTAGGTCGGCACGTTTGGGAGCGATTTGCAGGCCGGATTCGAGGAGCGGGATGGCGTCTTCAAAATAATTCTGAGTCATACTGACGCGGGCCAGGAGGAAAATGATATCGGTATTTTGCGGAGCCAATTTGTGCGCGCGTACGAGGAGGTCCAGGGCGTCGACCGCTTTCTTCTGGTCGGCATAGATTTGCGCAAGGAGATAGAGAGTGTCCGGCGAATCTGGCTTTATTTTTAGCGCACGATTGATGATCAATTCCGCTTTGGTGTAGTCGCCAGAGCGGAGATACGCCTGGCCGAGGTTATGGAGAATCTCGAGCGTTTCGGGCTGCAGCGCGTTGGCCTTTTCTAATTCCAGTTGCGCGGCCCGATACTGTTTTTCCGAGGCTAGCAGGACGCCCAGCGTGAAATGAAGTTGCACATCGCTGTTGTTTTCGTTGGAGAGCTCGCTCGCAGACTTGAGGCCCTCGGCGATTCGGCCGGCTTGGAGATACGCGCGGGTCAGATTGAATCCGGTTTCTAGACTTGCCGGACGCACGCGCTGAAAGTGAAGAATGGCCTTGGCGGGGGAACCTTGGGCCAAGAGCACGAGGCCGAGATTGTAGTTCGCGTCGCGGTTCGCGGGAGCTTGGCGCAGGACGGTTCGGAACTCCTCGGCGGCGAGATCGAGCTTGCCTTGCGCGACGTACACATTGCCGATGCTGTTGCGGGTGCGAGTGGAGCTGGGGTCGAGGCTGAGCGCGTGCTGGAAGGCTTCGAGAGCGCCGGGGTAGTCCTTTTCGTTGACGCACGCGACTCCGAATAGGTTGTAGGCTTCCGCCTTTGTCGGATTTTGTTGCAACTCTTCTTGGATTTTCGTCTTGGCTTCGGTGATGCGGCCTTCGCGGAGCAGCGCTTCGGCTTCGTTGAGAACGGGCGAAGTTGGTTTTGCAGATTGCTTGGGTGCGCTGTGTTTCGCTGCGGACTGCTGAGCTGCATGCGTCGCGGGGCAAAAGGAAATCAGCGATAAAGCAAGAATTCCGCACTTCGTGGCGCTTGTGCGTTTTCGTCGCAATGCGGCGTCAAAAGGCATGGCTGTTTGTTTCTCCATCTGCGCGCTGATTATTGGAGGAAGTTCAATTTAGCATTTCCAGCGCTTGTTGAGCCATCTTGTGTTGCGGCTGCTGTTGCAAGAGGGCTTGCAGTACGCCTCGCGCTTTGTCTTTTTCTTTCAGGATCACGTAGAGGCGAGCGAGATTGAGATAGGCCTGATCAAAGTTCGGCGCCACGCGGATGCAGGTGGTGAATTTTTCTTCGGCTTCCGGGTAGCGCTCTTCGCGCACAAAGAAGACGCCGAGATTGTTGAGCGCATCGGGATAATCAGGGCGGAGGGTGACGGCGCGCTGCAAATATTGGGATGCGAGCGGAAGCTGCTCTTGCCGCGCGTAGAGCATGCCGAGGTTGTAGTGGACTTCGGGATTTTCCGGTTCGAGCTCGAGCGCGCGTTTTAGGACCTTTTCCGCTTCGGCGACATTTCCTTGGCGTCGGTAGACGTTGCCGAGATTCAGGAGCGCGATGGCGTAGTCGGGCCGCTGATCGAGCGAGTGTTGGAAATTACGGATCGCGTCGTCGGTTTGGCCTTGCTGCGCGGCGATCATGCCGAGATTGTTCCAGGCTTCAGGATAATTGGGGCGCAGCTTGACGGTTTGCTCGAGATATTGGCGGCCTTCGGCGAAGGCGTTTTTGCGGAGGTAGAGCGTACCGAGGTTGTAGTACGCCTCAGGCTCATTCGGTTTCGCTGTGATGACTTGCTGGAAGGATGCGACGGCTTGATCAAGATAGCCGCGCTGGAAGAGCGCGACTCCGTAGGTGAAATCGTTGCGTTGAAAGGCGTCTTTTTCGTGGAGCGTTCCTGCGAAGGGAAGCGCCTTGCGCGTTCGTTCCGCGGCCGCCTGCGGAAGGGATGTGATGTCTTCAAGAAGGCGTTCGGGTGTGACGATGCCTTGGAAGAGCGTGACGATCCTTCCTTCGGGGTCGACGAGGAAGGAGGTTGGCAAGGCGAGGTCGCGACGGCGATCAAAGAGGTAGCGATAAAGAATGTTGTAGATGCCGATGACTTCAGGTGTGGCGAACAGAGTAGGGAAGGCGAGATTTTCTCTCGTAACCAGCGAGCGGGCCGGCCCTGTGTCATTGGCCTCATCTACATTGATTCCGATGATGCGCAGGCCGCGCTGGCCGAAGGCTTCGTGATTTTGCTGTAAGAGCCGCAACTGCTCGCTGCACTGCGGGGATGCCGTTGCCCAAAAATGGAGAAGCAAAAGGCTGCCACGCAGTGACTCGAGGCTTGCGATTTTTCCGGCGAGGTCCGGGAGCGCGAAATCTGGGGCATGCAATGGTTCAATCAGCCAAGTCTCCGAATGTGAGGACAAAGGCTCTGGTCTCAGCGGCTCGCTATTACGGGCATAAGCGGCCGAGGTGGGGGCGAACGGTTTGGCAACAAAGTCTTGCGAGCCTTCCTGCAGATCGATTCTATGATTTACGGGGAGCTGTTCGAAATCTTGCTTGAGGCCGCTCGGCCAGCGGATGGTCGCGCGGACTTTTCCTTCGGTGTTGCCGAGGCCGAAGAAGAGTTCTTTGGTGTGTTGGGACAGAAAGCCTGAGCCAGCCTGCAGAAATTTCGTTTGACGGTGCGCCCCTCCTTCGACGGTGATCGAGGCGCCGATTGCGTCGCGATTGCTTTTTGTGCCGCGCAATCGGAACGAGATGGAGTGCCCGAGCTCCTTCATTGTGTTGCGCAGGACTCGGAGCTGTGGCGCGCTCCGATTCTTCAGAACAATTTCGAGGCGGCCGTCGTGGTCGAGATCGGCCAGCACGAAGGCGCGGCTGTCGTCAGGAAAATCCAATCCGACCGCGGCGGAGACATCAGAAAACGTACCGTCGCGATTGTTGGCATAAAAAACGTTTCGCTCATTACCGTTCCAGGTGGCGTCGGAGCGGATCAGTTCGTTGATCGCGTTCCATCCTCGTTCGTAACTGGCCGAGGGCAGGGAATTCTGGGGAGATTTGCCGACTACCTGGCGCCAGAAAAAACTGGAAATATCGGCGTTGGCGCCGCGGGAAGTTTCGGCGCCGGAGATATAGCCGTTGGCGATGTACAGGTCTGGATAACCGTCGTGGTCGAAATCCCAGGCGTCGGAAGACCAGGCCCAGCGCCCCATCTCAACGCCGGCCTGCTCGCTGACATTTTGAAATTTGCCATTTCCGAGATTGCGGTAGAGCGAATTGCCGCGCGCGTGCCGGCAATAGAGAGAGCGAATGTTCTCGGGGTCGCTCGGATGAAAGCGATCTTGCTCGGAAACACGAATCCCAGCGGCTGACCACATGTTCGAGACGTACACATCCTGCCGGCCGTCGTTGTCGTAATCGAACCAGCTTGCGCCCATTCCTGCGCCAGGGTCCTCGACTCCGGCTTCCGTCGAGACCGACGTGAAGGTGCCGTCGCCGTTGTTGCGATAGAGATTGCTGCGGCCGAAATCATTGGCCACGTAGAGATCGGGGTGGTTGTCGGAGTTGGCATCGCCCCAGGCACACGCGAAGCTGTAGCGATCGTTGTCGGCATTGAGTCCGGCTGCATCGGTGCGATCGCGGAAGGTGGCGTCGCCTTCGTTGTGCAGCAGAAAATTGGGCGGGCCATTGCGCGCGTCGAAGTAGGGAGCGGGGTAGTGATACTGCTCGAGGCCCAGGTAGTAGCTGTAGAGGCAGAAATAGATATCGAGGCGGCCGTCTTTGTCGTAGTCGGCGATGGTGGCGTGGGTAAATGTGCCTTGCGGAGGGCGCGCGAATTGGAAGGCGTCGCGCTTTAGCGAAAATCTTCCCGTGCCATCATTGAGGAAGAGGAGAGGACCGCTGCCGCATACAACGAGGAGATCCTGCACGCCTTTGTTTTCGAAGTCGGCAAAGAGGGCGCACGCGGTAGCGTCAAGCACGCCGACGCCGGATTTCTCGGTAACATCATCGAAGGTGCCGTCGCCGCGGTTGCGGTAGAGCCGATTCGGGAGACCCGCTGGTTGACAGATGTAGAGGTCATCGAAGCCGTCGTTATCGATGTCGCCGGCGGCGAGGCCGTTGTTGCCGTAAACGTCGATGCCGCAGGCGCCGTCGAGGACGGTGCGCCAGTGGTCAACGCCATGCAGCATTTGATTTCTGTACGATTCTGCGTGGCGAAACGCTTGTGCTGTAACCTCGACGAAAATTGGCTCGCGGCCGCGGTTGACACTTTCGTCGTTGGCTTCCCAGTGCACCACGCGCCAGGCGCTGGAAGTTTCACGAACCCAGCGCATCGACCAATTGCCGATGCGCGCTTCGCGGGCGCGATCTGCGCGCGTGCCAACAATTTCGTAGCGAATCACGGCTTGCACGGTCAGCGGGGAACTGGCGACTTCTTTAATGCTTGTAATTTCGAATTCCGCGGTCTCTATCTGCACGAAGGACGCGAAGTAGCTTTTCATTTCATTCAGGAATCGCTGGCGGCCAATCGCAGGACTCGCGGGGAAGCGCCGCCGCACGACCTCGATGCCTCCGCCGGAGCGCAGATTGATTTCCTGACTGGCCGCGAGGGGGGTCACTTCGAGGGAAGCGTCGAGAAAATTTGCAAGAGCGCTGAGTGCAGGCGGAGCTGCTTTCAGCGCTTGGCTCCAGTCGTTGAGGATATGCGCGATTTCAAACGCGTATTTCTCGGTGACGAACTCGTCGGAACCTGGAGAGACGAGGCGAAGAACGTCATCGAGAGGAGATTTCGCGGGGTAATGAGGCGTCAGTCGAAAATCGGCGAAGGGAAAGAATGGGATGACTCGGGGAGGAGCAGCCAATTTCGCGCCGAGCGGCAAAGCCCGCATCGGAGCCGGAACGAAAAGCATGGGGGCCCAGCGCATTCTCCGAAGGAGGGTTCGACGCGAAATATTCTTTTCGTCTTTGTGATGCGCCATCCGGAAGTGCCTGCGCGCTAGAGCCGCCCGCCTTGGCATGCTAGCACTCGGGCGAGGCGCGTCCAAACGCTAAGGCCAAAATCTAATCGAGCGGCGGCGCTGGCCCGGAAGAATCGCCGGGGATCAACTCGGCAGTAATCTGATATTCGCGGCCCTGAGGATCCGCCGAGCAGGAAAGTTCATGCAGGGCGTCAGCGGCCATTTGGCCGAGTACGTCGCGATGAATATCCACCGTAGTGATCGAAGGGTTGCTGTACTCCGCCAGGCGCGTCTTGTCGAAGCCGGTCACCGAAATATCCTGTGGTACGCGGCAGCCTGCTCTCAGTAGGCCTTTTATCACTCCGACCGCGGTGAGATCATTCACTGCCATGACCGCCGTAGGCCGCGGATCAAGCTGCGCGATCGCCAAGCCAGCGCTCAAGCCGCCTTCGAAACGCAAATCGCCCGGCAGCACCGGCCCGGGCTCAAGCCCTAGTGCCCTCATGCACTTTTCGTAGGACTGCAAGCGCACGACATTGGACCTTAGCCGAGGTCTTCCGGCGACAAAGGCGATGCGACGGTGCCCGTGTTTGCATAAGTACTCCACGATCTGCCGCATCCCGGAATGATAGTCGATGCGGAGGTTGCTGACGTATTTGCGTACGGGAGCAAGATCGAGAAACGTTACGGCGATTCTTCGGCGCGCGAGCTCATGGATCACGCGCAAGCTGATTTCCGAAGTCATTACGGCCACGCCGCGAACTTTGTGCTCCATCATTCGTTCGGCGGCTTCGCGTGTTCTGCGCGGATCGTAGTTGGTGTCGCTGAGGATCGCGTCGTAACCAAGCTCCCGCGCGCGCGTCTCAAAACTCTTGATCACTTCGGGGAAGAAAGGATTCTCGATGTCGGACACGATGATGCCAAGCGTGCGGCTTTCGCGCGAAGCCAGATGGCGCGCGTGAACGTCCGGGAAATATCCGAGGCGCTTGACCGCGGAGAGCACAAGCGTATGCGTGCGCGGCCCCACTTTGCCGGTCTTGTTCAACACGTTGGAGACTGTGGCGGTGGACACGCCCGCGGCTTTTGCGACATCGCGAATGGTTAGGCCCATAGCTTAGTTCTTAAGTGTCGGAGTTTAAACTAACGGCATCCCCGATTGGGAGAAAAGCGGCTTGCAGTATAAATGAAAAAAAGTGCTTGACAACATCGAAACACTTGTGAGATAGACTGTGCCACTAGGTTAAGCGGTTAAGTAGCTTGGGTGCGTAAATCCGTAATTGACGGTTAAGCGGTTTACATATTCACCGGGCTTGGGGTGCCAGATTCTCAGAACGCTCATGTCGTGGGGCGCAGCTTGCCGCGCGTTTCAATCAAACCTCTGTCCGCAAAATTTAATTGAGTCGAGAAGCGTTTAAGGCGGCGATTCCGCCTTAAACGCCGCAATCCGGATTTGTCGTGGATGGGCCCGTGGGGGCCCGGGAGGAAAGGCGATGAACGGAAGGACGCATTCAGCGTTGTTCAGCCGGGTTTCGTTCGGGTTGCTGGCCAGCCTTGTCGTGCTGGTCTGCAGCGCCGCGCCGCTTCGCGCGCAGGTGGACGCCGGCACGATCCTCGGCACGGTTTCGGATGCGTCGGGCGCGACGATTCACGGCGCAACGGTGACCCTCACGAACGAGGGCACGAACGCGAGCCTCGCCACGACTACTGGTTCCGACGGCACGTACAAGTTTACACCGGTAAAGATCGGCAGCTACAAGCTGACTGCGACGATCCAAGGCTTCTCAACCGTGACGCAGAAAAACGTCGTGGTCAACGTTGGCGCGGACGTGGTTGTGGACTTCTCGCTTAAGCCCGGGTCCGTCAGCGAGACCGTCGAGGTCGCGTCCACGGTTCCCGTCCTTGAGACGCAAGACGCTTCTGTCGGCCAAGTTATAGATCAACGTAACGTCGACAATCTCCCTCTGAATGGTCGAAATTTCACTTTCCTCGCGCAACTCGCGGCCGGCGTAAATACTCCCCAGGCGGACACCCGCGGGAACGCCGCCAGCGGCGCGTTTGCCGCCAATGGTAACCGGCCTGCGCAAAACAATTACTTGCTGGACGGTATCGACAACAACTCCGACACGGTGGACTTCCTCAACGGGACAAATTACGTAGTTCTGCCTCCCGTCGATGCGGTCGAGGAATTCAAAGTACAAACGTCGGACTTCAGTGCCGAATTTGGCCGCTCCGGAGCCGCCGTTCTAAATGCCACGATCAAGTCCGGCACCAACAACTTTCATGGCACCGCTTGGGAGTTTTTCCGCAACGATAAATTGGACGCCGCAGACTTCTTTGAGAATGCCGGTCGAGTACCGAAGGGCGCCCTTCGCCAGAATCAGTTCGGCATATCCGGCGGCGGGCCGGTGATCATTCCAAAACTGTACAACGGCAGGAATAAACTCTTCTTCTTCGGTGACTTCGAAGGTCTACGCCGCCGCCAAGGCACGGTGCTAAACGGAGCTGTGCCAACCGTGGCCGAGCGCAACAGCAATTTCACCGATTTCACCGATATGCTGCAATCGGACACGCAGACCGACGCTCTGGGGCGAACCGTGCCTACAGGTACGATTTTTGACCCTGCTACCACGCGGCTCGTGATTGCGGGTCAAGTCGACCCCGTGTCTGGCCTCGTTGCTCCTGTAACCACCAAGGTGCCGGCAGGCACGAGGGAATATGTCCGAGACCCCTTTGGTACTTGCGGTCCGGGCACAACGGCGTTCACGGCCAGTTGTGGCCTAAACAACCTCAGCGCCGCCGCCGCCGCAGGTCGCCTCGACGCAAACGCGATCAAGCTGTTGAAACTGTTTCCGCTGCCAACCGGTCCTGGGATTTCCCAGAACTTCATCAATTCACCCAAACTCCGGGAAGATCGAAACGCTTTTGACGCCCGTATGGACGCAAATTTCAATGAGAAGAACCAGCTTTTCTTCCGGTTCAGCTTGGTGGATGACCCCCAACTCATTCCCGGCATTTTCGGCGGCGTAGCTGATGGAGGCGGATTCCAGCAGGGCAATCAGACAGCGAACGCGCAGCAAAGCGCGCTAGGGTACACTCATACGTTTTCGCCGAGCCTGATTAACGTCGTCCGCGCGGGGCTGAATTATCTGCATACCACGCGTGTCTCGCCTTCCGCGAATGACTTGACTAACCTGCCCGCGCAATTCGGAGTCGCGGGAATTCCACAACTCAGCGAAAATGGCGGACTTCCCGCCTTCGGTATCAATGGCCTGCAAACCCTTGGCAGTAACGCCTTCTTGCCTTCCGATGAGGTTACGTCCACTTTTCAGGTGACTGACGACGTCACTAAAATTTACGGAAAACACACCTTCAAAATGGGTTTTGAGTGGCAGCACGTTAAATTCTCGACACTCCAGCCACCCTGGTCGCGCGGCCAATTCAATTTCGACGGTATTTATACGGACATTCCCGATAATGCGCACGGCAACACGGGTCGCGCGCAGTTCTTACTGCTGCCTAGCGCCAACAGCATCGGCTGCCCAACGACTAAGGACGGAGCCGGCAAGCTTCTGACCGACTGCCCGGGTTTTGTAGGTGGTCCCAACGGGGTGTTCGTGTCTAATATTTCTTTGACCGACAACGGCAAGGACTACTACGGAACCTATATTAACGACGACTGGAAGGTCACTCCCAAGCTCACCGTTAAC
>DATBYP010000033.1:0-4943 GCA_036513675.1 Candidatus Acidiferrum sp.
CTGCGCGCGTTTGTGGAAAGCCGTACTCCCTTCAATGTGTGTGGAGAGGCCGCACATGGGGTTGAGGCCATCGAGAAGGCGAAAAAACTTCAGCCTGATTTGATCTTGCTCGATTTGTGCATGCCCATCATGACTGGAGCAGAGGCGGCCGTCATTCTGAAGGGCGTAGCGCCGCGCATGAAAATCATTCTGTTCTCGATGCACGTGGACGATGTTCCGAAGTCACTGGCCACCGCCGTTGGCATTGACCTTGCGCTGTCGAAGTCTGACGGTATCTCAAAGCTGGCCGACCAACTACAGGCTCTGCTGACGCCGAGCGATTAGGTACACCCGATAGGAAAAAGGTGGAATGGAAACAAAAACGGGCGGGACGCTTGCGCGTGCCGCCCGGAATTTGTGTGTGAAGCGGTGATCCCGGGTTAGCGGGATCACACCCTGACTAGAGGGGTTGGACGTTCGAGGCCTGCAGGCCCTTGGGACCCTTGGTGACTTCGAATTCAACCGCTTGGCCATCATTCAACGACTTGTAGCCATCAGCCACAATCGCGGAGAAATGGACAAAAACGTCCTCTCCACTCTGGCGCTGGATGAATCCAAAGCCCTTGCTGGCATTGAACCACTTCACTGTACCTTGTTCTTTACTCACTGCTTCTACTCTTTTCTGTTGACCGCGATGCGATCATACTTTGAGTCCGGCCGGGTTGGGACCGTACTCGTAATGAGCTATCTGGTGCCTCGACTCCGAACCCCTCAACAGAGTTACGGGCCGTCTTTGGGCGTAAAAAAAAGGCCGCAAGTGTGACCTTGCGACCGACCTTACACTGCCAAAGGCGATACAAGAGCAACAAACGCATAAACAGCGTAGCACATCCTACAGCAATTTGCCTAGAACTTTTTTGGGACTTTTTCCCCGGGCGCGGAGTCGGGCAACCGGCGTTGTTCGCCGTGGCTGTCGAGTTGACGTAAACTCAGACGGTCAGCGAATTGTGGGGGGAAGAGCAGGTACATGCGGCTGCTGCTTGTTGAAGATGATGCGCGGATCGCGCGATTTGTGGCTAAGGGGCTGCGCGAACAGGCCTACGCGGTGGACGTAACCGCGAACGGCGATGATGCATTGTACCAGGCGGCGATCAACTCGTACGACCTCGTCATTCTTGACGTTATGATTCCCGGGCGGAACGGATTTGAAGTGTGCCGCGAATTGCGGCGCGCCGGGCAGCGCATTCCGATCCTGATGCTTACGGCGCGTGACGCGGTGGAGGACCGCATCACGGGGCTGGATCATGGCGCGGACGACTACCTTACCAAGCCATTCGAATTCCGCGAGCTGTTGGCACGTCTGCGGGCGCTGCTGCGCCGTTCCGGGGAATTGCGGCCGGCGCAAATCACGGTGGCGGACCTGGTGCTGGATACGGGCGCGCAGAGCGTCTCGCGGGGGGGACGGAACATTCCGGTCACTACAAAGGAGTATGCGTTGCTGGAGTTTCTGGCGCGCAACGCGGGGCGGGTGGTGGGTCGCGCGGAAATTGCCGAGCATGTGTGGGACGAGAGCTTTGACCCATTTTCAAATTTGATCGAAGTGTACGTAAACCGGGTGCGGCGAAAAATTGATTCGGGAACTGGCAAGCCGCTGCTGCACACGCGGCGAGGGGCGGGATATTTGTTTGGCATAGCTGGAGAAGCAGTCGCGGAGCCCGCAGACGCGGACGGCGCGACGCCGCAGCGCGGCAAAGGCAACACAACGACGAGAAAGAGCCATGCTTGATTCGGTAAGGGTGCGGCTTACGCTGTGGTATACGGGCCTGCTCGCGCTGTTTCTGGTCCTGCTCTCGCTCATTACCTATTTCATTTTTTGGCGTAGCACACTGCAGCGGACCGACAGCAATCTTGCCGAGCTCTCCGAAGCTTTCCTGACCACGGTGCAAGCCGAAATGGAAGATGGCCATGGGCCGGAAGCCGCGAAGCTCGCCGTGAAGGAAGCGATTGTCGAGCACCGCTTTCGGGATCACGTTTTTGTAGTGTTTGACGCGAAAGGCAGCGTGCTGACCTCTTCACAGGATCTGCCGAACGAGGTATCTCCGCCCAGTCTGTTTACGTCGGCGTCATTTCGCGAGCTACTGAATGACACCGTTGGTGAGAGGCGCCTGTTTCGAAATGTAGAGGGGGGTAGAAGCGGCTATCGCGGAGTAGCGAGAAAGTTTCCTTTAAAAGGGCAGACCTACACGCTGGTGATTTTGCAGTCGGTACACCCGCAAGCGGAAATGCTGGAAGAAGTGCGGTACACATTTGGCTGGGTGATTCCTATCGCGATTGTTCTGGCGAGCGCGGGCGGATATTTTTTGGCGCGAAAGAGCCTGGCTCCGGTAGTGGCGATGAGCAGCCAGGCAGGGCGCATAGGTGCGGAGAATTTGCACGAGCGGCTGCCTATTCAAAACGCACGAGACGAGCTTGGCCGATTGGCGACCGCGTTCAACGAACTGCTGGAGCGCGTCGATCAATCGTTTGAACGGCAGCGGCGGTTCATGTCCGACGCGTCGCACGAGCTGCGCACGCCGGCGGCGATTTTGCGCGGTGAATCGGAAGTGGCGCTTTCGCGCACGGAGCGTCCAGCAGAGGAATACCGCGAGTCGTTGGCGGTGCTCCATGCGGAGGCGCAGCGGCTGACGCAAATCGTGGAAGACCTATTCACGCTCACGCGCGCGGATGCCGGGCAGTATCCGCTCTCGCCCCACGATTTCTACCTGGATGAATTACTTGCGGATTGCACGCACGCGGCGCGCTCACTGGCTTTGGCGAAGCAGATCGCGCTCACTTGTGAGGTTCCGGAAGAATTGCCGATTCACGCTGACGAAGCGCTGCTGCGGCGGATGATTCTGAATCTGCTGGATAACGCTATTAAGTACACACAGCCGGGGGGCCGTGTCACCGTTTCGTGTGAGCGTGCCAGCAGCGAGTATTCATTGAGTGTGACGGATTCAGGGCCCGGAATTCCCCGGGATTTACATTCACGGGTGTTCGAACGTTTTTTCCGCGCTGACAAGGCCAGGACGCACTCCGAAAACGACGGCGGAGGAGCGGGGCTGGGGCTGTCGATTGCGCGCTGGATTGCGGAAGCGCATCACGGGCGCTTGATCCTCGCGCGCTCGGATAACAACGGCAGCACGTTCACGGCGCTGTTGCCCGCTTTGGTCGGGGTTGCCCCTGAAGCGGAGGCGACTCGGTAAGAGGTCGCTAAGGTAGGCATCTTTTTATCGGCGCCCGTAGAAATCGTCAGTCGCAGACGACGTGAAATGCGCGGTTCCCCGCACTAAAGTCTGAAGCCTCCACCCAATGCGGAAAATCGTTAATCGCCGGTTTATCTTATGCAGGCTAGCGTGGGCGTTAGTTCATTGTGGACTCCTGCGGGAAGCCCCCGAAATCGCCGGGCCACAAAGCACATCAAGTGCAGTCCTAACACATAGCGGAGGAATCTCATTTTGCGCCTGTTGCCGAGCCGAATGGGCAAAGCTGCCAGTTTGAGGAGCGACGATTTATGAACGGGAGTTGCAGGTTGTCGTGTGCCGCAGCGAGCCTCGCATTCTTTGTGTGCGCCCTGCGCTCCGCGGGGCAGGAGACTAATCCGGCGCCGGTCCCATCGCCGCAATCAACGGAGACGGCAAACGCTTCCGCGGTTGCCCCGCTGCGGTTGACACTGCAAGATGCGCTGGACCGCGCCCGGAAGAACAGCGTGCAATTTCAGGCGGCGCTGACGACCGCCGCGCTGGCACGCCAAGATCGCATGCAAGCACGCAATGCGCTGCTTCCTACAGTTACCTACAACAATTCGGCAATCTATACGCAAGGCGTTCCGCTCGGCACAGAGGCGTCCATTGGGGCCCCAGTTATCTTCATTGCGAATAACGCGGTGCATGAATACCTCAGCCAAGCGGACGTCCACCAAGTCTTCGATGCCGCGGCGGTTGCGAATTTTCGGCGAATGGGCGCAGCCGCCTCAGTTGCGAAGGCGCAGGCGGAAATCGCCTCGCGAGGGCTGGTGGTTACAATCGTTCAGAATTATTACGCGATATCGGCAACGCGGCTGAAGCTGGAAACGGCGAAAAGGCTGGCAGAGGAAGGCGACCACTTCCTGAAAGTCACACAGGAACTGGAGCAAGGAGGCGAGGTCGCGCACTCTGACGTGATCAAAGCGGAACTGCAAGCGCGAGATCGCCAACGCCAACTTCGCGAAGCACAGCTCGGCTATCTAAACGCGCGCCTCAATCTGGCGGTGCTAATTTTCCCGGATTTTAACGACAATTTCGAAACCGCGGAGGATTTACACCAGCCTGTTCCGTTGCCGACGCTCGCGGAAGTGCAGCAAAGAGCGGCGCGGGATAATCCCGATGTACGTGCGGCATTGGCTGCGGTTCAGCAGGCCGGCCACGACGTTTTTGGAGCGCGCGCCGGATATTTTCCTGCCTTGTCGATCGATTATTTCTACGGGATCGACGCATCGCATTTCGCGGTGAATACCGCTATTCGGGGCGATGGCAAGGTTTCGAACCTGGGCTCTTCAATTGTGGCGACCCTGAATATTCCGGTATGGAATTGGGGTACAACGCAAAGCCGTATAAAGCAAGCGGGGTTGCGCCGGGAGCAGTCAAAGCGCGAACTCTCGCTTGCGCAGAGGAGATTGCTTGCGGAAATTCAATCGCTGTACGCGGAAGCGGAGACTGCGCTCAACGAGTTGGAAGGGCTGGCACGTTCTGCGCAGTTGGCTGAAGAAAGTCAGAAGCTAATAACGCTGCGTTATCGAAACGGGGAATCGACGGTTTTAGAAGTGGTGGACGCGCAAAACACGTTTGCGCTGGCGAATAGCGCATACCAGGATGGGGCGGTGCGTTATCGCGTGGCGCTGGCGAATTTGCAGACTTTGACGGGAGTGCTGACGACTCCATGAAAAA
>DATBYP010000034.1:0-16687 GCA_036513675.1 Candidatus Acidiferrum sp.
AGCTGGTGAGTGCGCCAGGAGTCAGGAAAAGACTCCTGCAATCGCGCGTATGTCTCAGCCCCGAGGGCTTGGTAAGTGCGCGCCAACCAGTAGCTGGCCTCCGCGTTTTCGTTGTTGGCGCCCTGCACTTGTGCCAACGCGTCCGCCGCTGCTTCGTATTGATGCAATGTAAAGCGTGTTTTTCCCAAGAGCAGGCGCTCTGAATCGGTCAGATGCTTCCTGGTTTGCAGCCAATCTACACAGCGAGAGTAGCGATGGACTTTGCAAGCGTCCTGATCCGCGCGGGATGCCCCGGCAGCATTCAACGCTTGCTGCCATGCCGAGAAGTCGGTTTGGAGCAATTTCGATTGGCGGTCTGCAAGAGCGCCTTCATTCGTGGTGGCGTATAGAGCTGCCGAGAGAAAATGCATGGCCGCTCCTTCCGGTGCGTCCTGCATGCGTGATAGGTACGTCTTTGCCTGCTGCTGAGGGATTTCTATGGAAGGGAATTCCCGTTGCACAGCCAAAAATTCTGGAGAGATCTCCCACACTTTTCCCAGGGATTCCAGAGCGGCTGTAGCTTGACCCTTGGCTACCTGCATATTTGCCAAACCGAGCCATGCCAGCTCGTTTTGCGATTCGAGTTGAAGCTCCAGGTGAAACTCTGTTTCGGCTTCCTGCAATTTCCCCGCATGCAGATAGGTTTGGCCCAGCGATGTATGCAAGCCGGACTGCCGCGGCTCGATGCCAAGCGCCTTCCGGTACTCCCGCGAAGCATCGTCCCAACGGTCGCGCTGAAATAAGAGATCGCCGAGAAAGCGATGCCCCCAGGCCGACTCGCGATACAAATGCGCTCCCCTGTAGGCCAAACGAGCAGCCAGATCCAGATACTCGTGTCCGAGTTTGAACCAGGCCTCGGACTTGTCGGAATCAAGCACGGCGATCTGACGGAACTCCTCAGCCGCGCTTCGGAACTTCTCCTGGCCCAGGTATGCGGAGGCCAAAGCCTGGCGAGCCTCACGGTTGGACGGATCGAGCTTCAGCGCACTCTGGAGGTATGGAGTTGCCTTTTGCGGCGAGCCTAATTTGAGGTAATCCATTCCGACGATTACGGTGGGGCCGAGCAGGTTCGGCCTTTCACGCAGAGCCTTCGTCAAATGGCGCACGGCTAAGTCGTATTCAGAAAGGCTCTGGTAAGCGAGGCCGAGGTTGACCTCAGCCTCGATTAAGCTCGGATCAAGTGTCAGCACCTTCTTGAATTCTTCCGCGGCATGGACGAACTGCCCCTGCTTCATCGCCTCCTGCCCGGCGCGAAACGACAGTTCGACTTGTTCCTCGGTGGTCTGGCAAGTCGCCAATGTGGGAGACATCGACCAGACCAAGAGCAAAAATAAAACAGCCCGTTTCATCCGAACATTTTCACGCGAATCGAGCATTAGGTCAGCAGAATTCGGGAGGGAAGAACACAGAGGCTTTGATCCAAACCGAAGAGAAGTACTGGGAAAAAAGTCATGCGTCTGGGCGGTATGTCCCGCCCAGACGCATGAGCTGCGATGCTAGAAGGTTATCCTCAACGCAAACTGAATCAAGCGTGGAAGATTGTATTGGCTCGATACCCGCCCAAAGCTCGAACCTCCGCAGCAGCCGGAATCAGGAGGATTGAATTGAGGGTGATTGAAGCCGTTGAAAAACTCTGCCCGGAACTCGGCACCGAGTCTCTCATCAGGACCAAACTTCGTATTCTTGAAGACGGCGAAGTCAAAGTTTTTTATTCCGTCAGTGCGTATGTTCGGCTCGGTACGAGAATCGTTGCCGTAGCTGTAATCGGTACCTTTGACGAACACAGAAGTGTCAAACCAATGAGCCAGCCGCTGGTCCAGAGAACCGGAAGTCAGCGACGATGGGCCAGTTCTCATCGGCCGGGCGCAGCCCGCGTTGGGAATGCCTGAGTTGCTGAGCGGACCCGGGCAGCCGCCGATGATGATCGGGAAGCCACGCTGGAAGGTGATGATGGTATCAATTCCCCATCCACCGACGAGCTTATTGGCAACTCCGGTCAGGTTGTTTGCGAACTTCTTGCCCTTGCCAAATGGCAAGTCCAGAACGGAAGCGAGGACGAAGCGCTGCGGAACGTCGAATGTATCCAGGCTTCGCGCACTGCGCAGATTGTTGGCATTGGCATCGTTCCAACTAACTGGCGAGGCCTCCAACCAGTTGATTTCCGAGTTGGTGTTGTCGATTAGCTTCGAAACGGTATACGAGGCCAGCACTTGTGCGCCTGCCGCGAAGCGCTTCTCGACCTTCAATTGCATCGAGTGGTAGATAGAGTCGCGGTTATCCGGCTCGGCCATCGCCACACCGTCAAACTGCGGGAATGGAAGGAGCAACTGACCCTGTTTTACCGTCTTCTGAGTGCCCATGTTGCCCGATTGCACCGGCCCTGTACAGCCAGGGCAATTCCCGGCGAACGGGTTGGGGACGATCGCCGTCAGCGACGTGAGCTTCTGCCCCGCCGCCGGGTTATTAAAGCAGAAGGGCTGCGGCGGATTTGTGGTTGCCGGCAAACACTGTGCACCGGTGGGCAGGAACTGGTCGGGCATCTGGTTCAGGTTCTGATCGTGCATGGGCAAATGCGTGCCCTTGGACCCGGCATAGGCAACGTCAACCAGCAGGTTACCCGGTAGCTGGCGTTGTATGTCGAAATTCCATTGCTGCACGTAAGGCGCCGGATTGTTGGGCAGCGGAGCTTCGTTGCCATTCCCTTGTACATCGATCAACGCTTGATTCCTGCCGAAGGGTGGAGTGATTCCGAGTGGTTCGGGATTGGACAACACATTCAGGGGGGTGACTCCATCCGTCTGGGCCGTCTGCCAGGGCGTGGAGAAGGAATTGATAAACAGGTTGTGCGGCGCATCGTTCCACCGCACGTCCACAGGCAGATAGAAGATACCGTATCCGGTTCGGATCACAGTGTTCCGATCGAATTGGTACGAAACTCCCAGGCGCGGGCTGACGTGGTTCCACGCGGGAAACGGGCTGCGGTCCGGATGCCTGCTCGAGGCTACCAAGTCATAGCCACCCTTTAGGTTGGCGAAGGTTTGTCCGGTGGCGGGGTTAACCGTACTTGCCAACGCAGGATCGATCGTCAACAGCGGGCTCGCCTCGGTCGGGCTGTACGCTACGTTGCGATTGAACCGTTCCGTCCAGTCGCCCTGGAGGTCGACACGTAGTCCCAAATTCAAAGTGAGCTTCCGGGTCAACTGGTAGGTGTCGCCCACATAGAACGCCTTGTAAAGATTCTGGTCGGCTGTTCTGGCTGGCTCAACGAAACTGCCGCTATCGCCATAGCCCAGAAGGAAGGACGCAAACCCGTTTCCTGATGTGCACGGTACCGTCGGATTTGCAGGACACGTCGGTATTGTGGCCGTGGGATTGGTCCCAGCGTTGGGGTTGTTGCCGTTGGCAGGGTTCGCCGCCGTCATTTTGGCATTGAATTGCAACAAGCCTGCAGGATTGTTGCTCTGATAGTAGTTGTTGCGCAGCGAGCGGAACTCGAACCCGGCTTTCAAATTGTGCTTGCCCATGATGTGAGAAACCATGGGGTTAATGCTCAGTGTATCGTCCCATGCGCCGATGCCGCTGCCCGTTCCTTGCGCGCACCAACCGCCGCCCCAGTGGTTGTCCCCTGAACCCTCAGAAACGCACACTTGCGGGATGTGCGTGTAGGTCATCTCGGGGGCTAACGCCGCCCAAGCGGGACCAAACTTCGATAGGTCAATGCCTTGGCTCAGCGGCGTGCGAATGTAGATGTACCGCGTGTAGCCAACATGCAAGTCCAAGATGGTCTTGGGTGAGAACGCGATGGTATCCCCCAACGAAATCTGCTTGGCTTTGGTGTCTTCCGTGCAGCGGTCCGTGCAGATTTGGCCAAAGGGAGCATCGGGAAGCGACAATATATGGGACTGTGTGTACCGTCCGAAAATTCTCTGCTTGGCACTCAAGTTGTAGTCGATGCGTTCGTTGTACTGGTCCACGTTGCCGCCGGCGCTATAGCTGGTCACGAAGTTCCCGTTAGGGTTGCCCACCTGGTTCGGCTGTGGGAAGTACGACAAAAGCGCTGCGGCTGTCGGGTCTATACGGTTCGCAGGAATGATATTCCCGGCGAATTGTGTCCTGCAGGCCACACTACCTGAGGCGCAGCCTGCACTGGTTTTCGGATCATAAATGGGCAGCACTGAGGTCGTGTTGCTTGACCCTATTTGTGAAAAGTCTCCGGTACGCTCAGCGGCAGTCGGAACCCACGTCGACAGGAGGCTTCCCTTGCGCTGCCGGAAACCCTCATAGCTCGAGAAGAAGAACAACTTGTCTTTCAAAACGGGGCCACCGACATTCGCGCCGTATTGATTTTGCGTGAAAGGAGGACGCTTGGTACCGCTCGAATTTGCGAAGAAGTCGTTGGCGTTCAGCACCTTGTTGCGGATGAACTCGTATGCCGAGCCATGAAAGGAGTTTGTGCCTGCTTTGGTCGAGAGGTTGATGACTCCGCCGGCGAAACGACCGTACTCGGGGCCGAGGTTGTTCGTCTGGACTTTGAATTCCTCAATAGCATCTTGCGTCGGAATTACCGTCACGACATTTAGGTACGCACCGTTGGTAGGGACGCCGTCGATCAGGATCTGACTCTGCCCGGCCATACCTCCGCCGACCTGAAAGTCTCCCAGAGCGAAGGGATTCGCGCCGACGGGATTGCTGGTAGAGGAATTGCCAGCCGAGGGCTGGCCTTGCGGCACCACGCCGGGCACGAGAGCCACCAACGCCAGGGGGTTCCGTCCGTTCAGGGGCAGTTCGGTGACTGAGCGCTGTTCGACGACTTGCCCCAAGGACTGCGTTTCCGACTGGAGCAACGGGGTTTCGGAGGTCACCTCGACGGTCTCGGATTGCGCTCCAACTTGCAGAGCAATATCCACTCTCAGTCCACTTTCGATCTGCACAACGATAGGCTCGCGCAGAAACTTCTTAAAGCCGGTCTTTTCCCCCTCCAACTTGTAGCGGCCGGGCAAAATATTGGGGAACGAATAGTCGCCGGAGGCGTCGCTTTCGATGGTGCGCTTTTGACCGGTATCCAGGTTCGTCAACGTGACCGCCGCTTTGGCAACGGCAGCGCCACTGGTATCGGTCACGACACCAGTAATCGATCCGTATACGTTTTGGGCCCACCCGGCCGTCGGCGTAAGCGCCAAAGCAACTACCGCCGTTAAGATAAGCGCAAGCTTGCTGAGATTCGGCATTTCTATCCTCCCCAAGAAGTTATCGAACTTTCCGGGACAGTTGCCGCACGGATGCACCGGCCAACGGCGACGGATTCTCATTCGGGAACACAGCAGACGATAAAATGGGCAACCGTAAAAAGCCATAATGACCACCCGATTTGAGCCCTTATTAGACCCACCCGGCGCAATAGTCAAGCACAATTTCGTTATTCTTAATGCGATGCATTAGGAAAACGAATTTGGGGAGACTTGCCTAATGCTGTCTGGAGTTTCGCTTTGCGTACGCCTCCCCAGTCGCAGATTTGCTTGAAATCTGCGACTGGGGCAATGGGGGAATTGGTGAACGTCGGCATATGCCGCTATTCAGGACGCGCGGTTGAAGATTTTGTGAATCGCCGCTTACGCTTTGGCCCAGCCGCGGTTCGGGACGGGACCCACCGCTTCCTTGATGGTGATGAGCCGATTAACAGGGATCTGCTTGAAAGTTTCATGCAGTCCACTGGGCCAATACACGTCGATGTCGGCCGAAGTGGAGTTCCCCAAACCGAAATGCAAGCGGGAATCGCTGCACGAGAAAAAGCTGGATTGACTCAGGACCGCTTGCGCCTGTGTCTTGCCTCCATAATGGACAAGCACTCTAGCTCCGATGGCGCTTCGATTGGACTTTACACCTTCCAATTTCACTTTGATCCAGTTGGCCTTCCCGCTGAGGTCATTGCGCAGTAGCGAAGGAGGCTCATTGAGATTGATGATCAGGATGTCGATATCGCCGTCGTTGTCGAAGTCTCCAAACGCGCATCCCCGACTGCAGTGTGCCGCCGCTACACCCGGACCAGCCTCCTGGATGAGTTCTTCGAACACACCTTTGCCGAGGTTCCTAAAAACGACCCGCGGTGTTTTATTGGGGTACTGAGATAATATTTTTTCAACTTGGGGGTAAACATGGCCGGTAACCATAAAGAGGTCTGGAAGACCGTCGTTGTCGAGGTCGACAATGCCTGCTCCCCAGCAGACGTAACGAGTTTCAACTCCAAGGCGCGACGACCCGGTAGCGTCCTCGAAATTTCCCTTCCCGTCGTTGTGATAAAGAATGTTGGCGTCGTCTGCGAAATGCGTCTTGAACAGATCAAGATGACCATCTAGATCATAATCGCCGACTCCGATCCCCATACCCGCCTGCTCCATGCCATCATCGCTCAGGGCCGCCCCTCTTAGCACTCCTTCTTCACGAAACGTTCCATCACGATTGTTCATGAATAACAAACTGGGAGTCGAGTCGCAGGCGACGTAAATGTCTTGCCATCCGTCTTCATCAAAATCCGCCGCAACGACAGTCATCCCGTACGTGGCCGCGGCATGCGTGATGCCGGCCCGTTGCGTTACATCGGTGAACGTTCCGTCACCGTTGTTTCTATAAAGGGAATTTCTGCCCGTAGATAATCCTCGCGGCCCGCATTCGACGGGAATCCCTTTCCATCTACAGTTGGCGTTTTCGCCCGGAACAGCGGCATTTTCAAAGGAAAACCGCACATAGTTGGAAACGAAGAGATCCAGATGTCCGTCGCGGTCGTAATCCACAAACGTGCAACCGGCGCCCCACCTGGGCTGATCGTTCCAAAGCCCCGCATCCTTGGTCACGTCGGTGAAAGTTCCGTCGCCGTTGTTGCGATAAAGTGCGTTCTGCCCGAAATTGCTACAAAAGATATCGTCAAAGCCGTCGTTGTTGTAGTCTCCTATGCAGACTCCACAAGCCCATCCGACCGAATGCAACCCTGCTTTTTCTGTGACATCCGTAAATGTCCCGTCGCGGTTGTTTTTGTACAGCCGATTTGTGGTGCCGCTGGGAGGGCCTCCGAGCCGGGTGCCCGACAGCACAAACAGATCCGCCCACCCGTCATTGTCGTAGTCAATGAAGGCGCAACCGCATCCGGTGGACTCCACGATGTACTTTTTGATTTCTGCGTCGCCGTAGATCACCGGCGCGCGCAGGCCCGCGGCAGCAGAGATGTCCACGAAATGGGCGTCGAAGGGACGCCCGGAAGCTTTGGCCCTCGGCAGGGGCTTGGCCGTGTGATTTGATACACCCTGTGCCAGCAACCGATTCCAGGGAAAGGAGAGCGCGGTCCCCATCGCCAGTTGGACAAACCTACGACGGCCGAAATTCATGGTGCAAAGGGATCGTGAGTGGAGAAAAACGCCGTGCCGCTCATTGCTGCGCCGATGCTCTCTTTTCGGCGACCATCTGAGGATCGGCAAATTGTAACCAGAAACCCATCATCTCCTCGTCACTGGGTTCGCCCCAACGAACCGCTTTGGACGGGTCGGGGTTCTGGAAGTTGTTCTTGGAATTGTCGAAATAAGCGACGGTCATGAGTTTCGTGCCTTTGGGCAGCAAGAACTGTTTCTTCAAGAAGTATGTCTCCTGCCATCGAAAATCATAATGGGGAACGTAGAGGAGCACCTCTTCACGGCCATCCGGATAAATAGCCTTAGTCAACATGTTTTTGCCGCGAAAATGCATATGCGCCGTGTAGGCCACCGCGATCACATCCTTCGGCAAAGTAAAGCAGGAAGTCACACGGTGATTGTCGTCGTTGGAAGGGATGAGAAACATGTTGTTCCAAATTTCGTACTGCCCAATCTCATGCTGGACCGGTTCCCGCGCGAATACCAGACCGATGCTAGTGCGATCCTTTACGTCCAGGCCATGATGATTGCTGTAGTGAATCTGAAATTGCAGATAGCCGCCCACCGGAATTCGCAGCGCATAGCCTGGAGGCCTCGTCTCTGCCAAATGTCCCGGAAGATAGATCGCCGGCACAATATTCAAATAACCTGACGACTGGCCCGGAACGCCGCCACCATCCGGCACTGCGCATCCGTCATCAATGACCGGTGCATCGGGGCGGAGGTGCAGCACTTTTCCGGTGCGGTAGTGATATTGGTCTTCGCCTTCGTCGGCCTTAGCGTGCCTTTCCAGATGCTTCGCTACTTCGGCCTGATCGATCACCGACACCGTGGCGTGATGGACCACACGTCGATCACCGGGAAGCACCTCGGCGGCCTGTATCCATTTATCCTCGGTGAAATTAGTGGGGACGTAGATATATTCGTAGTCGTCTTGAGTAGCTTTGGTCACGAAAAATTCGGGAATGGTTAGAACCACGTCCGGCTTGATATGCCAGCCTTGCGCGAGCGCCGGGGCCGCTGAGGAAGCTCCAGGTTCACCTCTCTTTGTTCCGTTTTTTACCCAAGCGTCGATGGTCGCGATTTCCTCATCGCTCAAGCGACCGTCATTGCTGAACTCGCCGAACGCAGGGTCGGCATGCCAGGGAGGCATCTTTCGTTGAACCACGGCCTCCCGCATTATCCGGGCAAAAGGAAGCACTTCGTCATAGGTCATCAGCGACATCGGAGCGATGTCGTTCGGGCGATGACAGGCTATGCAGTGCCTTTTGAGAATGGGTGCTATATTTTGATTGTAAGTAATCTCTGATTTTGCGACCGAGGTGTGTTCCTGGCCCGCAACTGCGATGCCGCGCAGTCCAAGATAGAGGAGAATTAGAAAGGTTCGCCACAGACCCATGTGATTTACGGCTGCCTACGCGCTTCTTCACTTGTCGAAAACGAATGATTCGATGAACCCATCACAGTTATACTAGCGACTATTTAGTCGTCATCTTTTGGGCTTGTCAAGCGTCAAATTGACATTCTCCTCAAGAAATGGCTCTATCCTAAAAGCATACCCTGTGAGATGGCCGTGTTCATTCGCAACGTGTGACCCGTGAAGAGGCCGCCCGAACAAACCTAAACGCCAAGTCACCCTCAATACGATTGCGGATCATCTCGGTCTCACCCCGGGAACCGTTTCCGCCGCGCTCAATAATCCCTGCGGCCGCGCGCTCGATTCCAAAGCACACCAAACAGCGCATCCGCATCGCTGCAAAAGAACTCACCCTTAGCTCAACGATTTTCCTCAGATTGCCACTTGACCCTTCGACGCAGAAAGTACAGCATCGTCGTTCGTGACCTTTTCTAGGGAGGGCCAAACAAATTATGGAATCGACGATGAGAGCGCCGCAGTCGGGAGACATGGCACTCGCTCTCGCCAAGATGAAAAGCGGCAGGCTTACGGAGTTCAGCGGCTACATCGAAGAGGTGTCCGCAGATCACGCGTTCTTCGCTTTGGACAGCATTCATCTCATCGAGAAAGATTACGAAGAGCCGCCAATTGAGTCAAAATTTGGCCAAGAGCTGCGACCAAGCTGCTCAAGGTCGGAGTCCCGCTCGACGAAATTGCGCCGTTCGACGGCGGAAAGCTCGACCAAAATGACTCCTGTTGGGAAGTGAAAATCTAATTAAAAGTCGTGTCGGAGACAATGCGCAGCTTTGCTATCAAGAGGTTTATGCCCGGTGTGCCATCATGTTTCCGTCGGGCAGCTGGCCGGCAGCGGTCGCTACCGTTTGTGATGGCCCGAACGCCACAAAAGCAACTTGCACTCTCAACCACGCCGCTCACCGTATAGTGTTGAAACCCCGGTTGTGACAGGCCTGCTCACAGAGTGGACGGTCGCGGCGGCAGGAGTACAACGGAGGAACCCATGTTTACGGCTACCGCCGATCTGATTCTTCCAAGTACTGTCACGGGCTCGTTTCCCCGGCCGCGCTGGTTTGACGTCAGCATGCTGGGTCGCCCGCTTGATACCTGCATGCTCGACGTCCGTTTTCGCGAGAAGTTCCTGGATGCACTAGCGGTCGTGATAAGCGATCAGGAGCGCGCCGGCCTCGACATCCTTACGCATGGAGACTTTCACCTCGATGAGGATCTGGCGGGCCGCGCGTGGCACCACTACCCGTTGCAGCGCTGGGCCGGCTTTGAGGGTGACTACCTACAGCCTGGGGAGACGACTGCGCCTTGGCTCCACTATCCACCCGGCACCCTGCTGAACGAAATTTATACCGGCTGGCGATGGCCGCACATCGTCGACAAGATCGAACACAGACCGCTCGATTACAAGAAACTGTGGCGCATCGCGCAGGCAAAGACACGCAAACCGGTGAAATTCGGCACCTGTTGCTCGCAGGTGATGGCGCTCTTCCTGGATATCCACACGCCAAAATACAAGGACAAGCGGCAAGTGATTTGGGATATGGCGGAAGCGATGAATAAGGAACTATTGGCATTGCGTGATGGCGGGTGCCGGTGCATTCAGATTGAGGAACCGACGTTCCATTTCATGGCCAACACCTTCGGCAAGGACCACGAAGACGTAAAGTTCATGGTCGACGCGTTCAACCGCGAGGTCCAGGGACTTGATGACGTCGAACTGTGGATCCACACCTGCTGGGGCAATCCGAACATGCAGCGCGTGATGGAGGATACTAGCTACGCGAACTCCATCGAGATCTATTTGGAGCGGTGCCGGGGCGACGTGTGGACGCTCGAGATGAAGGATCGGAATCAGAAGGATCTCGACCTGTTTGAGCCGTTCAAGAACGATCTCAAGAAGAAGATCTGCCTGGGTGCCGTCAGCCATCGTACCCTGCAGACAGATCGGCCGGAGGACGTGGCCGCGGAAGTCCGCAAAGCGCTGAAGTACGTTCCGCCCGAGCGCCTGATTGTGTCGAGCGACTGTGGCTTTGGGCGTCAGGGCTGCAACCGCGAGATAGCGTTCTACAAGGCGACCGCCATCGCACAGGGCTGCAATATTATTCGGCGCGAGCTTGGCCTGGCGGTGACTTACGTACCAGCCGCCGATCCAGCTCTGCAGATGGACGTTGTATCCGGGCGGAACGTCGCGCCGACTGCACTGGGTGCGACGTGAGCTAGATGGTGTTTGAACCTGCTTCATGAATGGCAGATGTCCGTCAATTGGGTTGGGATCAAATGGCTGATGAACGCATTATAAAAGGGCGCCCCTTTGGAGTAGGAAGCGGCACCAAAGTCGTGGCCATCCGCGGGCTAAACAAAAACCATAACCGCGAATCGATGCGGTCGCCCTTGTCCGGCCGACCTCAGGCGGCCTGCAAAGCGATCCTGATAGCTTGCTCGACAGGCGAGTACGCCGCATCCTTGCGGTCGAGCAGAAAAGGCTCAGCCTCAGTCAGTGGCGGTTGTGCGAGAAAGCGCGGGCGGGAGCCGCGATGCGGTTGAGCTGCATGCACCAAGAACGGATGGCACAGGTAGACGGTGCCTGCGTCACCTGTCGCCAGTACCTCGCCCCGCGCAGCAGTTTTAGCAAAAGTCTCCTCAGCGGCCAGATCTCTTAACGATAAACCGTACTCCCCCGCTGGAGCCAGAATCCGTGCGACATCGAGATGCGAAGCGACGCGAATGCGTGTCGGCGCATCCCCTTCGCCAACATCGGAGAAAAGAAAAAGCATCAACAGGGCCCTTCCCGTTGAAGTCACGTTGACGCGCCAGTTCAGAAAATCGGTCGTGTCGCAGGAATCAGGAGGGAAACTGCTATCGACGTGCCAGCCGGCGTCTCCTGGATCTTGGGCCGAAGGAAATCGAATCGGGAACGTCCCGAGATCCGTTCGAGGCCGCCACCGGCCTGGACCAACAAGTTGATCGAACGCTTGGTGCAAGACCCGAGTGTTGGCGGCCCTGGCAAATGGCTCCTGTCCGTACATGCCGAGCCGGATCACCGGCTTCGTCCAGGTGGTTGGGTCGGCCTCATCGCAACCCGTTTCCCGCCAGAGGATAGAACGGCCTTGGTCCGCAAGCTCACGCGGAAAAGCCCCAGGGATTTTCACGAAGCCGTCATGGATGAACTGCGTGATCTGCGCGTCACTCAGCACCGATGGCGTGCCAGAATCGGGCATTAGGCGATGTGCGAGAGGTCGTTCGTGCTCCACGGCGAGAACCCAACTCCATTCAGTATAATGTACGAAACAGGGATTTCCCGAGCAGTGCTCGCCGTAACTCGCAATTCACCAACTCCGAACGGATGACAGGCCACTCGGAAGTAATCCAGATGCCTGGTAAACGCGGCGGTCTCAATGGGTCAACGCAACACCAGCTCGAAGCCCACGCGCAGGGCTTTCAGCACTCAAGGGCCGTCCGCAAGCGCTGATTCAAACGGAACACCGCCCTGGCTAGGTCTGATTGAGTACAGCCGGACAGGTCGGTTTGCTAGAAGGAAGTATTGCCGGATGAACTGATTAGATGGTGTTGCATCGACTGGTTGAGCTGGCAGCTTATCGGACATCCTGGATTCTGCAGGGCCTCGCCGGGGCGGCAAAAGGGTACTCGTAACCGGCACCGCCAGCTCTGATGGGCATCGCCAAGAGTGCAGCGACGTTGGTCATGCTGCAAGCTCGATTTGGAAAGGAATCCGACGGGCGGCAAGGTCACTGTTATGTGCAAGGCGCGCCCCGGCACCATCGTAATGGCCACGGCATCCCTTCCACGCAAGTCCAACATCGAACTCGAAATTCTAATGTTGCTTCTGTACGAGCAAAATGACGCGAGATGTAATACTGTGTGGCGGGTGAAAACTAATTTAATTCAGCCAGTTGAGAGTTCTACATGATGTCTTCGCGCTTCTATCGCTTGCGTGCAAGTAGGGGGTACGGGCTTGTACTTGCCCTGGGCATCTGCATCGCGGCTCTATCCTACGCACAGAGTAGTAACGGTCAAGACTCCGCGGCCGCCAAACCCGCCTCCCGACCTGTCCCGGAATCACCCGCGACAGTGGAACAGATACTGGCTGGTAAAACTTTGTTCGCCGCGCAATGCGGCTTCTGCCACGGACGCGATGCGGGAGGTGGCGAAAGCGGTCCGGACCTGATGGCGTCGGCACTCGTTGAGCAAGACGTGCATGGAGACAAGATCGGGGTAGTGGTCCGGAACGGACGGCCGGACAAAGGAATGCCGGCCTTTGGCAACGTCGACCCGCAACAACTCGCGGCATTGGTTGCATTCATCCATGACCAAAAGGCAAAAGCAAAGGAAGGCCGTCGACGTACGGTCGACGTCAGCGATCTGCAGACGGGAAACGCGGAAGCTGGGATGCGGTATTTCAACGGCGCCGGCGGCTGTGCTAAGTGTCACTCTCCCAGCGGCGACCTTGCGGGCATTGCGGGGAAGCTCCCTGGATTAGATCTTCTGAGGCGCATGCTTTATCGCGAGAACGAACGAGGTACTGAGGTCACGAAGGCGACACCAACTGCGACAGTGACACTTCCCTCAGGCCAAACCGTGACTGGAAAATTGGCGTATCGCGATGAATTCACGATTGGATTGATCGATCCATCAGGATGGTATCGCTCCTGGCCTGTCACGCAAGTGAAATTCACCGTGATGAATCCACTTGAAGCACACATCGAGCAATTAGGAAAGTATAGCGACGAAGAAATGCACAATGTTTTGGCGTACCTCCAGACATTGCGCTAGAGCTGCATGTGGGCGGTGAAAATACCAGAGGCGTTGCTGCCGGACGCTTCTCTCGCGAGGTGGCGCAAGAATGAAGCTGGCAAGGGAGATGTTTGCTCTCGGTGCGGTCTTAGTTTTGTCGTGCGTGTTTGGCGTAGTTACGTTCGCACAGGGGCTTGATCCCGCAGCGCTCTTAAAGCCGACGCCCGACAGTTGGCCGATATATCACGGTGATTACTCCGGCCGGCGCCACAGCCATTTGAGTCAGATTACTCCGGCGAATGTTCGCGAACTGACACTCGCCTGGGCCTTTCAAACAGGCCAGGCAGCCCAAATCAAGTCTTCTCCAGTTGTCGCCAACGGGATTTTGTATGTATCGACCCCGGATAACGTTTGGGCTGTCGATGCCCGCACGGGGGCCCAAGTCTGGCACTACACCTATCCGGCCAACGAGGGCTTCCATATTGGCCATCGCGGCGTCGCCTTGTACAAAGATTCTGTATACCTCACTACGCCGGACGATCACCTTGTCTGCCTCAATGCGAGAGATGGAACTGTGCGATGGAACGTCGTTCTAGCGGACGTGAAGGAGGGTTATTGGACATCGGTGGCGCCGCTTATTGTGCGCGATCACGTACTCGTGGGGCTTTCCGGAGATTTTGACAACATTCCCGGAATGCTCAAATCGCTTGATGCGGAAACGGGCCAGACGCAGTGGACGTTTTACGCTACGGCTCAGCCCGGCACTCCGGGATCCCCAAGTGGCGGTGCGACTGGCGGCAACATGTGGATTACGGGGACATACGATGCGGAGCTTAATCTTGTGTTCGTGGGTACGGGAAATCCTACGCCGGTCCTGGCAGCGCAGACCCGCCCCGGCGACAATCCCTGGACCTGCAGCATCGTAGCGCTGAACCCGGACACCGGAGATTTCGTTTGGGGATTTCAAGCCACTCCTCATGACACGCATGACTGGGATGCCGTGGAAGTTCCCGTTCTCGTGGACGGAAACTTTAAGGGTTCTCCTAAGAGGATGTTGCTGCAAGCTTCGCGCAATGGTTATTTCTTCGTGCTCGATCGCACCAATGGAAAGAGCCTTTTGACGAGCACCTTCGCTACAGTTAACTGGTCAAAGGGTGTCGATAAGGACGGTCGTCCAATTCACAATCCCGAAAAGGATCCTGCGCGGGATGGCCGATTGGTTGCGCCCGATGAAGGAGGAGCGACGAATTATCGTTCGCCTAGCTTCGACGCAAAGACGGGTTTGCTGGTGGTTAGCTCGCGGGATGCTTATGGCATTTACTTTTCCAAGCCGGAGCACGGTACGGTGGGCTGGGCCGGCGCCGATTACGGAGTCTTCGGAAAAGCCGTGCTGCGAGCGATCGACTATCAAACCGGGAAAATTCGCTGGAACCATGATCTAGGCGGTGGGTGGGCATCGGCCGGAGTTCTTACCACGGATTCAGGTTTAAGCTTCACTGGCGACTCCGTCCGCAGCGTTATGGCATTGCGAACCAGTGACGGTGCGACGCTCTGGCATTCCGCCATCGGACATGTGGGAAACGCGCCAATTACCTATGAGCTTGATGGCCGGCAGTACGTAATTGTCGCAAGCGGCGGAGATCTGTTCGCTTGGGCACTCCCAGAGAAACCTTCGGGGCAAATTAGGTCCAGCTCGCGTAGGTAACGAACGCTGTGCCCGGCAACAACTCGTTTTTCAGGTGGGTATGGCCAATCCAAATTGCACAGGCAGATGTGCGGTCCCCTTCGCGTCCTGGGCACCGGCTCAAGAGGCGGGGGCGGGTGCCGATGGGGTTTGGAAGGTTGGCACCCGTCCGTCGGCGAGTCTCGCTCTCGCCGTGATCGCTTTTACGTGGCGGCATGCTACGGCTCGGAGTATGGGCTGACAAGCAGGTCTCTACCCGACATTGCTGTCAGGTCTTCTTTGTATTGTATTGGGGAGACAAGCGCCGAGTCACGCGCCGCCCTTGAGTGACCCCGCCAAACTGCACACGGCGTCTTCCTCTCGAAACCGTTTTCGCTGAACACGCTCCGCCGCAAGGTGCGTTCCGCGTTGGACGCCAAGCCGTTTCCGCGTAGACGGCGGAGCGAAAACCTGATAGCGACGTTGGGCTCAATGCGGCAGCACGTCCGCAATGGCCTTGCCAGCATTGCCGACTTCCGCGGGGTAGTCCTCGCCGAGAAATGCCGCCAATGTCGCCGCGATCTGGTTCTGCGTTACGGGCTGAATGTTGGACCGCTCTCCCATAGCTGGCGTGTCAGGGCCGAGAAATGCAATCCAAATGTATTTCGAGTCTGGAATTCTTTCCCCGTGGTCTTTCCATTTGTGAGGCGCCTTTCCGCGGCCATGGTCAGGAGAAAAAATAATCGTTGTATTGCCGCGATATTCCGGCATCGATTGCGCTTGCTCCCAAAGCGCTTGCACGTAGGCATCAGCGCGATGAGCGGCGTCGAGATAATCAGCGTATCGCCCCGCGTGAGCCCAGTCGTCGGTTTCACCGAGTGACAGATACAAAACGCGAGGCTTTTTCTCTTTCAGGTATTCGATAGCTGTGTAGAACGGAATCGCATCGAACGGCTCGTCGGGCCAGACGCGTGGCGTTTCTGCTTTTAGATTGTTCAGCAGCTCCAATTTGGGCGTCATTGCAATGGCCGTAAAGGGATCCCAGCCGGCATTCGCGGTAATTTTGGAGCGCACGGGATTGAAAACGGAAGCGATTACATCCCAAGCGCCGAAAGCCGCAATCTCGCCTTGAAAGGAAGGCCGATTCTTCAGCCACTCCAGCACGGTAACATTCGGATTTGGGACTTTGTCATTGCTTTTGATACGCGGATCGGCAAAGCCGCAAAGCGTCTCGTTGTAGCCTGGATAAGAAAAGTTCAGCCCATTTGTAACAACGCGTCCGAACCTTTATCGCGATTGCCGAAAACTTGTCCTTGTTTTGCGATTACCGTCCAAAGAAATGGCATCAGCGCTTCGCGGCGAGCCTCGGACCTATCTCGCCAGTACGCCCTGCGCAGCGAGGCTTCGTCCGGC
>DATBYP010000035.1:0-9356 GCA_036513675.1 Candidatus Acidiferrum sp.
TTCTTGTCGCCAGAACCATGTGTAGCGGTACTGCAGGATCCGGCGACAGAGATATGCGGCAACGAAGCCAGATTGTGTAGCGCAAAGCCCCTGCTATGGAGGTAGGGACACAATTGGCCGTAAGTCATGCTGCCGGCGACGGTTACGGAATGCGCCTGTGGATCCAACGCAACTACCCCGTCCATCGCCTTCAGGGACAGGAGATGGCTTGTGCTGTCGGCGATCTTGTTGAAGCAGTGGCGTGTGCCCAGCACTTTTAGTTTGTTTTGGGCTTTGACAAACTCGCGCACCTGTTCAACGGAGTTGGCGGGGTATAAATTTTCGGTGCTGTATTCGAAATTGCCCGCCCAGTTTGTCAGTTTAGAGGCCGGCAGCCGGGCGAAGAGCGGGGATACGACGGGGCCAGCCATCATCGCAGAAAGAATTTTGATAAAGCTTCTTTTGTCCATGGCCAATGGTGGAAGCCCGAAACTGGGCCGATGGAACCTCCGGCTTTGGGATAACGGCGACCATCTTACACTTGTTCTTTTTTTTGGGCTGCAGAATCCGCGGGTTGAGCGTTTTCTGATTGTCCAACTCAGCTTGGTACACCACCCAGGGCTTTGTAGAGGGCGATCACCGCCACATAGACATCCTGTTCGCTTTGTGCGACCGCGTCTTCGGCTTGCAGCTGCGTTCGCTCGGCATCCAGCAAAGAGAGAAAATCCACTACTCCTTCGCGATACCGCAGGCGGGCGATATCCGCAGCGCGCTTACTCTCGCGAGCCTGATCATTCAATTTGATAAGGCGTGCTTGCTGGGCGTGGTAGTTTGCCAGCGCATCTTCCGTTTCTTCCAGGGCGCGGAGAACGGTTTCTTCATAGAAGGCGAGCGTCTCCTCGGTAGCGGCACTCGAACCGCGCACGCGGGCGCGTGCCCGGCCTAGATCGAACGCGGACCACGACAGACCTGGTGATACAGACCATGCTCGCGAGTCTCCGGTGAAAAAGGTGCTTCCGCGTCCCGCTACGAAACCAAGGAATCCGGAAACACTGACTACCGGAAAAAGACTCGCGACAGCAACGCCTTGACGTTCCGTGGCCGCAGCCAACCTTCGCTCCGCGGCACGCACGTCGGGTCGACGCTCGAGCAGTTCGCCCGGGTTGCCGATAGGCAGAGCCTTCGCGATCGCGGGATACGTACGCGGTGCGAGATCTGCATTAAGCTCGCCGGGGCGAGTTCCGGTGAGTACCGCTAACCGGTATTCCGCGCGAGCGACATCTAGGTTCAGGGATGGAATCGTCGCCTCAATAGCTGCTACACGGGCAGCGGCGCTGGCAACATCTTGTTCTTCGCCTACACCAGCGTCACGGCGGAGTTGGGTCAGTCGCAGCGTCTCGCGTTGATTCGTAAGACTCCGTTCGGCCACTCCGAGGCGCCATTGCGCGCCGCGAAGCTCGAAGTAGTTGCGGGCGAGTTCAGAGACGACGCTGACCTGCACATCGTGAAGATCCGCTTCGAACGCCTGGTTCTCAGCGCGAGATGCCGCGATGCCGTGACTAACCCTTCCGAACAAGTCCGCTTCCCAGAAAGCATCGAAACCGGCGGTAAAGTTGTTGATCCTGCGGCGCTCGTCACCGAAGCCGGGAATCTGTTCCTTGCTGTGCTGGTAGGACGCGGTGACGGGCACGGTCGGAAAACGGTCCAGCTTTCTTTCGTCGAAGATGGCACGAGATTCGGCGAGCCTGGCGCGTGCGATTCGAATGCCGTTGTTCGATGCCAGGGATCGATCGACGAGCGAGTCGAGAACCGGATCTTCAAACTGCTTCCACCAGCGGCTATCAAACGGCTGGTCCGTTACGAGGTTCGCGTCTGCTGCGTGGTATTTCACCGCGGCAGGCTGCGGCGATTTGTAATGGGGACCGACCGCGCATCCGTTGGCCAGCAGCAGGGCAACGGGCAGAAGGAAGGTTTCTTGAAAGCGTGTCAACACAGGCTTAGGCCTCCGCCGAAGCGCTGGACGAAATTCCTGCGCTAGCAGCCGATTTTTTGATCTCCCGGCCTTCCACAAATCGCTGAACTACCACGTAGAAGACGGGAGTCAACACCAAGCCAAACGCGGTGACGCCCAGCATGCCGAAAAATACGGCGACGCCAATGGCACGGCGCATTTCTGATCCGGCTCCGGTAGAAAGCACCAGAGGAATGACGCCCATGGTGAAGGCGAGAGATGTCATCAAGATCGGCCGCAAACGCAACCGGCACGCTTCCAGCACCGCATCGACCCTGTTCATTCCCTCCTGAAGCTGTTTCTCGCGGGCAAACTCCACGATCAGGATGGCGTTTTTGCAGGCCAAGCCGACGAGAACAATCAAACTGATCTGGGTGAAGACGTTATTGTCGCCTTTCAGCAGCCAGACCCCGGCGATGGCGGAAAACAGAGTCATCGGAACGATCAGGATGATTACGAGGGGCAACGACCAGCTTTCGTACTGTGCGGCGAGCACCAGGTACACGAGGAAAACAGAGAGGGGAAAAATGTAAACCATCGTGTTGCCGGCAAGAATCTTTTGGTAGGTTAGCTCGGTCCACTCGTACTTCATTCCGTTTGGCAATTGATCGTCCAGGACCTTGGCGATCGCACCTTCTGATTGGCCCGTACTGAATCCTGGCGCGGCCGCCCCATTGATTTCCGCCGCGGGAAATCCGTTGTAATGCATGACGCGGTCCGGTCCATAGATCGGCTTAACCGTGACGATCGATCCCAGCGGAATCATTTCTCCGGCGACGTTTCTTGTTCTAAGGTGACTGATATCTTCGGGCTGGAGCCGGTAGGGCGACTCCGCCTGCACATTCACCTGATACGTTCTGCCAAAACGGTTGAAGTCGTTGACATAAAGCGAACCGAGGTACACCTGCATGGTGTCAAACACGTCGCCAAGGGGGATTCCGTAGGTCTTGGCCTTTTCGCGGTCCACATGAGAATCGATTTGCGGGACGTTGATGTCGAAGCTGGAAAACACGCCTATCAGCCCCGGTGTCTGGTTGCCTTTCTGCAACGTTGACGTCGTCTCTTTGTAGAGCGATTCCAAGCCCATGCCAGCGCGATCTTCAACGTAGAGTTTGAAGCCGGCCACCGTACCCAATCCTTGGACAGGTGGCGGCGGGAAAATTGCGATAAATGCTTCCTGGATGGATGCGTACTGTTTGTTCAGATCGGCTGCGATTGCGTTCGCGGAAAGGTCGGGAGACTTGCGTTCCTCTGAGGGTTTCAAGGTAGCGAACACAATGCCGGAATTGGGACTGTTGGTGAAGCCGTTGATCGACAGGCCAGGAAATGCAACGGCATTTTGCACGCCCGGATGTTTCAACGCAATATCGGACATCCTGCGAATCACATCTTCGGTGCGATCGAGCGTGGCGCCATTCGGCAACTGAGCCAATGACACGAGGTATCCCTTATCCTGCGTGGGAACAAATCCTGCGGGCACACGCGAGAAGCCGAAAATGGTAAGTCCCACCAGACCGGCATAGACGACAAGAGCAATCACACTGGAACGCAGTGTGTGCGTTACAAGTTTTCCATAACCGCCGGATGCGCGGCCAAAGAGTCGGTTAAACAACTTAAAGAACCAGCCAAACGCAAAGTCGATAGCGCGAGTAAAGCGATCCTTCTTGGCATCGTGAGGCTTGAGGAGAAGCGCCGCAAGAGCCGGACTCAGCGTGAGCGAGTTAAAGGCTGAAATCACGGTGGAGATGGCGATGGTCAGCGCGAACTGCTTGTAGAATTCACCCGACAGCCCGACGATGAACGCCGTGGGAATGAAAACCGCGCACAACACCAAAGCGATAGCCACGATTGGTCCGCTGACTTCTTCCATGGCACGGCGCGTAGCTTCATGCGGTTCGTGTCCGAGTGCGATATTGCGTTCCACGTTTTCGACAACCACGATGGCATCGTCCACCACAATCCCGATCGCCAGCACGAGGCCAAACAGCGACAGGGTATTCAGCGAAAAGCCCAGCGCCAGCATGATTGAGAAGGTTCCAACTAGTGACACGGGAAGCGCCAGCAGCGGGATGACAGACGCGCGCCACGTTTGCAGGAAGACCAACACCACGATGACGACCAAGATCAGCGCTTCAACAAAGGTATGTCCGACCGCTTGAATCGATTCGCGCACGAAAACGGTCGGGTCGTAGGCGATTTTGTAGTCCACGCCTTCCGGAAATGATTTCTTGAGACGCTCCATCGTGTCGCGTACCTGTTGCGAAGTTTGGAGTGCGTTGGAACCTGGCCGCTGCGAAATTGGCAGCGCAGCAGCCGGCTTGTTGTCCAGCAAACTTCGGAGTGCGTAGGTGCTGGAACCCAGTTCGACACGGCCTAGATCGCGGATGCGCGTGATTTGGCCATCCTTGGCGGCGCGCACAATGATGTTGCTGAATTCTTCCTCGGTCGTGAGGCGTCCCTGTGTGTTTACAAGCAGTTGAAACGCGGTGCTTCCTGTATTTGTCGGCGGGGCACCAAGTACACCCGCCGCGACCTGCACGTTTTGTTCGCGAATCGCTTGCACCACGTCCGTTGCCGTCAAGTTGTGCGAGGCCAGTTTGTTCGGGTTCAGCCATACGCGCATGCTGAAATCGCCCGCGCCGAAGACCTGTACGTTGCCGACGCCAGGGAGGCGACCCAACTCGTCTTTCACTTGGAGAATGGCCAGATTTGCCAGATACAACATGTCGTAACGGTTGTCCGGAGACTCAAGGTGCACAACCATCAGCAAATCGGGTGACGTTTTTTCCGTCGTTACACCGAGGCGCTGGACTTCCTGCGGCAATCGCGGAAGCGCTTGCGATACACGGTTCTGCACCTGCACTTGCGCTTTGTCTAGGTCCGTGCCCAGTCCGAACGTGATGGTCAGAGTCATCACGCCGTCAGCGGTGGCTTGCGAAAACATGTAGAGCATGCCTTCGACGCCGTTGATCTGCTGTTCCAGAGGCGACGCTACGGTGTCCGCAATGACAGTCGGATTTGCACCCGGATAGCTCGTGCGTACGACGACAGTCGGCGGCACGACTTCCGGATATTCGCTCAGGGGGAGGCGAAAATAAGCGATTGCTCCGATCACAAAAATGATGATCGAAATTACGGCCGCAAAGATAGGGCGCTTGATGAAGAAATTAGAGATATTCATGGCGGTCCTGCTTAGTCTCCCACTTTCCGCTCGTGGGACTTCTCCTCGTGACCCGCAAGGCCGGATTGCATGGAGGCATCGCCCGATGAGTTGAGTCGGCTCGCCATAGAAACCCTCTTGGGCGTGACAGTAGCTCCTGGTCGCACGCGCTGCAGTCCGCTTACGACGATCACGTCGCCCTCGTGCAAGCCATCACGCACCACACGCAGTCCCTCCGTCATGGGGCCAAGTTTCACGGGCCGATACGCAAGCGTGTTGTTTTTGCCAAGGACAAAAACGTACTTTTGATTCAAGTCTGTAACGACCGCCTCGTCTTTTGCCAGGCAGCCACTGTGCGCCCCGCTTCCTTGCAGCCGAATCCTCGCAAAGAGCCCGGGCGTTAGAGCCAAATTCTTGTTCGCAAAAGTGGCGCGCAGGCGAATTGTTCCGGTCGAGGAGCTGACCTGATTGTCTACAAAGCTCACCTGACCGACGTGGGGAAATGCGTCTTCGTCCGCCAGACCTAATAGCGCTTCGCCGCGCAACTCGTGCGAACCTGTTCCGTGGGCTTGCGTGACACGCGCATACTTGAGGTAGGTCTGCTCATCGACATCGAAATACACGTAGATAGGATCGAGCGAAACCAGAGTGGTAAGGGGCTTGATCTGTCCCGCTCCCCCTTCGACCAAATTCCCTTCCGTGATCTCCGCTCGCCCCACTCGGCCCGTAATCGGAGCCGTTACGCGCGTGAACTCCAGATTCAGTTCCGCGCCGCGCAGCGCCGCCTCCGTGGCGGCAATGCGGGCTTCGGCTTCGTTGCGGACTGCGGCGCGCCGGTCGTACTCTTCGGCTGACATTCCGTCATTGTTGTGAAGGCGTTCCGCGCGCTCAAAATCGCTTTGGGCACGCGAACGCTGGGCTTTGGCTTGCGAGAGTTCGCCCTTTAGGCGATCCACTTCCGCCTGGAAGGGTCGCGCGTCGATCTGGAACAAGAGGTCGCCTTGACGAACAATGGCGCCTTCCTTGAAATGCACGCTTTGCAAGTAGCCGGAAACGCGCGGGCGAACCTCGACGGAATTCACTGGTTCCAGGCGCCCGGTGAATTCGTCACTGTCTCCCAATTGCTTGCAGATAACCTCGGCCACACTTACTTCCACCGGCGCTGGAGCAGCATTGGACTTAGCTGAGCTGGAGCACCCGATATTTAGACTGGCTACAGCCGCCAAGACTATGCTGAGAATTAGCGGCAACGTCACGGCGCTCTGCTTTTTGTTCCACGGCGTCATTGCTTCCAATAGCATGGGCCTCTCCCGGGTCGTTTGCTGCGGTTCTCGTTACGAGTTTTCGATTGGTTTTCGGAGCCTGCGTGCCGCTTACGAATTAACCGAAACCTTCGTGGTCAGATAAGATGAAAGGAAGGTGGGTATGGTTATATTGCAATACGTGGCACACGGATGGTACATGGTATACAATCGGGTACTAGGTGCACTATGCGAAAAAGGCCAGATGTTTGTCCGGTGGAAACCACTGCGCGCATCGTTGGCGGGCGCTGGAAGGCCGCCGTTCTCGAGCAACTGCTCCAAGGCACTAAGCGGTTCTCGGAGCTGAAGCGCGGTATTAGCGGGATCACGCAACGAACGCTCTCCCAACAACTTCGCGAACTACAATCTAGAGGAATTATTGAGCGTACCGTATACCCAGACACGCCGCCGCGCGTGGTATATGCCATTACTCCCCTCGGAAAGTCGCTCGGGCCGCTGCTGGAGGCGATGTGCCACTGGGGCAAATCGCACTCGGCTGCCATGGCACTAAAAAGACTGCGTGCGTGCGACCGGGAGCAGTAACCCACCGTGATGTGCCGCGGACGAATCGAAAAGTCTGGCTCAAGCTAAACAGATTTGGGGCATACCGCTAGCGGAAGAGGGTTTCGAGGAGCAGTCGCGAATCGGTTTTTGCGTCGCGATATTTGACTATGACGGGGGCGTAGAGGGAGAGACCCCAACGTTCTCCGGCAGGATGGGAAATGGCACGGGAGCCGGGAACTACGACGGCTTCTTCTGGGATCACGAGTGGGCTAGAGTCGGCGGCCGCGTAAATTTGTTCGCGCACGAGATCATAGACCGCGGTTGAAGCATTCAAGATTACGCCGCTGCCCAGCACGGCGCGGCGCTTGACGATAACGCCTTCGTAGATGCCACAATTTCCGCCGATCATTGCCTCGTCCTCGACAATTACGGGCAAGGCGCCGACAGGCTCGAGCACGCCGCCGATTTGCGCGCCTGCGGAGATGTGGCAATTGCGGCCGACCTGAGCGCAACTTCCGATCAAGGCGTGGGAGTCGACCATGGTGCCATCGTCGACGTATGCGCCGGCGTTGATGAACATCGGCGGCATGCAGGTGACGCCGCGGCCAACGTAGGATGCGTCGCGAATGCTGGAGCCGCCTGGAACAATGCGCACCTGGCTGGCGAGGCTGAGAGCTTTGGGCGGGTAGGTGTCCTTGTCGAAAAAAGGTTGGCGCAGGCGGTCAATGGACATATCGACGACCTTGCCCATGCGGAAGCCGAGCAAGATGCCCTTCTTCACCCACGCATTGACGCGCCAGCCCGTATTCGAGGCAGGATCGGGTTCGGCGGCGCGGACTTCGCCACGATTCAACGCGCCTTTGAAGGACTCGAAGGTGCGGCGATGTTCATCGGTGTACTCCGGCGGAGGGCAGTCAAATAGTTGCTCAATTTCCGACGGCAGCATAGTTTTTCTCGATGAGGCCGAGCGTCTCCAGTACAGAGTGAATGCGGCCCAGGGAGCCTGCGCTCGGCGGAACGAGGGGAAGACGCCAGACGGCTTGTAGCAGTCCCATCCGGGCCATCGCCGCTTTCACGGGGATCGGGTTGGATTCCACGAAGTTCACCTCCATTAGCGGCAGATACTGTGCGTGAATTGCGCGCGCGGCTGGAAAATTATTTTGCAGCGCGAAATTGCAGAGCTGGGCCATTTCCGCGGGAATTTCGTTGGAGGCGACGGAGATTACGCCACGGCCTCCTAGGGCGAAAAGCGGCAAGGTGATGGCATCGTCGCCGGAGAGAATCACGAAATGGTCCGGGACGATTGCGGCGATGGAGGCCATTTGCGAAATGTTTCCGGACGCTTCCTTGACGCCGACAATCGTGTCAATGGCGGACAAGCGCTTTACCGTGGCGGGCTCGATGTTCACTCCCGTCCGGCCGGGGACGTTGTACAACAAGATTGGCAGCGAGACGGCCCGGGCAATGAAATGAAAATGCTGGTACAGCCCTTCCTGGGTGGGCTTGTTGTAATAGGGGGTGACGGAAAGGATGCCGCTAACGCCCATGGCTTCATACTCGCGCGCGGCACGCGCTACGTCGGCGGTGTCGTAGCCTCCCGCGCCCGCCACGACTGGGATTTTGCCGTTCGCTTCCTCCAACGTTATTTCGACTACGCGTCTGCGCTCGTCGTTAGTCAGCGTCGGGCTTTCTCCGGTGGTTCCGCAGGGAACTAGAAAATGGATTCCGGCGTCGACTTGCCGCCGCACTAGCCGGCGCAAGGCAGATTCATCGAGTGAGAAATCGTTTTGAAACGGGGTGACCAGCGCAGTACCGCAGCCTGTGAACATGTTGTTTTCTCCTTATCGATCCTTTGCATGCGTGACGCGTCGCCTGCGAACGGCTACGTCGTCAGCCCAATTCATTTACGATCTCGCGAAATTCGAATACGCCGCTTTTGCCGACTACCCAGCGCGCGGCGCGCAGGGCGCCGCGTGCAAATCCTTCACGGCTTCTGGCTGTGTGGCGGATTGTGATGGTGTCGGCGCTGGAATCGAAGCCAACTTCGTGGGTTCCAGGATGGGCGCCTGCGCGATTCGCGGTTAAGTTGATGTTGCGTTCGAAGCCGGCTTGCTTCATTTCTTCGGCGACGGCCAACAGCGTGCCGGAGGGCGCGTCTCGCTTCGCGGCGTGATGGATTTCCCAACCCCAGGCTTCATACTCGTGCTCAGCGGCAAAGGCGCTGGCCGCTTGCGCGATGATCTGGCGGAAGCGGTAGACGCCGACCGAAAAATTGGGACTCCACACCAGGGCGCTGCCGCCGGATTGGACGGCTTCGCGCACGCAGGCTAACTGCTGAAACCAGCCCGTCGTGCCGGCCACGACAGGAATGCCCAGAGTGGCAAGCTGGCGGATATTCTGG
>DATBYP010000036.1:0-27003 GCA_036513675.1 Candidatus Acidiferrum sp.
CGTGAGCCGTGAACACCGCGCTCCAGCCGCGGCGTGGCCTCGCCATCGCACCGCGCTCTCAGCTTTCAACGCCCGACTCTGCTCCGCAGTTCAGCCCACCGCTAACTGGCTTTAGAATCAACACTTGCAAAAGTGTAACAAACCAAACCACTTTAAGTACCTTTAGAATGAACACTTATGCAAAAACCGGGGGAGGGGGGTCCCCCTTCGCCAGCACTCTGCCCGTACAGCTCGGCTTCCGAGCACGCCGGAACTCACCATGTGGTGGTGCTAAAATGCGCGCAAGATTTGGATGGCAAATTTCGACCCAAACTTTCGTCGACGTGAAAGGAATTCAATGACTAGAGGCATGGGGATCGTGCTCGCTGTGGCGCTGGCGTTGGTTTCGGGGTCGGCCGCCGCATTTCCGCAGGAGCATGAGCATGCTGTTGCGGCGAAGAGCAAGCCGGCGCCGTTGATGACGGGACTGGGGGAGTGGCGGCACCCGGTGTCGACGAAGAATGCGCAGGCGCAGGCGTTTTTCGATCAGGGGCTGCGGCTGATTTATGCGTTCAATCACGACGAGGCGGCGCGGTCGTTCCAGCGCGCGGCGGAGCTCGACGCGAACTTGGCGATGGCGTATTGGGGGATCGCAGAGGCGGTTGGTCCGAATTACAACGATCCGGCAAGCCAAGACCGTTTCGTGCAGGCGCATCAAGCGATCGAGAAGGCTGCGAGCCTTGCGGAAGCCGCTTCGGAGAGCGATCAGGCGTACATTGCGGCCCTGGCGAAGCGATTTCCGGCGGACCCGAAATCGGATTTGCGCGGAGCGGCGGAAGAATATCGCGACGCCATGCGCGAGGTGACGAAGAGATTTCCCGACGATCTGGACGCGGCGACGTTATTCGCCGAGGCGGGCATGAATTTGCATCCGTGGGAACTTTGGCACGTGGATGGTTCCCCGGAAGAAGGAACGGAGGAGATTGTCGCGACGCTCGAGTCGGTGATTCGCCGCGAGCCCAATCATCTGGGCGCGATTCACTACTACATTCACGCGGTGGAGGCGTCGCGCTCACCGGAGCGCGCTTTGGCGGGGGCGAATCGACTGGCGCAAATGGCGCCGGCGGCGGGCCACATCGTGCACATGCCCGCGCATATCTACATTCGCACCGGCGATCATGACGCGGCAGTGAAAACGAATGAGAAGGCGGTAGCGGCGGACGAGACGTATAGGAAGGCGAGTAGCGCAGCCGGGATCGACACGCTCTTTTATTCCTTGATGTACTACGCCCACAACCTCCACTTCATGGCCACTTGCGCTGCGATGGAAGGCAATTACGTGCAAGCCAGGGAAAGCGCCGCCATGCTGGCCGCGTTTGTCGCGCCGCATGTCAAAGCCATGCCGGATGTGGAAGGGTACATGACCGTTCCCCTTCTTGTGGAGGTTCGCTTTCATAAAGCGAACGAAATTCTGAAGATGCCGCGTCCTGATCCTTCTCAGCAAATGACTACGGTGTTCTGGCATTTTGCCCAGGGACTCGCCCTCGCATCCACCAGCAAGCTGGACGAAGCGGAAGCGGAATACAAGTTCGTCTCCAAAGCTCAAGAGAAAACGGCGGCGGATGCCTTTTTCCTCGCTCCTGTTAACAACAAGACCCAAGACATGCTCAAAATCGCCGAAAACGTGCTCGGAGGAAAAATTGCGCTCGCCAAAAATGATATGGATGCCGCGGTCAATCAGCTTCGCGCCGCGGTCGCTATTCAGGATTCGCTGAAATATAACGAGCCGCCCGACTGGCTTTATCCAGTGCGGGAATCGCTCGGCGCGGTGCTGCTGATGAACGGGGATCATGCCGGCGCGGAGCAGGTGTTTCGCGAAGATCTGGAGCGCAACCCGCGGAATCCACGAGCGCTGTTTGGGTTGGAGCAGGCGCTGAAAGCGCAGGGCCGAGTGTATGACGCGACATTTGTAAGGAAACAGTTTGATGCGTCGTGGAAGGGTCCGGCGATGGCGCTGAAGCTGGAGGATTTGGTTTAGGGTTGGAGCCGTCAAACGGGGAACTAGAGAGGTTTGCCTTTTGATGCTTGACCCTTGAGGAGGAACGTTTTGGGGAACTTGCCTTCGCCGCAGATTTTGAAGGTGCCGAAGTCCTTGTACCACAAACCGTCGGGAGCTTCCGGATCGGATTCGCGCCAGAGCAGTTATCTTGCGGTCTTCAAGCCGATCAAATAAGTGCTGGCGCAGGGCTGGCGGGAGATTGCTCCATTGAATCTTCGGCATCGTTCAGAGGCCAATCACGGATTGCCGAAGGTCATGCGGGCCAGTTCCTTTTTAAGTTTTTCGCGTTCGGCGGGGTCTCGAGACTCCGTGAGGCGATTGGCCAAGGCGAAAAAGCGCTCTTTTTCCGCTTCTTTGGAGGCGAGGCCGACCTCAATCAGTTCGACGAGGACTCGATTGGCGCTGGTCTTTTCGGTTTTGGCGAGGGCTTTGACCCTCCTCGCGACGCGAGGTGGAAGCGACACGCTTTGGCGGACGGATTTGTCTGTATGAGGCATAAAAGCATTCTACACCGGTTTGCACCAGAATGCACCGGTACGCATGACGCCGATGACTACGCGTCGGGCGCGTCGCCGACGCTGAAGTAGGTGCAGTCGGGGTGGTGGAAGGCTAGGGCGCTTACGCTGGCTTCGGGGTCCATCATCATGCCTTCGGTTAGCTGGACGCCGATGTCGTCGGGCTTGAGGAGTTTCCAGAGGCCGACTTGATCTTCCAGGTCGGGGCAGGCGGGGTAGCCGAAGCTGTAGCGCTTGCCGCGATAGCGCGAAGTGAAACGCTGGGCCATGGTTAGGTCGGGCGGGTCGGGGAAGCCCCAACCTTCGCGGATGCGGCGGTGCAGCCACTCGGCGCAGGCTTCGGCGGACTCGATGGCGAGGGCCTGGAGGCCGTGGGATTTGAAGTAGTAGCCATCGTTTTTGGCTTTTTCGCCACGCTCGCGGACGCCTTCGCCGGCGGTGACGACAAAGAGGGCGACGTGGTCGCGTTGGCCGTTTTGCGGGGCGAGGACGTAGTCGCTGAGGCAGAGAAAATCGCCCGCGCGCTGGCGCTTGAAATGAAATGTGTGCAGCGGGGCGGCTGCGCCAGGCGCGAAAAGATGCAGCGCGTTGCCTTCGGATTCAGCTTCGAAAAATTGCCAGGTGGCGCGAACCTTCATGAATTCGGCGGCTTCGTTTTTCACTGCTTCCATGGATTCAAAGAGCTCGACGGCTTTGGGATCGCGCTCGGCGAAGCGTTTTTCAAAATCGCCGCGGAAGCCGAGATGTCGGCCGAAGAGCATGAAGGGATTGATGTAGCTCCAAATCTCGCGCAGGTCTGGGACGAGGCGAATTTTGCGGTCGAGATAGTGCACCGGCGGAATGGGAAGATCAGCGCGAACTTTGGGCGAGCGCGGAGGAACCGCGGAAATCTCGGCGATCTTTACGGTCGTGGTGACACCGGCGCCGTTGCCGGACGCGGTGTGGGCGCTGACTACGGTTTCTCTGGTTGCGGGGTCCATTAGTTCGTTCATCAGGCGGAGACCGGTCATTGCGTCCTTGGCGTAGCAGACGGCTTTGCCGTAGCTGGGCGCGATTTTCGTCTGCGTGAATTTCGCGGAGAGCGCGGCGCCGCCGACGAGCAGCGGGATTTCAATTCCGGCGTCGCGCAGATCGTTGGCGGTAATGACCATTTGCTGCGCGCTTTTTACGAGCAGGCCGGAGAGGCCGATGGCGTCCGGCTTGTGCTGCTGATAAGCCTTGATTAAATCTTCGGGCGGAACCTTGATGCCGAGGTTTACGACGTCGTAGCCATTATTTTTCAAAATAATTTCGACGAGATTTTTGCCGATGTCGTGGACGTCTCCCTTTACGGTGGCGAGGACGACGCGACCGCGCTTGGCGGTGTCCGCCTTTTCCATGAATTGTTCGAGATGGCTGACCGCGGCCTTCATCGCTTCAGCGGATTGCAGGACTTCCGCGACGATTAGTTCGTTGGCGTTGAAGAGGCGGCCGACTTCGGCCATGCCGGCCATTAGCGGGCCGTTGACGATGTCGAGCGGAGGAACGCCTTCGGCGCGCTTGCGGTCGAGATCGGCGACGAGGCCGTCGCGAGTGCCTTCGATGATGTAGCTGGCCAGGCGCTGGTCGAGCGGGAGGTCGGCGGCGCGGGCTTTGTCCTTTTTCTTGGCGGTGCGGAAATGCTCGGTGATGGCGACGATGTGGAATTGGTTTACAGCGGCGCGCTGCTCTTTCGTTTGCTCGCGCCAATCGGCGGGGACATTGCGCAGGAGCGCGGCGCGCGGATGGTCGGCGGGGAGTTCCGCGGGCGGATGGGAGAAGAGAAGATTTTCACCTAGGCGGCGCTCGTGGTCCGGGATGGAAGCGAAGCGCTCAAGTTTTTCGGTGTTGACGATGGCGAGGTCGAGGCCGGCTTTGGTGCAGTAATAGAGAAAGACGGAATTGACAACTTCGCGCGCGCCCGCAGGAAGGCCGAAGGAGACGTTGGAAATGCCGAGGATGGTGCGCGTGTCCGGGAGAGCGCGCTTGATGAGGCGGATGCCCTCCATGGTTTCGACGGCGCCGCCGATGTAATTTTCGTCGCCGGTGGCGCAGGGAAAAACGAGAGGATCGAAGACGATGTCTTCGGGTGCGAGGCCGTATTTTTCGGTGAGGAGTTTATAGCTGCGCTGAGCGATTTCGAGTTTGCGCTCGCGGGTGAAGGCCTGCGCCTGGAGCTTGTCTTCGTCGATGCAGCCGCACACGACGGCGGCACCGAAATCGTGCGCGATGGGGACAACTCTCTCGAATTTTTCCTCGCCGTCTTCGAGGTTGATGGAATTGATGATGGCTTTGCCCTGGCAATAGGTGAGGGCTTGCTCGACGGCGGTGGGGTCGGTGGTGTCGATCATCACCGGAGCTTTGATTTTGCGGATCAGCTTTTCGTAGAAGGCCGGGATGTCTTTTTTTTCGTCGCGTTCGGTGCTTTGGAGGCAGACGTCAACGATGTGGGCGCCGCCGCGGACTTGGCGGCGCGCGATTTCGCTGGCTTCCTCCCACTTTTCTTCGGCGACTAGATTTTTGAAGAGGCGCGAACCGATGACGTTGGTGCGCTCGCCTACGAGCAGCGGGCGCGTGCTGTCTTCGGCTTCTATGGTTTCGATGCCGGAATAGATGGCGCGGTGCTGCTCTGCGGGACGTTGGCGCGGCTTTTTGCCTTCGGTCATTTGCGCGAGTGCGCGGATGTGCTGCTCGGTGGTGCCGCAGCAGCCGCCGACGATGTTGAGCCAGCCGTGGTCGACGAATTTCTCGAGCTGGACTGCGAGCGAAGTTGGCGTCTCGAGATATTTGCCCTCCTCGTCGGGCAAACCGGCGTTGGGATAACAGGAGACGAATTCGCCGGTGAGTTGGCTCAGCGTGCGAATGTGGTCGGTCATGAACTCTGGGCCGGTGGCGCAGTTCATGCCGAACGCGAGAGGCTTGGCGAAGCGCAGAGAAGCCCACATGGCTTCGATGGTTTGGCCGGCGAGCATGGAGCCCATCGGCTCGATGGTAACGGAGATGATGAAAGGAACTTGCTGGCCGATTTCGCCAGAAAGGCGTTGAATGGCGAGCAAGGCGGCTTTGATGTTGCGCGTGTCTTGACTTGTTTCGATGAGCAAAAGGTCGACGCCGCCTTCCACCAAACCCTTGGCCTGGATGTAGTAGGCTTCGCGAAGATCTTCGAAAGTGACGCCGCCGGTGACGGTGATGGCCTTGGTGGTGGGGCCGATGGAGCCGGCGACAAAGCGCGGCTTGGCGGACGTTGTGAACTCGTCGGCGGCTTGGCGCGCGAGTTCGGCGGAGCGGCTGCTGAGCAAATGCGCGTCGGCAGCGAGGCCATATTCGGCGAGGACTATGGGAGCGCTGCCGAAACTGTTGGTCTCGACGATGTCGGAGCCGGCCTCGAAGTATTTGCGGTGAATGTCCAGGACGACGTCCGGCCGGGTGCGCACGAGATTTTCGTTGCAGCCTTCTAGCGCGGCGCCGCCAAAGTCTTCGGCGGTGAGGTGGGCCTGCTGCAGCATGGTGCCCATGGCGCCGTCGAGCACGAGGATGCGCTGCGACAGCAGGTCGCGGAAAGCTCGGGCGGATTCCGTCAGATTGCGCATGGGCCGAAAGTCGCTAGCTCCTCAATTTCGGGGCTCGGAGTGGGATCAATAGCCAAACCGCTACACACTCCGACTAGTTTCATTTTACCTGTGTTTTCCACAGGGTACTAAGCAGCTTGCATTGAAGGGGGCTTTTGGGCGGTTGAATGGCGATTTTGGAGGTGTGAAGAGGGGCGGCTTAGAAGAGGAGCGGAGCCTACTGAGGAAGGTGTGATGGAGCGCTACGCACCCGCCTGCGGCGGGCAGGCGCAGGGCCAGGCCAAAGGACGCCTGAAAGCGGCGTAGGCGTCAGTAACAGTTCGAGAACATGCCCTTTCGTGGGACTTGCCCGTTGGTACAGTTATCCCCTACGCTGGAAAAATCGTGGCTACAAAACGCTCGACCTCCAAACTGACGGTTTGCATACTTTCGCCGCACCCGCTGGTGCTGAGCGAATTCGAACGCTTACTTGCTAAATCACAATTCAAAGTGATTCTGAAGCAACTGGAATCAACACTGGCGCCGGATCTGAGATCGCTGGATCCGCCAAAAGCCAACGTGTACGTGGTGGACGCACACGCGGCCAAACCTGCCACCGGCGCGCTGTTGACCAACCTGCTGGAACGCTGCCCGGAATCTCGGCTGATGGTAGTGGGTGAGCAGCACAACGATGCGAACAGTTTTTCGATGCTGCGGCTGGGCGTGAAGGGATTGCTGACGTACGTGGAGGCCCGGGACCAATTGATCCGCGCGCTGCCCCTGGTGGCAGCGGGAGGTTTCTGGGTGCCGCGGTCGGTGCTATCCGGCTTCGTGGATTCGATTTTGACTGGGCAAGGGCGGCGGCTAAAGACGGACTCGGTGACCAACCTAAGCCGGCGCGAGCAGGAAGTGCTGGATTCGCTGCTGGAGAATCTGTCGAACAAAGAGATTGCCAGCAAGCTGAATATCGCGGAGCGCACCGTGAAGTTTCACGTGTCGAATTTGCTGAGCAAGTTTGGCGTGCGGCGCCGGGCAGATTTGATTTTGCTAACGTTCCAGCGGCGTATGGCGACGCCGTAGACGTCACAAATCCGAGGAGACAGCACAAGTAAATGCCTCGCCCCTTTGGGGCTGGGACGCGCTAAGCGCGCCCCTACAACATCGCACTCTTGCCGATGCCGGAACGCATGACCGCCGGTGCTACTAGATTCAGTCGGAAAATTTGAAGCGGACTATGCACCAGAGGGCTTGCACGCCGTCTTTCCAGGTGATTTTCTTTCCTTCTTCGTACGTGCGGCCGGCATAGGTGATGGGGACCTCATAGATACGCCAAGTGTGCTTGGCTACCTTCGCGGTAATTTCGGGCTCGAATCCGAAGCGGTCGGAGCGAATCTGAATGCCTTGTAGAACTTCTTTGCGAAAAACCTTGTAGCACGTCTCCATGTCGGTGATTTTCAAGTTCGTGAAGATGTCAGAGAGCAGCGTAAGAAACTTATTGGCAACATAGTGCCAGAAATAGTGAACGCGCTGCGGCCCGCCAAGAAAGCGCGAACCAAAAACAACGTCGGCGCGGCCGTCAAGGATGGGCTCGAGCAGCTTGGGATAGTCGCGGGGGTCGTATTCGAGATCGGCATCCTGCACGAGGACGATCTCGCCGGTGGCTTCCGCGAAGCCGCGGCGGAGGGCGGCGCCTTTGCCCTGGTTTCGCGGCTGAAAGAAGAAGCGGAGATCGCGCAGCTCAATGGGGTCGTCGCCGTCGTTGGCGGGAGCAGAGGTTTCGCCGCGGGATTGGCGAGCAGCGAGATTTTCGAGGATTTGGCGAGTGCCGTCGGTGGAGCAGTCGTCGACCAGGATAATTTCCTTGCGGATAGGAGTTTCAATCACACGGCGAAGGATTTCTTCGATCGTGGGCTTTTCGTTGTAGACCGGGATGACCACGGAGAGCTTGGGATCATGCAGTCCGGAAGGATTGCGGCGCGTCGACATGGGGAAGAGGATTGTAGCGGCAGGGTCAAGGGGAGTAAAGCGAGCGGTGTAAGATAGGGTGACGATCAGCGGTAAAGTCAGCGTTCGCGGCCGACGCCGCGCTAAAGCGCACCCCTACAAGGCGTAGAAATGACGACGTTTTACATCGAGCAGTTTGGTTGCAGGGCGACGCAGGCGGATGCGGCGGCGATTGAGCGGCAACTGCGGGAGCGGGGATTCGCGGCGGCGAGCGAATCGGCGTGCGCGGACGTGGTGATTGTGAATACCTGCACGGTAACCGCGGCGGCCGATGCGCAAGCGCGAGACGCGATTCGGAAGCTGCATGCGCGCAACCCAGCGGCGCGCGTGATTGCGACCGGATGTTATGCGCAGCGGGCGCCGGAAGAGTTGGCGGCGCTGCCCGGAGTCGCCTGGGTGGTGGGAAATTCGCACAAGCCGGAAATTCCGTGGTTGATGGATTCGATAGCGGGAAGGCCTGCGAATGAATCTACAAGCGGATTTGTACCGGCCAGCGCGCTGGGTGAAGAGAACCTTTCGCTGCTGCATGGGCCGACCAAAATCTTGACGGGGGATATTTTCGAGCAGAGAGCATTGCTGGCCGCTCCGGTAGCCGGAGGCGAGGGGAATCACACTCGGCCGGTGCTAAAGATTCAGGACGGTTGCAACAGCCGGTGCGCGTACTGCGTGATTCCATTCGTGCGCGGACGAAGCCGGAGCCTGGAACCGGTGCAGGTGATCGAAGAGATTGCGCGGCTGAGTTCATCGGGTTACCGGGAAATTGTGTTGAGCGGAATCAATTTAGGGACGTACGGGCGGGATTTATCGTCGCGCGTAGAGTTGATTGATCTTTTGCGGCGGATTTTGGATGAGACGGGTGTGGAGCGGTTGCGCATCAGCTCGATTGAGCCGATGGATGTGACCGAGGAGCTGATTGCGTTATTCGCCTCGAGCCAGCGGATGGCGCAGCATTTTCATATGCCGCTGCAATCGGGATCCGACCGCGTGCTGGCGGCGATGCACCGCTGGTATCGCGCGGAACACTATGCGCGGCGTGTGGAGTTGATTCGCGAGCGATTGCCAGACGCCGCCATTGGCGCGGATGTGATTGCGGGTTTTCCCGGAGAGACGGACGCCGAACACGCGGAGACGGTTGCATTCGTTGAACGCCTGCCGTTCAGTTATTTGCATGTTTTTTCGTTTTCGCAACGCCCAGGTACGCGCGCGGCGCAGCTTGCTGACCATGTGCCACCGCCGGTGGTGAAAACTCGCGCACGGGAACTGCGGGCGTTAGGCGAGGAGAAGATGAAGAAGTTTCGGCGATCGCAAGTAGGTCGCGTGTTGCGCGTACTAACGTTGCGGCAGACGGAAGACTCACCGGAGAGCACGCCGGCGCTTTCGAGCAACTATTTGCAAATGCGAGTACAGCAAAAATTTGCGGCGAACGAGTGGGTAGATGTGGTGATTACGGAGCGCGAGGAGCAAATCGTCGGCGAGACCGTGAGTTTTTCAAGCGCAGCCGCAGTGTAAGCGAAGCTGGCCGGCTAAAGCGCGGCCCCTACAGAATCAGCTAATCCTCGAAAATCACTTGAGCCAGGGCTTGCGCTTCGGTGTGGGTGATGCTGATGGAGATGTGGTTCACGCCGAGGTGTGCGGCGATCCTCGCGGCTTCACCAGCGAGGGCGATGGTGGGACGGCCGCTTTGTTCGCGGACGACCTCAAGATCGACCCAGCGAACGCCGCGGCCCCATCCGGTGCCCAGCGCTTTCATGGTTGCTTCTTTGGCTGCGAAGCGGCCGGCGTAGCGTTCGAATTTGTTCCTAAAACGCTCGCAATATTCGATTTCGTTGCGCGTGAACACGCGGCGCAGGAACGGTTCGCCGTGGCGTTCGATGGCGGCCTTGATGCGCGGGACTTCGGCAATATCCACACCCAAGCCGACGATCAAAAAGACCTCCCGTTCCCGAGCGGCAAACTCTCGCGAACTGCGATTATACTGGTACCCGCATGGCGGCGACCAAGGGATCCAGGGCCAGAAGTAAGAAACATAAAAAGCGAACCCCGCGTAAAGTGGGCGCAACGCGATGGACGGAGCGCATCCAGCGGGGAGTGCGGATTTTGCAAGTGCCGGAATTGGTGAAGCTGCCGTGGCTGGTGCATGGGTTCAGCACGCGGCAGGGCGGGGTTAGCCAACTGGACGGCAAGCGCGTATTGAACTTGGGATTTACGGAATGGGACGCGCGGGAAAACGTGAAGGAGAATCGGGCACGGTTGCAGGCGGCGGTTGGCGCGAAGGACTTCAAGCTGGTTTCCTTGCTGCAATTTCATTCGGATGCGATTTTGCATTTTGAAACGGCGCCCACGGAGCCTTCGCGCGGGGACGCGTCGGTGACGAAGAGTGCGGGGCTGCTGCTGGCAGTGCAGACGGCGGACTGCGTGCCGATTCTGTTGGTCGATCCGAAAAATCGTGCGGTGGCGGCGGTGCACGCGGGATGGCGCGGAACGCTGGCGCGCATTGTGGAGAAGGCGATCGGCCGGATGCAAATGCAATTTGGCTCAGAGGCGGGGGATTTGCTGGCGGCGATTGGTCCTGCCATTGGCGGATGCTGCTATGAGGTGGGGACGGAAGTGGCGGCGGCGTTCAGCGGGCAATTTGCGAATGCCGCGGAGTTTTTTGATGAGCTGCGCACGGGGGACGAACCGAATCCGTTGCAATGGCTGAACATGATGCCGCCTGGGCATCAGCCGCCGCCGAAGAAAGTGCTTTTGGATTTGCGGAAGGCGAATCGCTCGCAGTTGGAAGCTGCGGGAGTGCCTGCGGCGAATATTTTCGTGAGCGACTTGTGCACCGGGTGCCAGCGGGATCTCTTGTTTAGTTATCGCAAAGAAGGGCCGCAGAGCGGGCGGATGATGGCGGTGATTGGAATTCGCGCGAAACAAGGACGGCTGGCCGCTCGCAAACTTTAGGGATGGGTCGCGGCGGTGTTGGCGCTTGCCGGAGCAATATTCAACAAAGCGAGCTGGCCGCAGGCGGCCATTACGTCGCGCCCGCGAGAGTAGCGGACGAAGGCGGGAATTCCGCGATCTACCAGGATTTTGCGGAACGCTTCGATCGATTCCGGCGAAGACTCGCGATACGGGAGTTCGCCGGGATTCCACGGGATCAGGTTGACCTTCACGGATTTCAGACTGGCGAGGAGTCGAATGACGCGGCGCGCGTCTTCTAGCGAATCGTTGACGCCGCCCAGCATGACGTATTCGAACGTCAGGTGCTCCCAGGGGCGGAGCGGATAGTTGCGGCAGGCGTCGAAGAGAGCGCCGAGGGGATATTTGCGATTGATGGGCATGATGGCGTCGCGCTGCTCGTCATTCGAGGCGTTGAGGGAGATCGCGAGCTTCGGGCGAATCTTTTCCTGAGCGAGCCGCTCGATACCGGGGACTATGCCGCTGGTCGAGAGCGTGACGTGCTTCGGCGAGATGGCGAGGGCTTCGGGATCGAGAATGATGCGTAGCGCGGTCATGACGGCATCAAAATTGAGCAGCGGCTCTCCCTGGCCCATGAGGACGAGATTGGTTTGCGGGGCGAGCTGAGATTTGTGCTGCTCAAGGGGGATCAGAACCTGCGCTAGGATTTCCGCGGGGGTGAGATTGCGGATCAGGCCGAGCTGTGCGGTGAGGCAGAATTGGCAGTCCACGGCGCACCCGGCTTGCGTGGAGATGCAGATCGTTTGGCGGCCGTCGCTGGGCATGAAGACCGCTTCGACGGAGGCTGGACCCGATTTTCTTTTCGCGTCTGCGCCGGAATCCGGCAGGCCGAATAAATAGCGCACCGAGCCATCGTGCGAGGCATAGGTTTGCCGCACGGTCGGCAAAGTAATAGTGGCTTCGGCGGCGAGGCGTTCGCGCAGGGCCGCAGGAAGATTGGTTATCTCACGCACCGAAGATTTTCGTTCGGCGTACAGCGCGTGGTAAATCTGGCCGCCGCGGTAGGCGGGTTCGCCGAGCGCGACGCAAAAATCGCGTAACTCGTTTTTGGATTTGCCTAGCAGCTCCATCGCATTCCCTAGTCCATTATTTCACGAACGGCGAAGATGTTCCCGCGGCGGACGCCCGATGTAATGGACGCTCTACTTCTCTGCTGCCTCGCGGTATAATTTGGCAGAAAGTTCCAGCTTCGAAACGCCCGAGGCACACGATGCACAAACAAGTGAAAATCGCGACCGAGCACTTGGTCATCGACGATTGGGTGAAGGGTCTGGCGGCCATGCGCGAGCGGGAGTTCACGCTCGAAGCGGTGCAGGATTACATTTTGCAGCATGCCGTGCGGCCGGAGACACTGGAGAAGTATCTTTTCTTCTCGAAGGGAAATTACACGCGCAATCTGATTTTCAAGAACGATGTGTTCGAGTGCATGACCATTTGCTGGGAGATCGGGCAGTTCAGCCGGATTCACAATCATCGCGACCAGAACTGCTGGATGTCCGCTCCGGTTGGCAGGCTGCGGGTGCAGAATTTTCGAGTCGAGGAGCGCGACGCAAAGTGCGGTACTTGCCATATCGTGCCGACGAATATCTACGACATGGACGCGGCGCATCCCGCTTACGTGAATCCGCTGGAGCCGGTGCATCAGGTGCTGAATCTGGCGGAGTTCCATCAGCGGGCAGTGAGCATTCATGTGTACTCGAAGCCGTTTGATACTTGCGAGATTTACCAGCGCGAGAAGGGCACATACGCGGATGTGCCGCTACATTACACCAGCGAATACGGGAAACTGAACCCGGCGGAGAAGCTGCTGTAATTTGGTTTCGTGGGTTTTATAACTGGGGCGGTAAACCATAACTTCTTGCGCCAAACACGTTTAAGCTTTCGGACCCCTGCGTTTTCCATGTTCTGCCGAATGCAAGGAAGACTTCCGTTTCTGATTTCTTCGCAACTCTAAGTAAACAGGCGAGTTGGCGTCTTATTTTTCCCCTGGTTTCTTCTTTCCTGTGCGGTGTGTCACAATTCCTCTATGACGACGGAGACCCGGGACATCCGCAAGCATGTGCTGCCTAATGGCCTGGTGGTCATTACGGAGACGATGACGCACGTGCGCTCGGTTTCCGTAGGTGTGTGGGTGCGCAACGGCTCGCGCCGGGAGGTACTGGAGGAGAACGGACTCGCGCACTTCATGGAGCACATGGTCTTTAAGGGTACCGAGCGGCGCTCCGCGGAAGCGATTGCGCGAGAGATGGATTCCGTAGGCGGGATGCTGGACGCGTTCACGTCCAAAGAGCAGATTTGCTTCAACGCCAAAGTGTTGGACGAGCATCTGCCGATTGCGTTCGACATCATCGCGGATTTAGTGCTGCGGCCAAAGTTCGATTCCGAGGATGTGAAGAAGGAACGCCAGGTGGTGTTGGAAGAGATCAAGATGGACCTGGACAATCCGGAATATCTGCTGCATGAGATTTTCACGCGCGGCTTCTGGCCGAGGCATGCGCTGGGGCGGCCGATTTTGGGGACTCCAGAGACGGTGCGCAAATTTAGCAAGGACGCGCTGCGGAAGCGATTCGAATCATGGTTCGCACCGGACCGGATTGTGCTTACTGCGGCGGGAAACGTGCCGCACGAAAAAGTGCTGGATTTAGTGGAACGCGAATTTGGCGGGTTGAAGCCGGCGGGAAAATTCGAGGGGCACGCGGCGCCGTCCACCGAGGCGCCGATTCATCTGGAAACGAAGCGGGATCTCGAGCAGGTGCATGTTTGCATGGGTGTGCCGTCGTATCCGCTCGCGCATGAGCGGCGGTTTGCCATCGCGGTGATGAACAACTTGCTGGGTGGTGGAATGTCTTCGCGGCTGTTTCAAAACATCCGCGAAAAATTGGGGCTGGCCTACGCGGTGTTCAGCGAATTGACGCCGTATTCGGACGCGGGAATGATGACGGTTTATGCCGGGACGGCGCGCGAAACGGTGGGCCAGGTGATCGATCTGATTGTGAAGGAATTCCGCGATTTGAAGGAATCGCCGGTCAGCGAGGAAGAGCTGCTGCGCGCGAAGAACCATCTCAAAGGCTCGCTGATGCTTTCCTTGGAATCGACCAGTGCGCGCATGTCCAACCTGGCGCGGCAGGAGCTGTACTTCGGACGCTTTTACTCGCTGGACGAGATTCTCGAGTCGATCGGGGCTGTGACGCGCGAAGACGTGCAGTCGCTGGCCCAGGAATTCTTCCGGCCGGAGCAGATCGCGGTGACCGTGCTCGGTTCGCTGAATGGCTTCACGCTAGATCGCTCTCGCCTGGCTTGTTAATTTTACTTATCCTTCCAAAATATAAATTCCAAAATATAAATTTCTAGATAAATCTAACGCTATTTCATTGACGCCACGGGTGCGCTCTGCGATGATTTTGGAAATTTGTTGGGCTGCACTGGGGGAAAGCGATCGGCTTGCGAGTGTCCATACTGGCGTCGGGCAGCTCGGGGAACATCACATTACTCGAGACGGAGAGGACCCGACTTCTTGTTGACGCCGGACTTGGCAAGCGCGAAACGCTGGCCCGCCTGGCGGCTGTCGAGCAAAGCGTCGACCGGCTCGACGGCATCCTGATTACCCACGAACACAACGATCATTGCAGCGGACTGCCGCAGATGCTGGGCTTGTGGAAGGCTCCACTGTATGTCACGGAGCCGACAATGGATGCGCTGCAGCGCACACTGCCGGAGACGCTGGGCAAGCGGCTGCGCGGCGTGGAAAAAATCCAAGCGGGGCAGCGGTTTTGCGTTGGCGATATCGAGGTGCACGCGTTTGCGATTCCGCACGATGCCGCGGATCCGATCGGATTCACGTTTCGCGCCAATGGCGTAAAGCTGGCGCTGGTCACGGACCTGGGATACATGCCGGCGCTGGTGAAGGTACATTTGCGCGACGCGGATTGCCTGGTACTGGAATCGAATCACGATTTGGACATGCTGAAGGTGGGGCCGTACCCGTGGGTGGTGAAGCAGCGCGTGTTGAGCCGCACGGGACATTTGTCGAATCATGCGGTAAGCGAGTTTTTGGCCGACCCGGACGGGTTTGACGCGCGGGCGCGATTTCTGGTGCTGGCGCATCTTTCGCTGGAAAACAACAATCCGGATTTGGCGCGAATTTCCGCGGAAGAGGCGCTGGGCCGGCGGCCGGCCGAGTGCGCGTTTGGCGGAGAGCTTCTGGTCGCAGCGCAGGAAGTGCCTCTGAGACCGATCCAACTGTAGGGCGTTTGCAAGGAAATTTCTCCTTCCCAGTTCAGAGCAGCGTTTGCCTCGTGCTGCTAGCGGCCCCCTCGCAGGTAGTCGTCGGTCTTGTTTAGCCAGTCTTCGCGGGGTGGATCGAAAATATCGAGGTCAACCGTGTCTTCGAGGGCCCAGGCTTCGTGGGGCATGTGCGGGGGGATGCACAGCACTTCGCCGGCGCGGACGACCACCTCCTTGCCATCAATGGCGAACTTCAGCGCGCCTTCCAAGATGTAGGTGACCTGCTCGTTGTGATGGTGGTGGAGCGGAACGTGCGCGCCCTTCTTCATGAGCACGCGGGCGAGCATGAGCTTTTCGCCGACGAGCATCTCGCGGTCGATCAGCGGATTGAGGTGTTCGCGTTCGACGCTCTTCCAGGGAATGTGCTTCATTTTTGCTGCTGCGGTCATTTTGTTTCTCCATAGAGCTTCGCGGCATTGTCGTGGAGATACATGCGCGCGAGGCCGAGTGCCTTTTCTTCGGGGAATGCGCCTTCGGCGACGAGTTCCGCAAGGGCCGCGGCAACGGCGGTGCGCGCGGAACGTACGGCAAGCCAGAACGTTTCTTCCGCGCCGACGGCCTCATTGAAGGGGAAAGCGTCCGAACCGAACATCATGCGCTCGGGATAAAGCGAGATCCACTGCTTGAGAATATTTTTCAGCTCGGAGGGATAGACGTAATAGCCGACGAGGGAAGAATCGGTGTAGACGTTTTTCGCCGCGGTCAGCCAAATCATTTCCAGGGTATAGGGATAGCCGCCGTGAATCAGCACGACTTTCGTTTTGGCGTAACGCGGCTCACGCAAAATATTTTCCAGGTTGAGCGGGTTGCCATTGCGCAGGCTGAAATAATCGCCGATGCCCACGGCACTGTGAAAATGTACGGGCAAGTTGAGTTTGCCAGCTTGATCGATCAGGACGCGAAAGACGTAGTCCTGAAAGGTGCGATAGTCTTCGTTGGAAGGCACGCCGCCAGCGTGGTATTTCGCGTAAATGGCTTCCGCTTTTTCGCGGGGCGGATCGCTGAAATAGAGGCTGCGGAAGTACGCGGCCTCAAATTTCATGGCCACGCCGCCCTTTTTCTGATTGTCGGCGACGGTTTGGCGGACGAAGGCTTCGTAGCCGGCGAGGTCGGCTGGCAAGCCGCTTGCATTTTCCTGTTGCATGTAGCGATGCAGAACTTTTTCTTGCAGCGGAATGTACACGCCCATGTCGGGGTTCTTGCCGGTTTGATCGCGGTTGTTAAAAGGAAAGAGAAACGAGTCGACGAAGAAAACCCAGTGGAAGCGCTTGGGGTCTAGATAGGGCGCGAGCGCGACGCGGTTTGCCAGGCAGGTTTCGATATTTAGTTTGTCGAGGATGCTGTCCCAGTACGCCGTTCCGCCGGCGTTCTCCGCGGCTTTCTCTTTCTCGGCTAGCCATTTGGCGTGCTCAGGTTGGAAGTCATCGTAGGGGTAGCCGAACAGCGCTTTCGCTGCCGCTACAAATTCGGGATTGGTGTCGCGGAGGCGGAGCACGGAGCTTTCATCGGGCGGAGCGGCTTGCGCGTCCATGTCGGGGTCGTCGGGAAACGTGGCGTGCGAGTGATTGTCGTAGATGGGGATGCGGTCGATCTGCGGCAATAATTTATCGTAGATTCTCCGGATCTCTTGCGGGGAGGCAAATGGCTCGGCTTGGGGCCGCGCCGCGGTCGGTATTGCGAGCACCGCCATGGATGCAAAAGCAATCCGCAGTGATTTTGTCATTTACGAGGTCTCCCAACGCAGGACGAGATTGCTACTGGGACGCGCTAAAGCGCGCCCCTACAACGCCACGCCAGCGCGCGGAAACTCGCTCGATGCGCTCGAGCGCTTCTTCCAGCAGATTGCGTGCGCTCACCAGTGAAAACCGCAAGTAATTCTTGCCCGCGAAGCCAAACGCGGCGCCGGCGATGGCGGCGACTCCGGCTTCCTCGAGCAGGGTTGAGGCCAGTTCCTGCGCGGAGAGTCCCGTGTCTTCTATGTTGACCCAGGCGTAGAACGCGCCTTGCGGCGGCTGGCAGCGGAAGCCAGGGATACGATTCAGCCCAGCGACGAACAGCTCACGGCGCTTACGATATTCCACGACCATGGCGTCGACTGCGTCTGTGGAATCGCGCAAGGCTTCGATTGCAGCGACCTGAGTAAATTCGGCGACGCAGGTGAAGGTGTTCAGGACCAGCAGGTCCATTGCGTCGATCACGCGCTGCGGCGCGACGGCGTAGCCCAGGCGCCAGCCGGTCATGGCAAAGCTCTTGGAGAAGCCATCGATGATGACGGTGCGCTCCGCCATTCGCGGCAGCGACCAAATAGACTTGTATATGCCGGAGAAGAGGATGCGCGCGTAGATTTCGTCGGCAATGATCCAAAGATCATGTTTCTCCGCAAGCTCGGCAATTTGCGAGAGCGTAGCGTCGGTGAAAACGGTTCCGGTGGGATTGTTTGGGGAATTGAAAATCAGCACTTTGGTGCGCGGCGAGATTTGTCCCACGATTTCGCGCATGTCCGGCTGAAATTGATTCTTCTCTTCGAGAAAAAAGGGAACGGCCTTGGCGCCGAGGCCGCGCACAAAGGACGGATAGATGGGAAATCCGGGATCGGGATAAAGGACTTCATCGCCCGGCTCGATGAGGGCTATCATGGCGAGGGAGAGCGCCATCTTGCAACCTGGAGCGATTAGCACTTGTTCCGGCGCGGCTTGCACGGCGCGCGTGCGCTTCAGGTAATCGGCAACAGCTTCGCGGAGGGCGGGAATGCCGCGCGGCGACACGTAGCGGTCGCGGCCGGCGGCAACGGCGGAGCGCAGTGCGTCCACCACGGGCGCGGCAGGATGAAAATCAGGCTCACCGAGTTCGAGATGGATGATGGAGCGACCCTGCTTCTCCAGTTCCTTGGCACGGGCAAAGACGGAGAGCGCCCCTTCGCCGTTTAGCTCTGCTATGCGTGATGCAATTCGTCCCATGACGGAATTCAGAATCCTACCACGACGGGCGCCGCATGCTGTCCCGTTCTGAGAGAGGCGGGATGCAGGTAGCGTGTAAGACAGGATACCGCCATTTCAAACGCGGCATCCTGACCTGCCCGGCTAAAAGGCGTAGCGGAGCGAGAACTGAATTAGCCGCGGAGTGCCCACAGTGCTGGTGATTTTGCCGAAGGGGCTGTTGGGGACGCCGATGGTTTCCACGTCGTTGGCGGGGGGATTTCCGAAGTTGGCGTGGTTCCACATGTTGAAGAAGTCGGTGGTGAAGCGCAGGCTCTGCCGCTCCGTGATCTTGAAATTCTTGATCAGCGAGAAGTCCCAGTTCTGTTGGGCGGGACCGCGGAAGACGTTGCGCCCGAGATTGCCAAAGTTGGTGGTGCAGAAGTTGGTGTCCAGTGCGCACTGAGCCGGATAGAGCTGCGGAGCCGTGGTGAACGCCGCAGGATTGAGGTAGCCGTCAATGCGTGTGTGGATGCCGCCGCCGGTTACCGCGCTAGAAAGCGTGCTGCCCGATACCAACTCGCCGGTCAATGTGGGGGTAGAACCGAGACCCAAGAAGGCGCTCCCTGCGCCAGAATCGGTCACGGAGAACGGCGAGCCCGATTGGAAGATAGTGATGCCGCTCACGGCCCAACCGCGAAGCAGCGCTGCCTTTACTCCGGTTTCTCCAGCGAAGAACGGGAGATCATACCGGTAGCTGACGACGAAGCGATTGGTGCGATCGAAATCGGAAAGGCCTCGCGAGGCCGCAAGGGTCGACTCATCATTGAAAGCTGTATTGAAGGCAGTATTTCCGGTTGAAGTGGCGTCGGTCGACTTTGAGAAAGTGTAGGCAGCCTGAAAGTAGCCGGCTCCCCAGCGCCGTGAAAGCGTGGTTTGCAACGAATGATAGTGCGAATAAGCATCGTCGGCGAAGAGCTGAAAACCGGCGTATCCGTTTATACCCTGTGCGCGAGACCGAGCCACCGCGTTGCCGAACGTATTCGCGGTAATCACACATGGATTCGGGTTGCAGAACGAACTGCTGATCTTCACTGGGTTCGATGGAGTGGCATTCTGCGATTGCAGGCTATTGCGTGTCTCGCGCAAGTGCGTACCCTTGGCGCCGACATAGCCTATCTCCAGCACCCACTGGCGCCCCAATGCTCGCTGCATCGTCAAATTCCATTGTTGGGTATTGGGCACGACGTAATGCCGCGGAACCTGCAAGCCGAAAATGTTGCTGGAGAGGAGCGGCCCAGGGCAAGCAGCGCCGGTGGCAGGACCATAGTTCGCGGCCTGGGTGGTGTCACCTCCCGGGAAACCCTGGAAAACCGAGAGGCACGGAACGAATGTCGGGTCGAGTGTGCCGGCTTGCGGAAGGGCGTTGGGATTGGGATTCGGGCAACCAGGCAAAGGAGTTTGCGAGAAGAAGCTGCCCAAGCATCCGGGGGCGCCTCCGCCGAACGCGACCGGCAAGAACGGCGTTTGGAAGGAGAGCTGGTCGACCGTGCCTACATCTTCGCGAACGTAATAGATGCCGTATCCCGCACGGAGCGTTGTCGTGTGATGGCCGCCGAAATCGTACGCAAGGCCGATGCGAGGCCCGATGCCGGTCGAATAGTTATTGTCGTAAGTCGTGTTGTTCGCGCTGCCGGTCAGCCCGGCGAGGTTCAGCTTGTTCACGCAGGAGGGATACACGAAGGGGAACTGACCTTGGTTGGCCAAGCTTGGATCGAGATTTCCGATGTGGCAAAGGTTGTCATGGAAAGCGCCAAACCATTCCGCCCGCAAGCCGAGGTTGAGGGTTAGATTCTGCCGAACTTTCCAGTCGTCCTGAGCGTAAATTCCAAAATTGTTGCTGCGGTACTGGTGATTGGCCAAACCGCCGCCCCCAAAGGTGAACTGCGGGGTTCCGAGCAAGAAGTTCTGAAAATCGGTGTTTCCGTTGGGCGTGTTAGTGAAGAAGAGCTCGCCGTTAAACACTTGAGGGAAAATTTTGTCGAGATTGACGCTGGTAAATTCGCCACCAAAGCGGAAAACGTGCTTGCCCTTCACCCAGCTTAAGGTGTCGACAAAATTGTGGTTGTTTTGAGTTTGGAACTGGTCTGCGAAAGGAGCGGGGCCGATTTCGAAACCGGAGCTGCCAAAGACGAATTTATAGATGGAGGTGGTGACTTTGTTTGTGGGGCGGTCGATGCCCAAATCGTTGGCGGTGACCGGTGGAACGTTGATGAGATTGTCGCCGATGTGCACGAAGCCATAACGGAATTCGTTGACCAGAGTAGGCGAGAAAAGATGCGTCTCGGTCACGTTGAAGAATCGCGTATGCACGGGCGTATCGAACGGGAAGTTCAACGCGGAGGCGGCGATGCTGGTGGCCAACGTGCTGCCGAGGGATTCCTGCAAATCGCCTCCACCGAAAGGCAAGAAGCTTTCTGAATCGGAGAAGAAGAATCGGACGGAGAGCTTGTCTTGGCCGCCGCGGAACTCACGATCCCAGTTGGTGGTGAACTGGTCGTCAGTATATTTTCCGGGACGGCTGATGGCGAATGCGCCGGTTGCCGGATCTCCGCTCGGAATCAGAAAACCGTTGGACGTTCCGCCGAATTGATTGCTCTTGAAGTTGAAGAGCTTGCTCACGACAGGATCGATTGGAGTCGTGGCGTTTCCGAAAAAGGCCTGTGAAATGGAAGCGTCGGAGCGGTCGGCGGGAAGATTGGGGATGGTGGTGCTGATGAACGTCCCTGGGGAAAGCCCGCTACGCTGCCGCGTACCTTGATAATTCACGAAGAAGAATCCTAGCTTTTCCCTGACTACGGGTCCGCCGACGCTGCCGCCGAAGATATTTTGCTTCACGGAAGGCCGAGGCAAGCCTTGGCGGTTCAAAAAGAATTCGTTGGCGTTCAGGATGTCGTTGCGGAAGAACTCGTAGGCGTCGCCATGGAATTCGCGCGTGCCGGACTTCAGAATGGCGTTGACGTTGCCGCCGCCGTTGCGGCCTTGGCTGGCGTCATAGAGCGAGGTTTGCACCTTGAACTCTTGGATGACATCAGGATTCGGCAGCGGAACGTAGGTTGCTTGCGCGACGTTGTAATCGGTGGCGCTGATGCCTTCGATAAGGTAGTTGTTGTTGTCCTCGCGCTGGCCGTTCACGATGATGCGCACGTTGCCGCGGCCGAGCTGCGCAGAGGCGTTGAGTTCGCTCTGCGTGCCCGCCGAAAGGGAGAGCAGTTGCTGATAGTTCTGGGTGGCGAGGGGCAGCTCGCGAATGGTGGAGGTGCCAATGGATTCGCCAGTGGTGGCATTGGTAGTTTCGACGCTCGTAACCTGGGCAGAGATCTGCACGGTTTCCGAAACAGCGCCTGGCCTCAGCGAGATGGTGACGCGTGTGGTTTCCGTCACGCGCACTTCGAGGCCTGGGGCCTTGGCTTCGCCGAAACCCGACTTGTTTACTACCACATCGTAGGTTCCTGGGGGCAGCAGGGCGGCGACAAACTCGCCGTCCGCATTGGTGGAGAGTTTCCGGACGATGGATTCCGTACTCGCGTTGATGATTTGTACTTCCGCGCCGCTGATGGATGCTCCGCTGGTGTCCACCACCGCGCCGCCGATGGCGCCGGTGGCGCCGCCTTGGGCGTAAGCGCGGCCTCCTGGCAGCAGCGCAGACAGCAGCAACATGGCTCCAAAAATCCTAAACACTCCTCGCATCATCATCCCCCATGACTGAATATGAAAAAAGAAAAGGCACTCCCACGAATCGTGAGTGATTTCCCGTTAGTTTTACCAACGCCCTGTGCAGAACGATCGACCCAGGACCACCACGCGGGATTCTGGCGAACACTTCCCCACATTCAACGTAGCTATTCGGTTGCATCGTGTCAAGAACAGCAAAGAAACTGATTTCCACGGAGCAAATTTTGTATGCAGATGTTGCTTACCTCATTTAGCGGCGTGCGTCGCGGAGCTTGACGTGCGCAGAACGGCGCGGGACTATGGAACCTACCGTGGGTTTTGCAACCCGCAGGGTTAGACGGCCGTCTTACTAATATGGGGCCGTGGACCCGAAGGGGGCTCATCATGAATTCCCGCATTCTGTTCCGCTCGATTTTTCTGACGTCTTTGGGGCTGCTGTTTGCAGGGTGGATTCCGGCGCGAGCTGACTCGAGCCACGCGCGCATTATTCGCCTGAGCTTGGTGCAGGGTGACGTGCGCTTCACGCGCGATGTTAAGGGCGATCCGCTGACGAGTGACAAGGCCGCTTGGGAAGGCGCTACGCTGAATTTGCCGATCCGGCAGGGCTACGTTTTGGCAACGGACCATGGGCGGGCGGAAGTCGAATTTGAAAATGGCGCGATGGCGTTTCTCGCGGAAAACACCGTGTTGGAGTTTTATGATCTTTCGCTGGAGGACGGTGCGAAGACCACGCGGCTGGTATTGCGGCAGGGCACGGCGTCGTTTTATGTGAATCCTGCGAGTGCGGATTATTTCAGCGTGACGGGCGGCGACTTCACGGTGGAAGCGGATGGGCGCGCGGGCTTCCGGCTGGACAATTTCGATGACGGCAGTGTGGTGGATGTGAGCAAAGGGCGCGTCAGCGTTTTGCGGAAGGATAAGACGACGGCGCTGGCCAAAGGCCAGTCATTGTCGATGCGGGCGAGTAACAAGGATTCGACTGAGATCGCGCGGCTTCCGGAGAATGATGATTTCGATCGCTGGGTATCGGGACGCGAAGACTCGGTGGTTACCGCGACTACGGCGGCGCAGCAGTACGTGAGTTCGCCCTACTACAGCTCGGGTATGGCGGACCTCTACACATACGGCTCGTGGTATCCGATTGGCGGATACGGAAATTGCTGGCGGCCGTACGGAGTGGGGCTGGGCTGGTCGCCCTTCGCTGGAGGCGGCTGGTTTACTGATCCGGTGTTCGGTTCGACGTTCATCGGCTCGCAGCCGTGGGGTTGGCTGCCGTACCACTACGGGGGCTGGGTATTCGACCCATTTTATGGATGGCTGTGGTCGCCGGGACTTGGGTTCGGGCGGGGCTTTAATGGAGTTGCGCCATTCCGGCCTGTTACTGGCGTTTTCATCCGATCGAAAAATGGCTTGCTGGGATTGGTGCCGGCGCATCCGCTGGACGTGAAGGGTAAAGCGCCAATCAATATGACGAGGGGAGTTTTCCCCGTTGCGGGCGGCGCGGTATCGCAGCAAGCGTTGGCAAATTCGGGTGCGGACGCGGGGAAGAACTGGAAAGTGATGAAGGCGCCGCCGCGCGAATCGTTGACGAACACGGCGGTGGCCGCATCGACTGCGCCAGCGCGCGTTTCGCGGACGATCGTGGGCGGCGGCAGCAACGCGCGGGTGGTCACGATGGACCGCAACTCTTCGATTGCCTTCGATGCGCGGGAACATCGATTTGTTAATGGGGCGGCAGCGCCGCAGAGTGCGTCTTCGTCGGCGACAGGCGCGGTCAAGGCTGAAGGCGTGAAAGATGCGGGTGGCGAACGTGCTGGTCAAGCTGTTGTTCCGGGGCGCGCGTCCGCCGGGGCTGCGACAAATGTGCGAATACCTGTGAACAATGCGCGGAACGCGGCGCCTCCGTCGCGCGCGATGGCCCCACCACCGGCGCGAGCGTCGACTGGAATGACTGGCTCTCCGGGCACTGCTCGCTCATCGGGTGGCGGTGGCTGGAATCAGGGTGCATCGGGTGGCTCGTCGCGGGGCTCGGCTGCACCTTCGGCGGGCCGTTCTGCGCCGTCTGCGGGCGCGTCGCATCCATCGTCCTCTGGCGGGCGTCCTCACTAGCGTTTAGTTGAGCAGCGCACGGCTTGCTCACGAAAAAATGAAGCCGGCATAACCGACTACGTTGCCTGTGTCTCCGGAAACATCCGCGGACGTGGCGTGCCGGACCAGTTCGGCTTGCTTTGCGTCGAGCGCTCGGAGAGCGGTGAGCATTGCTACGGTCGGTCCCAGGCCGCACATCGAGATATTTTCGTTTGTGCAAAGGTCGTAGAGGCCGCGCGGGTTCAGGGCGAGAATTTGCTCAATGGCTTGGTTGTCTTTTACGCGCGTCGTTGCCTCATCTTCGTAGTGATTCAAATCGGAAGTCGTCAGCAGCAACACTTCGGGATGGGCGGCCAGGACGCGGGCAATGGCTTCACCGACGGCCACCAGGTCATCGAAGCGTACGGTGCCGAGCGCAATGGGCACGAAGGCAAAGCCCGGTGAGAGGACCTGCAGAAACGGGAGTTGAACTTCGATCGAGTGCTCTGCGCTATGTGCTACGGGGTCTTCGCGGAGAATCGGGCATTCCTTTTGAAGCGCGCCGGCCAGTGCATCGTCAACTGGGGCGTCGCCGAGCGGCGTTCTCCAAGCTCCGCTGGAAAGCATGGCAAGGGCTTGGCCGCGCGGGAAATGCCGGACGCCGAGAATGACAATTTTTTGGGGCACCGCGATGTGCGAAAAAACGGCTCCGGCGACATGTCCGGAGAACCTATAGCCGGCGTGTGGCACCAGGCAAGCCTGTACGTGCTCCGATTTTTTTCCCGGCTGCGGTTTAGCGTATTCGCGAACCAGCGCAGTCAATTCTTTAGAATTATCGGGATAGAAGCGTCCGGCGACAGCGGGAAGGCGAAGCACAGCAGCTCGATAGAATCAGATAGCCTTGGAAGGTTTGCCTTTTACTTTGATGGCCTTTTGCGAAACAGCATCGTAGAGCACGGTCACTTTATCGCCGTACTGGTAGCCGCCCTTGTCGACAATTTGCTGCATTTTCGCGACGGCGGCTTCGGAGAGCGGGAAGGTGCGAATGGCCATGTCGTTGCCTTTGGCGCGCACGGTAATTTGCGCGATGTTGGCGTGCATCACGAAACCTTCAAATTTGGCAATTCCGGGTTTTGGTTTGGGCTTGACCGCGCTCACGACAATCGGAGCGACGGTGTCCACAACGATGGGAACTACCACGGGGACGGGCCCTTGTGCGTGCGCAAAGGAGCAACAAACGCCCACGAGAAGAAGCACAGCGATGCCCGAACCTGCGATCAGCCTCGACTTCATTCCAGATCGTCCGTTGCGATTCGGAGGGATTTGAGGAACCGCACATCCTGCGGAGTCATGGTCAGACGCGCCACAGGTTTTTTGTCGGGGTCTTGATCGAAGGATTCCTGATCCACCTGAATACGCAGGGATTCCAAAAACCGCTTGTCCTGTGGGGTCATTTTTGACCTTGATTCCGCTGCGGCTGCGGCAGCATCGCGCTTGGCGAGCCCGATGGTGGCGTCCAGCTTCAACACAATATCGTAGCCGTGCGCGCGTACGCCGGCGATGGCGCCGGTGATGCGGTCGGACTCCGATACGGTGTCGTTTATGGCGTGTCCCAATTCACGCAGCAGGTTTTTCAGGTGGTCGTCTAGTTGCAAGGGCGGTCTCCCCTACCTCTGTAAACATTTTAGGCTCACCTTGTGTTGGATACAAGCAAGGTTGGGGACGTTGTCTCCAAAGTGTTCACAGCGGTTTGCGAGCAAATATGCGGCTTTGGCGCGATGCTTAGCAATACATGGCGCTCCTGATTCTGCGTTAATATGTTCCCTGTGGGCACACTAAGCCGCACAGCGCAGCCAGCGCCAGAGACAACAGGTTTTCGGCGTCTTTGGCGCGTTCTCAGGCAGCTTTTTCACGAAACAACCGGCGCGGTGTTTGCAATTTTGGCGCTGGCCTGGCTCAATGCCGGGTTCCGCGCCTGGACGCGCGACGTGGCGCCCTGGCTGATCGCGCTGGCCGTCTGCGTCGCCGGGCTGTTTGCGTTTTTTTCGGTTACGCAGTTTCTACGCGCACGCAAGGTGCGCTGACGGTATGTCCGAGACGAAATCACCGGCAAAGGAACCGAAGGAACGGCGGGAGCGGTTCACTACGCCTTCCGGGCTTTCGCTGGAACGGCTCTACACGGAAGAAAGTCTTGCCGGCTGGGATCCCGAGGAAGCACTCGGCTACCCCGGCGAATTTCCGTATACGCGCGGGATTTACCCTTCGATGTATCGCGGCCGGCTGTGGACGATGCGGCAATATGCCGGCTTCGGCTCAGCGGCGGAATCCAACCAGCGCTATCGCTATTTGCTGAGCAAGGGGCAGAGCGGGCTTTCCGTTGCGTTTGATTTGCCGACGCAAATCGGAATGGACTCCGACCATCTGCTGGCGCTGGGCGAAGTGGGCAAAGTGGGAGTCGCCATCGATTCGCTGGAAGATATGGAGCGGCTGTTCGACGGCATTCCGCTGGAAAAAGTTTCGACGTCGATGACCATTAACGCCACCGCGGCGATTTTGCTCTCGCTTTATGTGGCGGTTGCGAAGAAGCAGGGCGCGAATCTGACGAAACTTTCTGGCACGGTGCAGAACGATATCTTGAAGGAGTACATCGCGCGGGGCACGTACATTTACCCGGTACGGCCGGCGATGCGCATCGTTACGGATATTTTCGCGTGGTGCCGCGATTCCCTGCCCAAGTGGAACACCATTTCCATTTCCGGCTATCACATTCGTGAAGCAGGTTCGACGGCGGTGCAGGAAGTGGCATTCACGCTGGCGGATGCCATCGCGTATGTGCAAGCGGCGCTGGATACCGGGCTGGATATCGACGATTTCGCGCCGCAGCTATCGTTTTTCTTCAACGCGCATAATGATTT
>DATBYP010000037.1:0-12913 GCA_036513675.1 Candidatus Acidiferrum sp.
AGGTGCTTCCCACCATCAACAAGAACCGCCTGCACAGCGGCAGGGTCCGGTTCGACGACATTGATTGCCACGGCGTTGATTTAAGGGCGCTTGTAGACGCCGTACGCACTTCCAAGGACGGCGAGTTCGTCACTGTCCAGAATAAGGATTCGGATGTCCGCGTCGCCAAGCACAACGGGATGCTGTTCGTTCATGTCTTCGAGAAGAACCGGCCCAAGAAGTCTCAGGTCGAAGTGAAGGTGCCCATCAAGGTAGTAGATGCGCTCTTCTCCGGCAACAAGGACGAGTTGGACCTCGTCGCTGGCCTCCATGCGCTTTCATCTCAGGGAGATACGGAGCTTGTCTCAGTCAAGGACGCAGAGAACGTCGTGCGTGTGTGGCTGGACTCCAAAAACATTTCGGATTAGTGGACCGCTAAAATCCATGATGCGAGGCGAGCAGAATACGCCAAACGGGAGGGTCGCATGTTGTTAGCCAAGCTTGCTTTAGGTTTCTGCAGCACTGTGGCTGTGGCGGGTGCCTATACTTTTCACGATGGCGTGATGCGCGTTGACGAGGACAACTACGATGGCCGCCACGTCCACGTCTGGGTTCCCGCAGCCATCGTCCCCATCGCCTTGCATGTGGTTCCCGGCCGCCATCTCGAACGCGCCGCAGCACAGGTCGGTCCCTGGCTTCCCACGATTCGAGCTTTGACAAAGGAGCTAAAGAAGTATCCGGAAGCGGAGCTGGTGGAGGTCGAAAACGCCAATCAGCACGTACGCATTCGCACCCACAATGGCAAGTTGCTGATTGATGTCACGGACGCCCGTGAATCCGTTCACGTGGCTTGCCCGCTCGCAGTGATAGAAGACGTCTCGAGCCAGCTCGAAACCAAGTCGCTGGGTGTTTAGAGTTATTCCGCGGTAACTTCTTTGCCTGGAATGAAATAGACCTCTTCAAACGTCGAGCCCTTCTGCCATCCCGCTCGCTGCAAAATGCCCCGTCCGTTCTCAATCATGCTGGGATGCCCGCAAAGGTATCCGGTGGTCTCCGCCGGCTTTAGCCCCCATTCGGAAACGTATTTTCGCACCAGGTCATCGACGCGTCCCGTCTCACCGGTCCAGGCTGCATCCTCCCAGGGGCGGCTGATGGTCGCAACGAACTTCAACCAGGGCACTTCCGCCGCAACTCGTTCCATTTCCTCGCGGTAGCCAAATTCCCAAGACCTGCTGCCGCCCGTTATGCAGTACAGCTTGTGGTTCCCTGGCATGGGGGTGTCCCCCGCCTTCCAGTCGCGGTACAGCGTCCGCACATAGCTCACAAACGGCGCAATGCCGGTGACCGTCGCCAACAAAAGATGATTTGTCCGCCCGCTCCGCAGATCAAGGGTAAATCGCCCCTTAGCGATTTTGCGGCAGAGCATCGTGTCGCCTTTCTGCAACTTGTACAGCTTTGGCGTTAACTCGCCGTGCGGGACCAATTCGAGGAAAAACTCCAATCCTTCCTCATAGGGCGACGACACGATGGAATAGGCCCGCTCGATTCGCTTCCCTTCTTCTTCCACTCCCAACGTCGCGTACTGGCCGGCCTTGAACGAGAAGGGCCCGCCCGGATTGACCTTAATCGCCCAAAGATCCTCCGCGAAATCCCGCCGCTCCAGGATGCGGGCGATGTAATGCTTCTCCGTGATTGGTCTTTCCGCCGTCAAGACCATTCATCGCCTCTGCTATTCATAGGCAAGTGCCACTACGGGGTCATAACTGGCCGCGCGAAACGCCGGATACGCCGCGCCCAACGCCGCGCCGACCACGGCGAGCAGGATTGCCGAGAAAATCCAACGGGTGGAAATTAAAATCATCAAGCCGGGAGTCGTCTCCTTCAAAATTGCCTGCGTCAGAAATGTCAGAGCGATTCCCAGCCCGCTCCCCAGCAATGTAAGCACTAACATTTCGCCGAGCAGCATCCGCACAACATCAAGCCGGGAAAACCCCAGCGCTTTAAGAATCCCAACTTCGCGCGTCCGCTCCATCACCATCGTGTGCATGTTGAGCAGCACTACGAGGAAGCTGATGACGATGCCCAGTCCCACCATGGAACGGATAAACGGCCGCAGCTCCGGCAGATTAGACGAGCTCATCAATGTCACATACTCTGAAGTAGACCTCACGCGGTTCTTCGGATTGAGCCCCAAAATCTCCGCACGCGCTTTCTCCGTGTCGCTCTTGCTGCGCACGTAGAACATCGAAACGCGGTTCTCGACTCCGGCAATCTCCTGCGCGGTGCGCAGCGGAATAAAAAATCGCGCGCCTTTTCCGTGCGCCACTATCCCGCTAATGACGAATCCGTGGTTCAGCAGCGTAATGTGATCGCCTACCTTTAAGTGCTTTGATTGCGCGACGATATCGTCCGCCAAAGCTTCGTCCGGCCCCTGGAAAGCCCGGCCCGTTCGGTACAAAAACCCCCGGCTTAGCGCGTTGAACCGCTTGTAGTCAATTCCGTAGATCATTATCAGATTTTTTGGCTCGGTGAGAATCACGGTCGGCGCCACAACGTCGACATCAGCCAGCTTCTCCATCCGATCGCTCAGACTTTCCTGCATCACCGCGCTGGAGAACGCAAAGAAAATAGGCGAGTTCGGCGGCTGAACCAAAATGTCCGCGCCGACGCCTTCCACGCGCTTTCCCCATTCGGAAATCACTCCCGAAGTGAGACCGACGATCATCAAAACCAAAATCACCTGGATGCCAATGGCAATCACGCTCAGGAGGGAACGCAGCGGCCGCGCCGTGATGTTGCCCCAGAACATTTGCAAGAGGGAGAAGGGCGCGTCGTAGGTCTCGTTCATTTTGAGATTCCGAGCCCTAACTCTATCACTGCCATTTCAGAATGGTCAAAACGCGCGAGCTTCTGCGGACAGCAAACTTCATGCCGAATTTCGTGGAAAATATTTCTGCGAGATGAAGTTTTCAACACAAGTGTTGATAAGCTTGTGGAAAAGAGCGCCCTTTCTAAGGCTAACTACACAGTTCTCAGTACTCTAATGCGGTTTGCACTGTTTCTGTGCAACTGCGTCGTGTACGAGTGAAAAAGTTCGAGAGTGAAAGAAGTTGATGAAGGCCCAAACTTTTCCCTTGCACTCTTATACCCTAAACGGTTTCACTCTGAAACTTTTCTCTCAATACCACCGCGGCGGCTTTTCCAAATGCACCTTGATCGTTTGCTTCGCATCAGTGATGTCGTACCACCGTCCATAGGTCTTCCAGCCATCCGCGACCACTTGGACCAGAACTCTTCCCGTAGGTGCTTCCGGAATGTGCGCCGCCCCGTCGCGGTTCGTCTTCACATTCAGCTCCACCTTCTTGTTTTTCCACACTTTGCGTTCTTCCACGTACTTCAAATAAACGCTGGCATTCTCCACCGGAGTTTCTTTCTCGCCGCCAGACACTTCAATCGTTACGCGCGACACCGGATCGGATTTGCCCGTGTGCGCCTTGGCGTCCGCGTCTTGCCCGCTCTGCGCTCGCAAGCCTGCGCAAAGCGCAAGCGCAGCAAGCACAACCCGCAAGCCAATCTCGATTCGTTGTTTCATGTTGGAATGCAATCTATCCTCTACGCTCTCACGCCGCAGGTCAAGTGTCTCGCTCCTCTTCCGTGATGGCAACTTTCCTCCAAACGCCACCAGCTACGTTCGTAACTGCATGACCGCTCACTAATAGTAGTGGGACACTTTCCACATTTGCCAACGATTCGGGAGTTGATCGGCTCGGTCAACGCTTCCTCGTTTATCACGGACAATTCACTACGGACATGAACTTCAGTGCAATCTCCTGCGAGCCGAGGGCACTTCCACGGCTAGCTCGTTTCAGGGCCAAGTGAGCGACACTCATCAAACAATGTAATTCCTGCCGCCCTTCTTTCGTATTCTCTTAGAGATGGTTCCAACATCTTCGGCAAGTTAGCAATTCCTTTACGCGGGATTTGATAAGGTAACTGGAGAAATCTCCTCAACCGCCATGCTCGCTGTCAGCGACAATCTTGGCCAGTGCTTCAGTGCCCTGCGCGGGCACAAACTGCGCGCTTCGCTCACGATGCTGGGACTGACGATGGGTGTGGCCACGCTCATCACGGTCATGACCATCGTGCAGGGCGCCAACCTTTATGTTGAACAGAAGATCGCCAATCTGGGCACAAACGTGTTCCAGATCGCGCGCACGCCTTTCGCAGTGACGGACTTCAACATCATCATCAAAGCGCTTAAATACAAGAAAATTGAAATCGAAGACATGGCCGCCATTGCCGAAGGATGCAGTGCTTGCGAAGAAGTCGGCGCCAGCGCCAACACCAGCGTTCGGGCACGAGCCGGCGACAGAGAGCTGCAGGACGTAAGCCTTTATGGGCAAACGGCAAACATGGCAGATATTGACTCGCGCACGGTTGAAGTCGGCCGCTACTTCACTCCATCAGAGGCCGAACACAGGGCCAACATCTGCTTGATCGGCAACACGCTCGTGCGGGAGCTATTTCTCGGCATGGAGCCGCTCGGGAAGTCCATTCGTATCGGCAACGATGAATTGATGGTGGTAGGGGTTATGGAAAAAATTGGCAGCGTTCTCGGCCAGGATCAGGACAACTTCGTCATGGTCCCGCTGCCGGTTTTCCTTCGTATTCAGGGGATACACTTTAGCGTCACCATCAACGTCAAGACGAGCACACAGAACTTTGAAAAGGCGCAGGATCAGGCACATCTGATTTTGCGGTCGCGGCGCCATCTCGCGGGCAATATGGACGATGATTTTTTCATCGGCACCAAGGAAAGTTATATGGCTTTGTGGCGCAGCATCAGCTCGGCGTTTTTCGCCGTGTTCATTATGGTGAGCGCCATTTCGGTGGTCATCGGGGGCATTGTGATCATGAACGTCATGCTGGTGAGCGTAACCCTACGGCGGAGGGAGATTGGCGTCCGGCGCGCCGTGGGCGCGACCAGGAAAGACATTCTGGGCCAGTTCATGGTGGAAAGCGTCATGCAGTGCATTGCCGGGGGCGTCGCCGGCATCACGCTAGGATTTCTGGTCGCGCTAGCCCTGCGTACGTATACACCCTTCCCTGCTTCTGTGCAGACCTGGGTGGCCGTGCTGGGAGTGTTGCTTAGCTCCGCGGTTGGACTATTCTTCGGAATCTATCCGGCTTTGCGCGCATCACGGCTGGATCCGGTCGTCGCCCTGAGGTCTGACTGATGGCAATTATGACGGTCGCTCAGGCCCGGGAGAATTTCTTCGCCGCAATGGAGACACTGCGCTCGTCCAAGGTGCGCTCCGCGTTGACCGTGCTCGGCATCGTCATCGGGGTGTCCTCGGTGATCTCCATGGCGGCAATCATTCAAGGCTTGAACAAGTTCGTGCAGAACAAAGTGGAATCCCTCGGCTCGCGCACTTACTTTCTTACACGATTTCCGCCGGGGATGGACCCTGCGCATATGCCGGAACGTATCCGCACACGCAGATATCTTGAATACAACTATGCCGACTTTATCCGCCAAGCCGCTCCTGACGCGCAGATCGTGACCACCGTTGGCACGCGCGGCTTTTTCTTTGGGGATAGCAATCTGATCACCAACGGGAACCATAGCGTCGAGAAAGTTATCGTGCGCGGCGCCGAGCCGGAGTATACGGAGGCAATTCCGTTGTTTGCGGTCGCGCGAGGCCGCTTCATCAGCGCCTTCGACCAGCAGCACGCGCGTCCCGTCGTGGTGCTGGGCGCGGCCATTGGCGAATCGCTCTTCCCCAACACGGACGCGGTTGGCAAGACAGTGCGCATCAACGGTGGCGCGTACGAGGTCATCGGCGTTTTCGAGCACGACCAAGGGTTGTTCCTGGGTCCCGGAGTGGACATCTTCGCCATCATCCCACTCAGCAACTTCAAGAAGCAGTACCCGGAGGCCAAAGAGTTGGTGATGCTATTCACAGTCCCCAAGAATGTGAACATCGAACTGGCGCAGGGCGAGGTCATTCAGGCGATGCGCCGCTTGCGCCGCGTCCCTCCCGACAAGGGTAATGATTTTGAGCTGAGTTCGCCGGACTTTCTCAGCAATCTGTGGAATCAACTTACCGGCGCACTCGTGATCCTCACGACTGTGATCAGCTCGATAGGTTTGCTGGTTGGAGGAATCGGCGTGATGAATATCATGCTCATCTCTGTGACGGAGCGCACGCAGGAGATTGGCGTACGCAAGGCTATCGGGGCTCGCCGAGCTGACATACGTCTGCAGTTCCTGCTGGAAGCCGTGGTCCTCACCCTGGTCGGCGGCACAATCGGCATCTTGAACGGGTCCGGCATATCCACATTGGTGCGTGCTCTCGCTCCTTCGATTCCCGCAACTCTGTCTTATCTGTGGGTGTCAATTGGTTTCGGGATCTCCGTCGGCGTGGGCTTGTTCTTCGGCTATTATCCGGCAAACGTGGCGGCCAATCTCGATCCCATCGATTGCCTGCGGTACGAGTAAAGGTCGTCGGATGACGGGCTCGGAAACTGATCCAACAACATTTTCGCCGTGCACATTGACTGCCGCTCTATGCTCCTGTACCTTCTGAGAATCTACTCGGCAGGAAACAGCGATCGTCAATCATTGCAGCTGTCTCCCGAGATTCCGTACATTTAACTTCGGAGCATCGAGCGCGCGGGGAGTGCGCCAGCGCGGGATTCACCGCTCCGCAGCCAGCAGCTAGCAGGAGAGTATCGATGGGTTTCGCTACCGACGCGATTCACGTGGGACAGGAGCCTGATCCCGCCACCGGCGCCATTGTCGCGCCAATCTATCAGACTTCCACGTACGTCCAGACAGAGCTCGGCAAAGACAAGGGCTTTGATTATGCAAGGACCAAACATCCCAATCGTCAGGCGCTCGAGCGCACGGTCGCAAAACTGGAAGGCGGACAAAGCGCTTACGTATTTTCCTCCGGGATGGCCGCCATTGACGCCGTCTTCCGGCTGCTTCGCCCGGGCGATCACGCGGTAATCTCCGAAGCCGTTTACGGCGGAGTCTTTAGGCTCTCGACACAGCTCCTGGTGCACTTCGGGCTCGAATTCACTTTTGTGGACACGTCTTCACAAGAGGCCGTGCTCGGAGCTCTTCGCCCGAACACAAAGATGCTTTACGTAGAGACTCCCACGAATCCGACTCTGCGCGTCGCCGATCTCACTGCCCTCGGGAAGCTCGCCGCGGAACGCAGCGTCACCATGGTTGTTGATAACACATTTCTCAGTCCCTACCTGCAGCGCCCCATCGAACTTGGCGCGCACATAGTCGTCCACTCCATGACTAAATATCTCAACGGTCACAGCGATTCCACCGGAGGCGCGGCGATTCTTACCCGCCAGGAAGACGCAGAGAAGATTTACTTTATCCAGCGTTCCGCCGGCAGCGGGCTTGCGCCCATGGATTGCTTCCTGGTCTCGCGCGGACTGAAGACGCTCGCCATTCGCATGCTCCAGCACAACGCCAACGGGATTGCCGTTGCCCGCCACCTTGATGCCCATCCGAAAGTTCGCAAGGTGCATTACCCCGGCTTGCCCTCGCACCCGCAGCACGACGTGGCCCGCAAACAGCAGCGCGGGCCGGGCGCCATGCTCGCTTTCGATCTCGGCTCGCTCGAGGCTGCTCGCCGGTTCCTGAATCAAGTCAAGCTCTGCTCGCTGGCGGAAAGCCTCGGCGGCGTCGAAACGCTCATCTCCCTGCCCGCGCTAATGACCCACGCTTCCATGCCCGTCGAAGTCCGCGAGCGTGTCGGCATCACCGAAGGCTTGGTTCGCCTGTCGGTCGGCATCGAAGATGTCGAGGACATTATCGCCGACCTCGACCAAGCCCTCCTCTACGTCTAATGAAAGGCCTATCGCATGTTGGGGATCACAAAACACTCTCTCCCAGCCATTTCAAATATTCGCGCGAACCGGCCACAACCGGCAGCACAATGAATTCCGGCACTTCGTAGCTGTGGCCGCGGTTCACTTCCCTCTCCAACTCACTAAGTCTTTTTGCGTTGGTCTTCATCACTACTAAAACCTCCTGCGCCCGCTCTACTTTTCCCTTCCATCGGTAGATCGACTCCACCTTCGGCACAATGTTTGCGCAAGCCGCCAGCTTCTTCTCCACTACGCTGCGCCCAATACTTCGCGCCTCGGCAATCGACGCGCACGTGACCAGTACAATCCGATATTGCCCGCCATTCCGAATCATCGCTCTTCTCCCTGGCCTCTGTATTCCTAGCCTCGCGCCTTCCGTGTTAACGCCCTTTCTTGTTTCCGTGAATATCGACTACATCCACCCGCCGTCCTTTTACCTTCGTCTCATCTTTATGTACGATGCCTGAACGCGTAGAATATCCAGCCATGACCGCCTCTCCAAAAACGCCGCTGTCTCCCGTCAAGTTTGGCACCTCCGGCTGGCGCGGCCTCATCGCGGACGACTTCACGTTTGCCACCGTTCGCCTTGCCGTGACCGCCATCGCCGATCACATCAATGCTAAAGGGGCGAAGACAAAAAATCCCACCGTATTGGTCGGCTACGATACCCGGTTCTACTCCGAAGAATTCTCCCAGCTCGCCGTGGAAATTCTACAGCAACACAAAATCCGCACCCTGCTCTGCGACACTTTCACTCCCACGCCCGCCATCGCCTACGAGATCACGCGCCGCAAGCTCGATGGCGCCATCAATTTCACCGCGAGCCACAACCCCGCGCAATATCATGGCCTGAAATTTTCTTCCTCCGACGCCGGACCCGCGCTTCCTGAGGTCACTAAAGATATCGAAGCCCGCGTGGCAAAGATAATCGAAAAGGACGGACCATTTCCCTTCGCTCACGCCGCGCCTTCACACCTCGCCAAAGACGGCCACGGCGAAACCGTGAATCTGCGCGACACTTACCTCAAGCGCCTGGAAGAACTGGTTCGCTTCGATGTCCTCCGCAAAGCCAAATCCAAATTCGTCGTAGACGCGCTTCACGGATGCGGCGCCGGCTATCTCGACCGTACGTTGTCTGACCACGGTGTCTCTGTGCACGCCTTGCGCACTAACCGCGACTGCCTCTTTGACGGCACCGGCCCCGACGTCTCCGAGGAAAATCTCGCTCCACTTCGCACGGCAGTCACGGATTCGAACGCCGCCGCCGGCCTCGCCACCGATGGCGATGCCGACCGCTTCGGCATCATCGACCGCGACGGTACCTGGATTTCGCCGAATCACATTCTCGCGCTCGTGTATGACTATCTTGTCGAAACGCGTAAGTGGAATATGCCCGCCGCGCGCAGCGTCGCCACATCGCAGATGATTGACGCCGCGGCGAAGGCGCACGGTCAATCCACTTATCAGACTCCTGTGGGGTTCAAATACATCGGCCAGCTCATTCGCGAGGACAAGATTGCGCTTGGCGGCGAAGAAAGCGCGGGCCTCACGATTCGCGGGCACGTTCCGGAGAAGGATGGCATTCTCGCTTGCCTGCTGGTTGCCGAAATGCTCGCGGCGCGCGGTGCGAGCATCAAGGAACAAATTCAGCAGCTCTTCAAGAAAATCGGACGGGAGTTCTGGCCGCTGCGCGAAAACCTGCACCTTAGCGACGAACAGAAAGCAAACGCGGTGAAGAAAGTTGCGGTGGATGCTTCGACACTGCTGGGCAGAAAAGTAGTTTCCATCGACCGGACGGACGGAGCAAAATTTGTGTTCGATGATGGCACCTGGATGCTGCTGCGCCTTTCTGGCACGGAGCCGCTGCTTCGACTGTACGTTGAAGCGGATAGCGCGGCTGCGTCGGGGCGGCTGGCTCGCGAGGCCACCGAGTGGGTACTAAAAAATTAAAGCGGCCGGAACCGAAGTCTGGGTTCGGCGCATTTCTTGAACGGCACGGCCGCACGATCCTGGGCCTCTTCGTTCTTGCGCTTGTTGTTCACGACGTCTTCGGGCCGCATGGATTTATTGCCATGCGGCGCACGCAGAGCGAAATCGATCGCGTTAAAAAAGATTTGGACCGCCTGAATAAAGAGAATCTCGAGCTTGGCGATCAGGTTCGGGCGCTGAAAACCGATCCGCGGCTGATTGAGAAAATTGCGCGCGAGGATCTGCAGCGCGCCAAACCGGGCGAAATTATCATCCGGATCCCACCGTCGCAGCAGCCGGCTCCGGAGTCGCGCGCAAAACCTTAGCGTGGCGTTTTTTCCACCTGGTACGCAACACCGATAACGCAATCATCGCCAGACAAATAATCAAGAGGCCCGCGGTGGCCTTCGGGATGCTGCACTTCCCTTTCGGCAAGATGGAAAATCGGCCGTACACGAACTCGATGTGCACCCAATACACCAGGAGGGATGTATTCCCGAGCTGAATGACGGGACTGAAGCCGCGTTGCGCCCATCCCCAACGGCACCACGCGTAGGCTACAAGCACTAGCGCAAGCAAAACCCCACAGCGCATTAGAAAAAAGTTCGGGCTCGTGTGCCAGTAGTCGTAAAGTGCAGCGGGATACAAGCGTATGGGCGCGGCGTCGGAAAGCAGCGACAACAGGGATGCAACGATTCCAACGCCGCCAATCGTTACGAACGTAACGGCTTCTTTGCTTCGCGAGAAATCAGATAACAGGAGAAACCCGACCGCCAACCCTACAAACGCGAACGCTACCCATGGAAAAATCGGAAACAGCCAAGGCTGCGGCTGCTCGTAAATGTGCACACCATTGATGTAGGACTCTAACGGCCAGGGCAGCCAGCTCAGCCGGTGCGTAGTCCACACCCATGGCGTTGCGAGCACAACTGCTACCGCCGTCAGCAATCCCCAAAGAATTGTTCTCGCACTTGAGTTCACCGCGGCGGTGAGCCAGCACAGCACGCCCAGCAACATCATCGACAATCCCAAAATATTCAGCACATCCACGCGCAGCAAATCCGTCCACGGTGATTTCGGAAATCCCAACACGAATTCCTGTACGCGAAACAGCAAACCCAAGCCGTAAATCTCCGCGCCACGTAAAATCGTAGTTCGCGCAATCGCATCGCGCGCCACACCTTTGTCGCGCAGTCGCTGCGTCACCATGGCAGTCGAAATGCCGGCCAGAAAAATGAACAGCGGCGCCGGCAAAGTCGCAAGCGCTTGCGACCAGCGATAAAATGCCGACGTGCGCGCATCGGCATTGAGCCAAGAGTTGTAGCAGTGCGCCTGGAACATCAGCACGCACGCCAACCCGCGCAACCAGTCGATGTACGCAAGCCGCCCGGGCTTTGCCAACGTGCCGCCTAGATTCGCCACCTGAATTTGGTCCGCCATCTTATTGCGCTACAATCTTTCTTCTTTTTGGATTGGCTCCGAGAACCTGTTTTCACTCCATTGTCCGCCACGCGCCAACTCGGCCCCTTGTCCGTCCTAGGTCTCTGGGCTGCGCTGTGTTTTGGCGGAGGACTTTACGCCTCCTGGCTCGGCTACGGCGGCCGTGGCTTTGCCGCCACGCTCACCGTGTTTTCATTCTACTTCGGCGTGATGCTTCTTTTCGCGGCTCGTGGCGTCCCCGAATTCCTGTCGGCACGCTTCGGTGCCGGCGCGGGGTACCTCCTCGGCGCGGCCGTATTCCTTGGCTATTTGATTTACGCTATCGGAACAAGTACTTTCGCGTTCTCGCGAGCCGGAGCTATTGTCGCGATCGTCGTCATTCCGCTCGCGCTCGCCGCCTCTGCGGAGCGCCAACCTGCCGGCGCGTGGCAGGATTACATCACTCTAGCTGGCATCTGGGTCACGGTGAAATTCTCACCGTCACACTGGCTCTGGCCCTACCCTGGCGGACGCCTCGCTTACGTTTTCACCGTGCTGCTTTGCCTCAATGTTGCGCTCGCCGCCTTTGTTCTCGTCCGCAAGGTCCCCGGAATCGGCTACAACATTGGATGGGGCCGTCGCTGGGGATTCTATGTGCTGGGGAGTTTCATCGTGTTCGGCGCGACTGCGATTCCCCTTGGCGCGAGCATGCACTTTATCGGATTCGCGCCGCAATGGCATGCCTGGCGCTCGCTTCCGTTCCTCTGCATCGCGATTCTCTTCTTCACGGCGTGGCCGGAAGAATTTCTTTTCCGCGGCTTGCTACAAAATATGCTGGCGCGCTCCAGCAAGAGCGATCTAGCGGGCTGGTGGACCGCCTCCGTCCTATTCGGCTTCTCGCATATTACGAACTTAGGTTTTCCGAATTGGCGGTATGTGATTCTGGCCTCGATCGCGGGCGTTTTTTACGGCTGGACGTGGCGCAAAAGCAATTCGATTTTTGCGTCCGCTTTGGTCCACGCTCTGGTTGACGCTACCTGGCACTTTTTCTTCCGTACGCTCTGAGCGGCGATTCGTGACCTAACGCGCGTGGGATGTTGCGGCACGTCTAATCTTGCCATGCGGATATATACTCGCCGGGTCTATGGCTGAGGGTGTATGCAGTCTTTTCCGGGCGCAGGTACATCAAACGCGTTAGTGGTCTGTGTGCCTGGGTGGAGAGCTAGTCTTTTCTCGTTTTTGTGTCAGGCTTTCCTCGGCCGTGCCGGAAGAAGTTTTGGTCCTGAATCCCCTGGGAATTACCAGAATAACGAACGCGGGTGGTCCCGAATGCGACGAGATGCGATTCTGCTCAGCGCCGTGCTCAGTTGTGCATTTTTCTTAGCGGGTTGCGGCGGGAATGGCGCGGTATCCGCGACGAATGCCCCCCAGACCGTTCAACTAAACATTGTTTCCATTTCTCCAGTGAGCGTGGCGGCAGGCAGCGGGAATTTTACGTTGACCATCACCGGCACAGGGCTTGAGATGAGCACGCGGGTAAATTTCGGGAGTGCGACTCTCGCTCCGAGTTCCGTGGCACCCGCGAATTGTGGGACCACGACTTGCGAAGCGCTGGCGGTGCCAGTTCCGGGCCAAGACGTGGCTATGG
>DATBYP010000038.1:0-4944 GCA_036513675.1 Candidatus Acidiferrum sp.
GCCTGTATAAGCGAAGAGGACGATGGTTACGTCATCCAGATCAGGCTCTACAACCAAGCCAGCCCGGAAAGCGCCGCGTGGGGCGAAGAAATAACCGATTCCTTCGAACGGGCCTCTATGCTGATTGCGGCGCTTGCTTCCGAGTTTTCCATCCCGCCAGCATCAATCAAGATTGAAATTCGGATGGCTGACCTGAGAAGCGGCACGCAACATTAGTACCCGCGCTCGTAGATATCCTGCTAAAAGACGCATGTTTGCGCGCCAAACCTCCTCAGCTCGCGCTGGGGCTGTCCGCTTTCATGCGCCAGAGCTGAAAGCCGTCCGCGTTGATGGCCCGCTCAATGTGGTCACGCGACAGCTTGTAAGGAGGATCCTTGCCAAGGCCGACAACGCCGACGGCATGCCAAGGTCCCAACCGATCGGGCAGCTTGCTCCCGCTCAAATCGGCGGCGAAAGCGCGCAATTTGCTGCTCGCATCGGATTTGAAGATGTAAATTCGCATGCATTTCTCCTGGCATTTATCGGAAAGCGCGTGCTGCGCCTGCCCCGTTCCTGCCTTCCGGCAACGTCTTGCGTGGAGCGGCGATCAATCCGTCGCGCACCGCCTGCTTGCGCGCGAGCTTGCGGGCGCGGCGCAGCGCCTCGCTCTTTTCCCTCGCCGCTTTCTCGGACGGCTTCTCGTAAAACCTGCGCCGCTTCATTTCCCGGAATACGCCTTCGCGCTGCATTTTCTTTTTCAACACCCGGAGAGCCTGATCGACATTGTTGTCGCGGACGAGTACCTGCAATTGTTCACCTCTTTGTTTGAAAGCACGTTGACCATAGCGGTCGCAGTGGAGCGGATGGTGGAAGCGGGACGCGAGCTAAATCGATTCGAGATCGCTCTCCTTCGCCACGCGTTCATGCTGCTCACGTGGACTCTTGATGCAATACTGGCAGTCACCTTCGCCGTAAGGCATTTGACGAACCACTGTGTAGGCACCGGTAGCCGCATTCTTGTAGCCATTACCGCCGCGAAACCGCACTGTCTGCCCACGACTGAATTTGTGAATCATGTACCCTCCTTGAGGTAGGCACATACTACATGCTGGTCCACGCGTGGCCGCAGGAGTTGCAGGCCCAAAGATGGTGAATGAGACGGTTGCCGCGATACTCGCAAGCCGCCGGTGCTGTCGACGCCCGGCAAGTTGCATGCCCCGACGCGCTGTTGCCAGCGGCGATCGATCTTGCGGAGAATGTCGGCGGGGAATCCCTGAGCCACGGCAGTCTCCCTGAATTAAGGCGGGAGCACCAACCAGTCTCTCAGCCATCAGCGCCTGGACCAATTGCCGATGATATCCCTAACATGGGGCATGCACCTGCAAATAGCCAGTCTTTTGTTGCAGGATGGCGACGCAACGCCGCCGAATAGCCGCCCTTGTAGAGCCTTGCCATAGAAAATAGAGAGCGCGTTTCGAGAAAGTTCATGCTTTCGAGAAGAGTGCAGCTCGCAAAGATCAATTGGGGTCACTTGGGGCTGGGTCACTTGGGTCTGAGTTACTTGGGTCTTGCGGACCGTGCAATAATGCTCTATATAGGCGGGCATCGAGTTTTCGGCCGAACGAATTGGCCTCGCCGCGATCAGCGCGCCTGACTGACGACCTTCTCCTAAAATCTCGAACGAACCGGCTGCGTTAGCGCGCGGCTTGATTTTTACACATACGCAAGGAAAGCTCCCATGATGAAGGGAACAGTCAAGTGGTTTAACGGCCAAAAAGGTTTCGGATTCATTGCTCCCGAGGACGGCAGCAAAGATGTCTTCGTGCATATCAGCGCAGTCGAACGCGCCGGCATGCACAGCCTCAATGAGGGACAGAAGATCTCTTTCGACGTTGTTGCCGATCGCAAGACCGGAAAGTCTTCGGCAGACAATCTGCGCACCGCCTAACTCGCGCATCGCCGACATGGGGCCTTGACCACGGACGTACTGGCAAGGCCTCATTCGCAAAGTCCCGCGTTGTTCAGGCTCTTTCACGAACTCCCACCGGGAGCGTAGCGCCAACCGCGGTATATGCCTTACGCGTCTTTTTTAGACGGTTCTGCAATCATTTTTGCTCTCGCTTGCGCCTTTTCGGCGACGTGCTTTACGTGATCTCGATGAGACCGTCCGGGCCAAAAGACCTCATCCGGCATGGCCACCGCAAGCGTAGGGCACCATTCAAGCTCTCCCTTCGCGCCCCAGTCGGTGCTTCTCAGATCAATGCATCCGGATGCCGGTTCAAATCGCCATCCTCCGGATGTAATTTCACATACGACAACTGAGCATTTTGGACAGGCAACAGGAGCCATCAACGAACCTACAGCATCATTCGACTGCGATGTGAGCATGGGGGTAAGTCGGAACGCCCCTGCCGGTTATTTTTTTAGTGGTTAGGGGCGATCGTCTGGGGCGTCTCGCAATTTGACCATGCGCTCTTTTCCGCCGAAGTCGAGGACCATGTCGAATTACGACATTAGAATCCGGACACGTCTGCAAGGATGAAATCATTGAATCTGCCGGATCTGCCGCGCGAAGGCGATGCTCTTGTCGTCAATGACACCAAGGTGATGCCGGCGCACGCGCGCGCAATCCAGGTGCGGCGGGTTGCGGCTGCCAGCCTCGTCGGCACCACCATCGAATGGTACGACTTCTTGGTTTACGCCACGATGGCGGGGATGATTTTCAATCGATATTTCTTTCCAGAAGGCGATTTGTTCGTGAATACGCTGCTTGCCTATGGGACATTCGCCGCCGGTTTTCTCATGCGCCCACTTGGTGGCGTTTTGTTTGGCCATTTTGGCGATCGCCTAGGCCGCAAACCCCTGCTCATCCTCGCTTTGATGATTATGGGCGTTGCCACCTTTATCATCGGTCTGCTGCCGACCTATGAGCAGATCGGCGTCTGGGCGCCACTCCTGCTTCTGACCTTGCGACTCCTGCAAGGCACCGCGCTCGGCGGAGAATGGGGCGGAGCGGTCCTGATGTCGTACGAATTCGCCCGGCCGCAGGAGCGTACCTATTACGCATGCTTTCCGCAGATCGGACTCGCCATAGGTCTGTGCTGCAGCACCGGTGTGGTGAGCTTCCTCTCTTCGGTGCTTAGCGAGAGCGCCTTTGTCTCCTGGGGCTGGCGGGTCGCATTCATGCTCAGCATTGTGCTCGTTGCGGTCGGCCTCTTCATCCGCGTGCGCGTGCTGGAGACGCCCGAATTCGCCTACAGCCAAGCGCACGACGAGGTGGTTCGGACACCGATTTTGGAACTAGTGCGCGCTTATCCAGGCAATGTCCTCCTCGGCGCGGGCGCCCGGCTCATCGAGGGCATCGTATTCACGATTTACGTGATTTTTCCCCTCACGGAGTTGGCGAATGTAGCGAAGATACCCAAGACAAATGTCCTCGCCACGATTACACTCGCTGCCTTCATCCTGATCTTCACCATTCCGTTTGCCTCGTGGCTGGCTGATAGGACAAGCCGAAAGAAGCTCTTCGTCATCTTTTCGCTCGTCAACGGGTTCGCGGCCTTTCCGGCATTCTGGCTGATACGCCACTCCGGTAGCGCGTTGATCGCTTCAGCCTGCGTTGTCATCGCGCTGGGCGTCCTATGGGCTCCGGTTTTTGGTCCGCTAGCGGCGATTTTCTGCGATCTTTTCGACACGCGCGTGCGCTACAGCGGGGTGTCGCTGATCTACGCGATCGGCTGGATCCTGACGGTCCCACTCACGCCCTTGGTCGTGACCGCAATCCATCAGGCCGACAACAGTGGACCATGGGTCCTCGGCGGTTACGTATGCGGCGTGGGAATCATCAGTGCCGTGTGTGTGGCGGCGATGAAACGCGTTCCATAAATTACGCTGCGGGAGGCGTGCGATGAAACGTACGTTCCTACCGCTGCGGAAACGCTGCGCGTCGTTTGCTCCACCTCGCCAGTATCGCAAAGCGATTTAGTGCCTGGCGAAAGCTGACATCAGGCCGCTGAACGCGCGTGTTGTACCGGCGCCCGTAAACTCGGCATCGACGGATTGAACCTGGTCAGGGTGGCGGGCGACTAATGGGCTTGGACGGCCGCCTAGCCCCCCCGATCCCCGGCCGTCCGATAGTGCGAAAACCCCGTCCGTCCCCCGCGGCGGGGTTTTCCTTTTGGGCGCGAAGCCGCAACTGTGCCGGGGAAGTGGAGTGTGCAGAAGGAGTAGGCGCGTGTGCTGCGCCAGGACATTGAGCTGATGCCAAAAGAGCTAGATCCTCTCGCCGGCTTTCCGATTGCATTGTCGAAGGTATGAATGTCGCACCGGGGAAAAACGATTTGGCGCCCGGCGGCGAGACTAGCTACCGCGCGCGAAGTTCCCTTGCGGCGGTCTATCGCTCGATGCACCTATGCGTCCAGTCCCGCAACACGGCTTGCATACGATCGTAGAACCGCGCTCTCTAACCCGACCAGTGCCTTTGCACCGTACACATATTTCTGATTGGACCCGTGTTTCTAGATTGAAAATCGAAAACCGTTTTCCGAATGCCATTGTGCTTTCCTTTTCAAATAAGCCCCGCAGGCGTACGTGCTCACTTCGACGTTAAGATCAGCGTCGAAAACATACCAAGAGTGTCCTCGACTTTAATTCAAAATGTCATTAAAACCGCGGCGGCCCGTGTCAGTCGACGCGACGGTGGCGCATTCTTCAACGTCGGCCGATAGCGAGCCTTGACATCGGGGGCGACCGACGATGATCTTGCTGGCAAACTTGCCGGGGACAACCCTGCGGGGGTGTCCCCGCGCAAATTCCAGGGGAAATCGATAAGAAAAATCGCGGTTTCGCGGGCGTAGTTCAATGGCAGAACGGCAGCTTCCCAAGCTGCATACGAGGGTTCGATTCCCTTCGCCCGCTCCAACAGTTCACTGTTCGGCCGGAAGTTTTAGAGGCGGTTTTGCGAGA
>DATBYP010000039.1:0-2962 GCA_036513675.1 Candidatus Acidiferrum sp.
AGAAAGGCGCGTAGCGCGGCTAGCGCGGATACCGAGGCGAGCGGTGGCCCAATCGAGAAACTTGCACAGGCGGCTTGCTGGGTCATCCACGCGGGGAAGCCGGCGGCATGTCCTTGCGGCATCTCACAAATGAGCCAATCGCCTTCTTGACGGCGCATTCTTCGTAAGACGGGTAACTTCGAGCCGAACAGATCACACCACGGATAGTGAATCGTGGCGTACTCCGAAATGTAGGTACTATGTGACCGGCCCCACCGGGATCGGTAAGAGCTGGCTCGCCTGTGCCTTGGCACAGAAAGCATGCCGGGACGGCTTCTCAGTGCTGCACAAAAAAACCAGCGAGTTATGCCGCGAACTGGCCGTAGCCCATGCCGACGGCAGCATTGGACGAATGCTACTGCGCTTGGCGCAGATCGATGTGCTGTTGCTCGACGACTTTGCCATGGCACCCCTGAAGGACAGCGATCGCCGCGACTTTCTCGAGGTCTGTGACGACCGTTATCAGCGCCGCTCCATGGTTTTGACCTCGCAGATGCCGGTGGCTCATTGGCACGAGCAAATCGGCGATCCCACCATTGCCGATAGCATCCTCGACCGGCTGCTGCACAACGCCTATCGCATGGAACTCAAGGGCGAGTCCATGCGCAAGAAGCTCGGCCGCAAGCCGGAAGCAGAGGATGGCCAATGAGGGAAGGGACTGGTTTACAACTGAAGCAGCCGACCGGCTGGTTTGCCGCCGGCCGGGAAGTTACCTGCGCTCTCAAACTGCTTTCCGACGCGACTTTCAAACTGTTCGTCTGGCTCTGCTTACATGCCGAGCGCAGCCGAGGTACGCTTTCGGCTACGCCCGCCGAGTTAGCCAAGGCACTCGGCAAGGAGGAGAGCGAGATGCATCTTGCCCTCGAAGAACTAGAGCGGCAAGGTGTCTGTAGCCTCAGGGCAGAGGGTGTCATCGAGATTCGAGATTGCTTCTGGCCTTATCAACGCCAGCACGGTTCCACCGCTAGCGACGAATCGCGACGCTATGTAGCGGAAGTGAAACGTCTATTTCTTGAGCGCCGCTGCGTACAGAGTAGTTTTACGGCCGCGGATGAGAAACTGGCCCTGTCGCTCTTTGCTCGGGGCGTTTCCCTGATCCAGGTCGAGCGTGCCATTTGGCTAGGCACTCTGCGCAAGTACGCCGCTGTCTTGCAAAACGGACGCGGCACGCCGATCAGCAGCTTGCATTACTTCACTAACCTCTTCGAGGAAGTCCAGCAGGAAATATCGAGTCAGTACTGGACCTATATCGCCTACAAGGTGAAGACATTCGAGCAAACATGGGGCGGGTTTCAGGTGAGGTGGACTGAAGGCGCATGAATGCGTCGAAGACGGACAAAACGGGGGGTGCTGTGGGTCGACCGAGTTGGGAGTCGTCGCTCTTAAGCGATCCTGACGCGAAATTTTCTGTGGATATGTGGCGAAAGCCACAAAGAAGAAGAAACAACGGGCAAAAAGCAAAGAAACGTAGGCCTGTGGAAACTGACGTGCAAACGCCCAAAAACGGAGACGAAACAATGATGAATCATCGTCCCCTTGATTGATGTCGCAATCTCAGGCATGATCGAAATCTCAGCGTCGCTGCGCTCCGACTTTATTCACATCGCCGGAACGGCTATTCACATCGCGCCGGAATGCACCATTCACATCACCGGAATACGCAATAAACGAGCAGATTCTGAATTCGGGACGCCCTGGCCACTATGGAATAGCCGGAATGCAGGAGCGAGCCGAGCGTTTAGGCGGTAATATTTCCATCCGAAGTCGGGTGGGCGAGGGTACGGAAGTTGATCTGTACGTCCCGGCGCATTTTATTTACCAGGAGAGCGTGTCTCGTTCCGATTGGCGCTTCGCGGACAGGTGGCGTTGCGCAGTTAGGAAATTGAAGTCGAAGGCAAGAGCCGGGGGGGACCGGAGAGCCCGGCGACGAAAACGGGGACCGAAGCAGGGAAACCGGACGAGTCACCCAAATGAAAGACACCAGCAAGATACGAGTGCTCTGCGTGGACGATCATCCAGTCGTCCGGGACGGGGTAGCCGCAATCATTAACCTACAGCCGGACATGATGGTTGCAGGCGCTGCTGCGACCGGAGGCGAAGCGCTTGAACGGTTTTTCGAGCTACGGCCAGATGTAGCTCTCGTGGATCTGCAGTTGCCGGACATGAGCGGCTTCGACTTAATCAAGAGAATAAAAGACAGGTCTCCAAACGCACGCATCATCGTCCTAAGTTCTCACGAAGGTGATGTCGACATACAACGTGCGCTTGAAGCGGGAGCGCAAGGATATGTTGCCAAGGGAATCGTTCGCGCCGAATTACTGGAAATCATTCGCGGCGTGCACGCGGGAAAGCGGTGCCTTCCGGCCTCACTGGCCCAAAAGCTGGCTGAGCACATCGTTGATGAGCCGATTAGCCCGCGTGAAGTTGAGGTGTTGTCTCTCATGGCAGCCGGAAGGCGAAACAAAGAAATCGCCAGCGAGCTCTCGATCGCGGAAGACACTGTAAAGATGCACGTGCGAAATATTCTTTCCAAGCTTCAAGTCAACGACCGCACGGAGGCGGTTACTATTGCGCTCCGTCGAGGCATGATCCAGCTCTAACCTTACTTCCAAGCACAGGTCCTTACACCCGAAAGAGCTATCCGTTAGACACTCGCTTTAGCGTTTAAGCATTCGTGCGAGACGCGTAGGTTTGCTTTAGATGAGAGCTATTCAAAGGGTTCGGGTCTAGCTTAGTACTCAACAACTTAAATACGATGACGTATAATATTATGGAACGCGGCCCTGAACATGGCTAGACTATCTTCGGAGGAGGATTGTCTTGTCGCGCTCTACCCGTTCCATATCGTTCTCACTTCCGAAGAGTACCGGAAACTGGAAACACGAGCCGAAAATATACGTCACCGTATCGAGACGTCATTCGA
>DATBYP010000040.1:0-6669 GCA_036513675.1 Candidatus Acidiferrum sp.
GCGCGAGTAAGCTTGTAGTAGCGGTAGCTACTGGTGAAGTGCCACTTAGATCCGAAGTCGTGGTCAATGCGGGCGACAGCGAAATCAGATCGGTAAGGGAGGGCCATGTTGGCCTTAAAACCTTGCACATTGACCCCATCGCAGCGAGAACCGAACAAGTTACCGCAACTCGGATCGTTCGGCAGGGGCATGTATTTGGTCCACATTTGCTGGACCAACGAATTGATTCCAATGGTCCTTGGATCGCACTTAACGTTGCCGGCCGGGCCGCAATTGGATCCGGTTTGCATGTTGAAGTCGGTGGGGACTGGCGGGTTTGCAACGGGATCGGCCTTGCACGCGGCATTGCAGACGTTGAAATGCAGTATGCCGTTGCGCATGTTGGCGGAGGGTACGGCTCTTTCAATAGTCGCCGAGTTGGCCCAACGGAAGCCTTCGTAATTGCCAAAGAAATAGGTTTTCCCACCAAGAATGTTCTTGGGAATGATTGGGCCGCCGCCAGCTCCGCCAAAGCGGCTGTAATGATAGCTGGGTAGAGGTACGGGGGCCCATTTGCCATTGGAATCGACGACGCTGTTGTTGTCCCAGGTGTTCGCGTTGAAGTTGTTGTCGAGATAATATTCGTATGCGGTACCGTGCCACGCGTTGGTGCCGCGGCGCGTGACTATCTGGACCTGGGCACCCGCGGAGCTATTGAAATCGGCTGTCTGGTTAGTGGTGCTAACCTTGAATTCCTCGATGCTATCGATGGGTGTGGGCATTACACCGGTGGGAGCTCCTCCGATTTGGCCGCTGACGATACCCCCTGTGGGGTCTCCTCCGAAGCTCGGGGTGTAAACCTGCATGCTGCCGTCCATGTCGTTCGTGTTCTGACCGCCATCCAGCAAAAACGTGCTCTGATCCACTACGGCGCCCGCGACGCTGCCGTCCGGCGAGACACCGGGCTGCAGGGTCACGAAGGTGCCGCTATCCCGACCGATCGTAGGCAATGAGTTCAAGGTGTCGGATGTGACGGTGTTGCCCACGGTCGCGTTGAGGGTCTGCAGTTCCGTGCCTGTAGCGGTGACCTCGATGGTTTCTGAGACGGAGCCGAGTTCGAGTTTTAGGTCGACCGTTACAGGAACACCTACAGTGGCGGTCACGACTGTCTTCGTGATGCGGAAGCCCGTCTTACTGGCGCTGATTTCATATTCGCCGGAACCCACGTTGGCGAAAAAGTAGCGACCTGCGTCGTTTGTGTTGGTTGTGCGCGGCGTGTTCGTTGCTTTGTCGGTGAGCTTGACGGCTGCATCAGCGACAATCGCACCGGAGGAATCGGTGACTACGCCGGCGATGCTGGTTGAGCTGGCGGCTTGCGCGTGGAGCGAGGTTGGGCACAGCGCAGAGAGGCAGAGCAATGCTGCGAGTATCGCTACGAATTGAGTTCTTGAAGAAAAAGACACCAATAGGGAATGACAGCGAGGAAGAACTAGCATGACCACTCTCCCACCACGAAGATTTTGTGACCCCTGCAACCACTAAACCAACCACTAAAGCGTGCCCGGTATATAAATCCGCGGCCGAGAATTGTCAAGGCTAGATAATATGTATCTAAACTTTAGCGCTATGATTGGTAGTAACAGTACCCCGAGTGGGCCCCGACTTTAGCCCTGGTTCGCACAACTCGTTTCCCCGATACGATGGGCTCAAAGACACCAATTCTGTGCGCCTGGCAGTTCGGCCGTGCCTTTCGGGGAGTTTTCCGCGTGGCGCAGGCGCCTGGTTTGAAAGGGTGAGGGTGCAGCTCGAGACCCAGCGCCGAGTAACGCATTGTAGTCTTGACATAATGGGCACGAGGCGTTCACATACTGATTCTATGACGAGAGGATTACGGGGCGCGTTGACGCTGGCGGCGGTAGCGGTACTGTTTCCGTGCGGCGGACCTTTGGGTGCGAGCGATCCGAATCTGGGATGGATTGAGGTACGTAGTCCGCATTTTGTGGTGTCTACGAATGCTGGGGAGAGGGAGGGGCGGCGGATTGCGGACCAGTTTGAGCAGATTCGGGGACTGTTTCACGCTGCGTTCCCGAATCTTCGCGTTGATCCCGCGCAGCCGGCGCTGATCCTGGCAGCAAGGAACGAAAACACGATGAAACTGCTGCTTCCCGAGGACTGGGAGGTGAAAGGGCACGTTCGCCCGGCGGGCTTATATCAGCAAGGCGAGGACAAGCACTATGTGATTTTGCGGGTGGACTCCGAGGGCACGAATCCCTTTCATGCGCTGTACCACGAATATACGCACGCATTGCTGCACCTAAACTTTACCGGGCTGCCGCTGTGGCTGGATGAGGGCTTGGCGGAGTTCTACGGCAATTCGCAGCTTGGGGAGAAGGAATCGACAGTCGGAACAATCGACAATACGCACCTATATATTCTGGGCCAGCACAAGTTGCTGCCGATTGAGACGCTGTTAAACGTGGAGCACTCATCCGCTCATTACAACGAAGCCGACCGGGCTTCGGTTTTTTATGCAGAGTCGTGGGCGCTGGTGCACTACCTCATGCTCGATCCGGACGCGCGGCAACGGCAACTGCTGAAGAATTTCTTTGCGGTGTGGGACAAGAACGGAAGCCAAATCGAGGCAGCGCAGCAAGCTTTTGGCGACCTGAAACATTTTGGGCAGGTCATCGAAGGGTATTCGCGGCAGACCATGTTTCGCGCGGCATTGTTCAAGAACGGTCAGCAGGCGGCGGACAAGACTTATTCCGTTCGCACCTTGCCGCCTGGGGAAGTCTTGGCCTTGCGCGGAGATTGCGCGGCGCATCGCAATAAATTGGAACAGGCGAGGCCTTTGGTGGAGCAGGCCGTTCAAGCGGAACCCGGTCTGGCGATCAGCCATGAGGCGCTGGGTTATTACCTGTACCGTAAGGAAGACCAAATCGGCGCGGACAAGGAAATGAAGAAGGCGATGGAGCTCGGCTCGACGGGCTTTGTACCTCCCTACTATCGCGGAATGATGCTGCTGCGCGGGGGCTTGGGATCGCCGGAGATGATGCAGCAGGCAATCAAGAGCTTTGAAAAAACTACGCAGATCAATCCTCAATATGCGCCGGCGTTTGAAGGCTTAGCGCAAGCGTACTCACTTGCTCCCGAGACGCGGAAGCAGGCGGTGGAAGCAGGAATTCGCGCGGCGAAACTGGACCCGACGAATCACGCCTACGCAATCAACCTCATACATCTGCTGGTGAACGTCGATCGCGATGCGGACGCGCGGCAATTGGCGCAGAAGCTATTGGACAAAACGACTTCTCCGGAGGAAGCGCAGACGGCGCGGGATTTATTGGCGCGCATCACAGAACACGAACAATGGGTAGCGAAGCGAAAGATGCAGGCGGAGGAAGCGGCGAAGATGCAGGCGGAGGCGGCGAATCCCACGAGCCCAACCGTTGTTGCGAGCGCACCTGCCGATGCTAAAAAGACGACGGTGTCGTCGACGCGAAAGCCTGTGGATCCGACCACGCTGATGGCGGCGGACGGATTGGTGCGCGGGATCGACTGTTCGCACAAACCGGCTATGACCGTAACTTTGGGCGGTGGGAAGCGTCCATTGATTTTTCACGCAGCGGATTTTGGTGCCGTTGGCGTAACGGGCGACAACGCTCTGGATTTGGATTCTTGTGACAAGTGGAAGGGCCGGCGGATTCGGATTTGGTTTCTCAAGGCTCAGGAGAAGGAATATTTGGGAGAGATGACAGACTTAACTTTTGAGTAGGGCGCAGCGATTGCTAAGGATTGCCTTCCCTACAAGCCGCAAAGGCAAAGAAAAAGCAGGTTCCTCGGGCAAAAAAGCCGCCCTCGGAATGACACTCTGGGTTTTACTTTTCCAATTTCGAATTAGGGCTTTTCGTAGACGGTGCGGCCTCCGACGACGGTGCGGAGGACTTCGGTCTTGACGTACTCGGAGGGCGGGACTTTTGTGAGATCGTTGGAAAGAATTATGAAGTCGGCGTATTCGCCGTCTTTTAGCTCGCCCTTCTTCCCTTCCTCGAATTCGGCGTAGGCTGCGCCAGAGGTGTACGCACGGATGCAGTCGTCGAGCGAAATTTTTTCTTGCGGCTGCCAGCCGGCAGCGGGTGTGCCATCGGGGAGCTGGCGTGTGACACAGGCGTAGAGGCCGCGGAAGGGGCTTACGACTTCGACGGGATAATCGGTGCCGAAGGCCAGACGGGCGCCGCTTTTCTCGAGAGTGGCCCAGGCGTATGCGCCCTTGATGCGCTCGGGGCCGACGCGGGATTCGGCCCAACGCATGTCGGTGGTCTGATGCGAGGGCTGCATGGAGGCGATGACTTTGAGCTTGGCGAAGCGGGGGAGATCTTCGGGGGCGACGACTTGCGCGTGTTCGATGCGGTCGCGGCGGTCGCGCGGGCCATTGGCTTTGGCGACGGCTTCGAAGACATCCAGCGAGACACGATTCGCGCGGTCGCCAATGGCGTGGAAGTTGAGTTGAAAGCCAGCTTTGTCGCGTTCGATGGCCAGCGATTTCAGTTTGTCGGGTTCCATGATCATGATGCCGGTGGTCTTGGCGTCGTCTGAATAAGGCTCGAGCATCGCCGCGGTTCGTGAGCCGAGCGCGCCGTCCGTGACCATCTTGAGGGCGCCCGTCTTTAGCCAAGGATCGGTGGTGCCGCCTTCGCCGCGCTTGTTTTGCAGATCATTGAGAGGTTCGGTGAAGTGCAGCCATTCGGTGATGCGCACGGTGAGCTTGCCGTCATCTTTTAGCTGCTTGTAGGCGCGGAAATCTTCCCACTCAGAATTGTCTTGCACGGAAGTCACGCCATTCTTGGCGAGGTCGGCGAGAACGAGAGTGATTCCGCGGCGGCGCTGCTCGGCGGTGGGGTCCGGAATGCGGGACCTGACACGCTCCATCGCCGGACCTTCCTTGAGCATGCCGGTGAGCTCTCCGCTGGCGTTGCGCTCGAATTCCCCGCCCGGAGGATTGGGCGAGTTCTTGTCAATTTCGGCGAGCTTGAGGGCGAGAGAATTGGCGATGGCTACGTGCGCGGAAACGTGCGTGAGCAACACGGGATTTTTCGGCGCGACGTCGTCGAGCTGCCATTTGTTGGGAAATTGCTTTTCGGGCCACAGTGTGTGGTCCCAGCCGGCGCCGGTGATCCATTCACCTGGCTTGTGCGATGCGACGCTGGCGGCGAGGCGCTTTTTCAGCTCTTCGATCGATGCGGCGCCATAGAGACGGACGGAGAGCATGCCTTCGCCTGCGTAACCCAAATGAACATGGGCGTCATTGAACCCGGGCATAACGAATTTCTCTTGAAGATCGACTGTTTCGGCGCGGGCTTCGCCGGGGCCGCATTCGAGGATCACGTGGGAGATCGTGCCGATGCAGGTGATTTTTCCATCGCGCATGGCAAAACCTTGCGCCCAGGGATGCTGCGGGTCGTTGGTGTAAATGCGGCCGTGGATGAACTTCACGGTGTGCGATGTGTCTTGAGCGGGGCGCGATGTGTCTTGAGCGGCGTGAGCTTTCACGCGCAGGGCGGTAGCACACGCGAGCCCAACGAAAATGATTACGACTGAAAGCGAAGCGATGCGGGTCGCGATCGACGCGCGCACTCGACGATTCATCTAGCTTTTTCCTCCGCGAGGCCGGAAATGCCGAGCAGGGTGAGCAAGGCACGCTTCAAGCCCATCTCGCGGCCTGCGGGCTCGTACCATTCGTTCAGCGAGTGCGCGCCGCCGCCCGTGCCGCCGGCGCCGATGGAGATGGCTTCGATACCATGGGAGAGCGGGACATTGGCGTCGGTGGAGGAGCGCTCGACGCGGGATTGATTGCCAACGTATTCATCGGCGGAGCGCAACGCGGCGAGCAGCGCGGAATGGGCGGGCAGTTCTCCGCCGGGGCGGCTGCCGAGGAGGTCCACTTTCCATTCGAGCTTGCCTTTGGAGCGATCGCGCGCAGATTCCATTTCGTCGCGGACGCCGGCGGCGAGGCATTCGCGCAAGGCGGAATCCAGTTTCGCGAGTTCGTCTTCGCTTTCGGAGCGGATGTCCACTTTTAGTTTTGCTTCGTAAGGGATGGAGTTTACGGAGGTGCCGCCTTCGATTTGGCCAAGGTTGAAAGTAGTGCGCGGTGCGGCGGGAACTTTGGTGTTGATAAAGCGGACGGAGGCGCGCACGAGAGCGTTGATGGGATTGGGCATGCCGAAATCAGACCAACTGTGGCCGCCGGGGCCGGTGATGGTGGCTTCTACGCGGCGGGAGGCGAGCGCTTTCGTGGTGACGTGGTCAGTGCCGGAGCCGTCGAGGACGATTACGGCTTTTAGTTTGGGTTTGTAGGCGTCGATGAGGGCGCGCATGCCGCGCAGATTGCCTTCACCTTCTTCACCGACGTCGGCGACGAAGAGGATGGTGCGGCGGGGCTTGATGCGGGATTCGTGACACGCGCGGGCGATGGCGATGAGCGCGGCCAGGCCGGTGCCGTTGTCGGAGATTCCTGGGGCGAGGAGGCGATCGCCTTCGCGGCGGACTTTTACTTCGGTGGAGGGGGGAAAGACGGTGTCCAAGTGCGCGGAGAGAACGACGATTTCTTTTTCGCTTGTGCCGCGGAGTTCGCCGATGACGTTGCCGGTTTTGTCGATTTGGACTTCGAGGCCGGAGGAGGCGAGAAGAGTT
>DATBYP010000041.1:0-6106 GCA_036513675.1 Candidatus Acidiferrum sp.
CTTCTGACCGACTGCCCGGGTTTTGTAGGTGGTCCCAACGGGGTGTTCGTGTCTAATATTTCTTTGACCGACAACGGCAAGGACTACTACGGAACCTATATTAACGACGACTGGAAGGTCACTCCCAAGCTCACCGTTAACCTTGGCCTGCGCTGGGATTTCTTCGGCTTGGTCGGCGAGCATCATGAGAACCAAGCTAACTTCGTTCCGGGTGGACCTCCGACTGGCCAGCCCATGTACATAATCCCGCCTGGAAAGAACTCTGGCAACCTGTCCGCAAGCTTCATCAACTTGCTTGCAAAGGATGGGATTCAGCTTGCCGTCACCAACAAGTATGGCCAGGGGCTAGGAAATTCCCAACCCAAGAACTTCGCCCCGCGCCTCGGCGTTGCTTATCAGGTCTCACCCAAGCTGGTTGTTCGCGCCGGATTCGGGTTGTTCTATAACGGGTTCGAGAACCGGGGTTTCTCGCCAAACATTGGCGAGAACTATCCTTTCCAATTTAACTTCTCATTCTTCAACCCGGACGCCTCTCACCCCATCAACAACTTTGCGGGTTGCGCGACTGCGACTCCTGCGGGCGGTCCGACACTGGAGACTGGCTTCACCTGCACTCCATTGGATCCAGTTTCTCCTCTTTTCAACGCCAGTGGCTTGTCATTGCGTGGAATCCAGTTTGATTACAAAACTCCGTATTCCATGGGCGGCAATCTTACGCTGCAATACCAGCTAACTTCTTCCATGTCCGTGCAAGCGGGGTACGTCACCTCACTCGCGCGCCACTTGGAGTCGTTTCCGGGGACCAACAACATTAAGTCCATCCAGCCGAGCAGCGTTAAACCCGAAACTCTTGTGGACTTTCCGGATTTTGGAAGGAACACGAGCTATGCGGCTACCGAGGGCAGCAGCTATTACCATGCGCTGCAAACCAAGGTCGAAAAGCAATTTGCGGGTGGGCTGAATTTCCTTGCTGCCTACACGTGGTCCAAAACGATGTCGGATGCCGGCGATTTGCTGAACGGCGGGAGCTTGAGAGGGTATCGTGCTCCCGGTGTTCCTGGCCTTGGAATCCATTTCGATTACGGCGTGGCCAGTTTTGATGTTCGCAATGTCTTCCACTTCAGCGGCGGTTACGAGTTGCCTTTCGGCAAGGGCAAGCACTTCATGTCCGACGCCTCGGGCTTCGCAAACGCGGCCGTCGGCGGGTGGAGCGTCATCTGGAGCTCGACGCTGCAGGGCGGTCAGCCGATCACCCTTGGTTGTCCAAACGGCACTGCGCAGGGCTTAGGCTGTGGTGACCTTTTCACCGGGCAGCCGTTGAAACTCGGGCTGCACAACGACTCCAATCTCAAGCTGAGCTGGTTCGGCAACCCGGCTGCGTTCACTCAACCTTGCGTATTGGGAACGGGCGGGCCGACCGGTTGCGTAGCCTTGACCGGACCTGGCGCTTTGGGCGGTCTCACCCAGGTCCCAGGGCCGGGCTTCCACAGGCTCGACTTCTCTGTTTTTAAGAACTTCCAGCTTACGGAACGCTTCCGGCTCCAGTTCCGTACGGAAGTGTTCAACATCCTTAATCACCCCAACTTCAATGCTCCCGGATTCGGCGGCAACGGCGTGGTTGCAATTTCCGGGTCGACGGACTTCACGAACAGCAAATTTGGCGAGATTGGGTCAACCCGCGACGCTCCCTACGATCCGCGGCAGATCCAGTTCGCACTTAAGCTGTATTACTAACCAAAACTGCAGATTCCGTGGGAAAGGCGCTTCTTGCGAAGCGCCTTTTTCTTTTGCAATTCACTGCTCCGTGGCTCCAGCCGCCAGTGTTAAAATTCAGAAATCGTGATAGGAAGACCTCTGTTCTTGTGCCTCGCCGTTATGTCTCTGGGGGCGTGTGTGCACGCCCAAGACGCCGTTGGGGGCTCGAGCCTGGACCGCCAGTTTCAGGCTGCGGTAGCTCAATACGAATCCGGACGTTTACCGGAAGCCGCTGCGGCGCTGGAGGCCCTTCTCCGCGAGGTTCCTGAAAGCTTCGAAGTTCACGAATTGCTCGGAATGGTGTACTCCGCGCAATCTCAAGACGCCAAAGCGGGCCAGCATCTGGGAAAGGCGGTGCGGCTCAAGCCAGAATCGGCGAGTGCGCGAATGAATCTGGCGATTAATCTCGTGCGCCTCGGGGAATTGCAGCGCGCCGAAGTGGAGTTCAAGAAAGCGCTTGAGCTCGAGCCGCAGAATTACGATGCCAATCACAATCTCGGCGAGCTCTACGTCCGCGCCGGGAAAGTGCCCTCTGCCACTCCTTATCTCGAGCGCGCCCAGCGTATTAATCCAGCTGCCTACGACAATGGCTATGACCTGGCCCTGGCCTACATCGTCACAAAGCGACTCACCGATGCACGACAGCTCCTCCAGGCGCTCCTGAAGCAAAAGGAGACCGCCGAACTGCACAACCTGCTTGGCGAGCTGGAAGAGAAAGATGGCAAATTCGTTGCCGCCGCGAATGAATACGAATTGGCCGCACACCTCGACCCCAGCGAAAGTAATCTTTTCGATTGGGGCAGCGAGCTGCTCCTCCACCGCACACTCGACCCGGCGATCACCATTTTTGAAAAAGCCGCCGAGCGCTATCCAAATTCGCCGCGGGTCGCTATCGGGCTGGGTATTGCATACTACTCCCGAGGAAATTACGACCACGCCGTAAAATCCCTGCTGCACGCCGCGGACCTGAGCCCTGCTGACACGCGTGTTTATCCTTTTCTTTCTCGCGCCTATGATAGCTCGCCCAGCCAAGCCGAAGAGGTGATCGCGCGCTTTCGGCGCTTTGCGGAACAGCAGCCCAGCAACGGCCGCGCACAGTATTACTACGCGATGAGCCTCTGGAAAGGAAAGCGCGCGCAGGATGCAAGTCTCGATCTGACGCAAATCGGCGCGCTGCTGAAGAGATCCGTCGCGCTCGATCCGTCGCTCGCCGAGGCGCACCTGCAATTGGGCAATCTCTATTCCGAGCAGAGCAAGTATGCGGAGTCGATTCCCGAATATCAGCGCGCGTTGGAATTGAATGCAGACCTGGCCGACGCGCACTATCGGCTAGGCCAAGCTTATGTCCGTATCGGCGACAAAGACCGCGCCCAAGAGCAGATTCAGATCTACCAGAAACTCCGCGAGCAGCACCTCGCCGACCTCGACAAGCAGCGCGCCGAAGTCCGCCAGTTTGTTTACGCCGCAAAGGACGCCCAGCCAGTGCGTCCGTAGTCCGTAGGTGGCTGCAAACTCTTGACTTCACTGCCACCGCATCGTACTTTTACGCTCACGCGGCTTTCTAAATGACTTCCCATTTTTCAGCGATTCACCAGGACCTTAGCCGACAGCTTGCTTGGACGCGGCGGGAGTTCTTGCGCACGGGGGCCGCGATGGCGCTGGGGAGCACGCTGCTGCACAATCCGGCCGCTCTGGCCGGCGTGCCTGGCAAGAAGAGGAAAGTTGTCGTCATCACGTTCGGCGGCGGCGCACGCGATCAGGAGACTTTTGCGCCGGAGGGGCAGGAAAATATTCCGCACCTGATGCGGGAGCTGATCCCGCAGTCCACTTTTTTTACGCAGGTCGTGAACCGTGGAATCCTGGGACACTACGTCGCGACCGCTAGCCTGGCTACCGGCGTCTACGAGACCATCAACAACTTTGCCTCGCTTCCGCCCGAACACCCGACCGTCTTCGAATATTTCCGCAAGGACTTGAAGCGGCCTTCCACGGATGCCTGGGTCGTCGCGCCCAGCAACGGTTTCAACCGCATCGGAGAAAGCAACAACCGCTCGTACGGCCCCGGTCTAGGCGCCAGCGTAATTCTCCCGAAGCATCTGCTAACAGCGGCGATGTCCGGCCGCACGACCGACTACGAGCACCTGCTGCGCGACAATTATGAAACTCCTTTGTATGCGCCCGACCTTGGCGGCAACGAATTTCAGTTGCGGCAACTCGAGATGATGCTGAAGCTTTCGGTCGACGACTTCAAATCGCACGCGCTGACTTTGTCAAGCCCGGACGAACTTTCCGTCTACATCGCGCGACGCCTGATGCGCCAGCTCGCCCCCAGTCTGCTGTGGATCACGATGCACGACATTGATATCGCGCACGCGGGCGCGTACTCGCTCTACATTGAAGGCATTCGCCGCACCGACAGGTTATGCGCTGAGATGTGGAAAGCCATCCAAAGCGAGCCAGAATACGCGGGCAATACCACTCTCTTCATCCTGCCCGATTTTGGCCGCGATTCGGACGACGACTCCGGCGGCAATGGCTTCCAGCACCACCGCACTGGCGATGCGCTATCGCGCACCACGTGGATGATGGCGCTAGGTCCTGGCATCCGCGAAGGCGTGGTGTACGATCGCCCAATGCAATCCACCGACTTGGTCCCAACGCTCGGCTCCGTGCTCGGATTTTCTCCATCGCTCGCTCAAGGCAAGCCAATCGCGGAGCTTTTGTGACTCTGATGCAATAGGGCGATGCTCCCACGCGATCTCAAACCCGAGCAGTTCAGCGGCTACCCGCCGGAAGCCAAGACGCTTGTCACCAATTACATCGCGGCGCTCCAGCGCCTGCCGCTGGCCTTCCTGCCCAGTCTCCTACGCGAAGCCATCGAGTACGACTACAAGTTTCCCCCCGAGCGCAAAGCGCTGGAAAGGGAACTGGCCAACCTAAATTCTCTCTCGGCGGAGCATTTGAAAGATTGGCTGCAGGGCTTCGCGCAAATCCATCTTTCCGCCGCTCTCGAAAATTTCGACTGGATTAACGCGCCGGCACAATTTGTCGAGCAGCTCTCTTCGTATCTCTGGACCACGCACCAACTCGACGCCTTCCGCACTGCGGCCATTGCATATGCCGATCGCTTGCAGGTATCGGTTCCACCGGAGCCGCCGTCCACGCCACGGTTAGGCATTACCGTGGTCGGCCAGGGCGTCGCCTCCTATGACGCGCCTCTCTTTCGCAAGCTGCGCGCGCACGGCGCATATTACAGCCACGTCAATCCTGAAAACGGCCTGCGCGCACTCCTCGATGCTGTCGCCGCCAGAGCCAAAGCACATCCGGCGCCCTACGCGCACTGGTACATCGATGGCGGCCACGAAGCCGAGCACGATGCCGCGTTGACCACCGTTTCCTACGCCGCCCTGGAGCCCGCGCGCGCCGCCTTGCTCGGCAAAATGCGCGCAGAAATCGATCGCCCCGGCATGGGCCCCGAGGCGCTGCGCACGCGTCTCGCGCAGTTGCGCCCCGCCGATCTCGGCTTTAGTAGCGCGGACGAAGGGCTCGACCGTTTTCGCACCAAGATGCTCACGGAAGGCTCCGGCACACAAATCTTCAGCACAACGTTCGCGCAGTGGACCGCTCGCGAAGCGCTGCGCCGAGCCCAGCCGCTCACTCTATTGGTCCGTTTCGCGCCGCGCCAGCGCCAAAAGCCGATGAACGAGCTGCTTGCCGCAACGTTGGAGACCGCGGAATTCGACCCAGTCGGCTCGCTCGGAGACGCCGACATGGGCGCCTACTATAACTGGCTAAATCAGCAGCGCCTCCCTGGAGCGAATGAATCCTCCTTCCTGGTTTGGTTCGAGGGTCACAGCCAAGCTCTATGCATCGGTCCCACAACTCCGCGCGGAACCACGTCGACGTCCGCAATCGATGTTAGCCAGCTCCTCGCCTCATTGGCCTGAAACGGGTGTCCTATTCATTGCGCATCTTTTCCTTTGTTTGCTTTCGCGTCGCCTTAGACTCTTCGAGGGGGCAATGTGAATTTCGCTCAGCGTTTGGCTTTTCTATGCGCCGTCCTTGTCGCATGCAGCTTTCTCGCTTTTGCCCAACCTTCCGCACAACACAAAACGCAGCATGTTATTTTCGTGATGACCGACGGGTTGCGCTGGCAGGAAGTGTTCGATGGCGCCGAAGCATCGATCATGAACAAGAAGAATGGCAAGGTGCCGGACGAAGCCTCGCTGCGCAGGGCGTACTGGCGAGATAGGTCCGAGGCTCGCCGCGAAGCGCTGATGCCATTTCTTTGGACGGTAATCGCAAAACAAGGACAAGTTTTCGGCAATCGCGATAAAGGTTCGGACGCGTT
>DATBYP010000042.1:0-4607 GCA_036513675.1 Candidatus Acidiferrum sp.
AGATACGCTCGCTGTCGCCGCGTCATCTGCGAGCGGAACTCACGCCACCGCCGCGGCACTTCCTCGAGCGACTGCGGAAGAAAGACGGTCCAGGGAATGAGCCATAAGACCAGAAGCGCCCAGAACAGCAGCAGCGGAACCTTATCGTAGTCGCGCGGAACGCGCCGGTTCAGGAAGCGCAGGATGTGCTCGTTGACAAAATAGAACCACAGAAACCCGCGGACATTTCCCTGCGCTGGATTCCGGAGGGCGGCTAGAATATGCCACGGCGCAGCGATTGCGAAAAATACCAGCGCGCTTGAAACCAGACGCAGCTGAAGCAAGTGCCGCAAGTTCCCCGTCAGCAACAGATAAAGCCCGATCGCTCCTATCGGAAATACGAGCCCGATCAGCCCCTTAGTGAGTACGTTGAGCGCGCACATAGCGCCGATACCCCAGCAGGTCCAGCGTGCCGGCTTCGCTTGCTCCAGCGATATCAGGAAAAGCCAGAATGTCAGGGTCAGCCACAAACCGACGGCGACGTCCGGAATCAGAAAGCGGGTAAAAAGAAATGGACCGAGCGCGGTTGCCAGCACCAGCCCGGAATCGAATCCGCCTTCGCTGCCCAAGGCCCAGCGTCCCAAACCGTACGTGGAGAGAATCATCGCCAGCACACCCAGCATGAGCGGGAAACGGGTGCTCCACTCGCTGACGCCGAAGAGCGTGTAACTGGTGGCGACGCCCCAATACATCAGCGGAGCTTTTTCCAGATAGCGGATGCCGTTGGCGTAGAGCGTGACCCAGTCGTGCCGCTGCAGCATTTCGCGCGCCGCCTCGGCATGCACCGTGTCGGCATCGTCGAGCAGAGCGGCCCGGGAGAGTCCCGCCATGTAGATGACCGCCCACAACACAATTAACACCAGCACGGAAATCCGCCAGTCCGAGAACAACCGGTTCGGACGGGTCATGGTCGGGGTCTCAATTGTCGACGGTTCGAGATTGGGCGTGGCGCCAGAATTCATCGCGGAGATTTTCATTATACGGGAGCAAGAACCGACTCAATCTGCGGCAACCCCGCGAGGAACACGGTCGCCCGCCACTTCGCGGTAAATCTCAAGGATCCTCGACACCGAACTGGTCCAGGAAAATCGCTGCGCTTGCTCATAGCCGCGTTGTTTCATCCGCGCGCGCAGTACCGGATCAAGCAGCACGCGCTGCAAGCCTCGCCGAATCTCAAACACGTTTTCTGGATTCACCAGCAACGCCGCGCCCCCCGCAACTTCCGGCAGGCTCGACGTGTTCGAAGTGACCACTGGAGTTCCGTGGGCCATCGCTTCGAGTGGCGGCAACCCAAATCCCTCGTAAAGAGATGGAAAAACAAAAATCTTGGCCACATCATAAAAAATGCGCAGCACCTCGATGGGCACGAATCCCAGGAAACGCACGTCGTTCTGCACGCCGCTGCGCACGACCGTGCGCCGCAGGCGCGGATGGCTGGAAAGATCGTCTCCGATGATGATGAGCTTCAGATCCGGGAACTGCTGATCTTTCTGCAGTTCGCTCTTGAGCGCCGAAAATGCTTCGATGATGCGCACCACATTCTTGTGGGGCCGAATCGCACCCGCATACAAAATGAACGGATAGTTCACCAGATAGCGCTGGGCAATCAGTTCGCGATCGGCTTCGGTGGCGTGGCCGTGCAGAAAGCGCTCGTCGATCGCGTTGTATACCACTTCGATACGCTCATCCGGAATGGCGAGCAGCTTTTCGATTTCGTTCTTGGTGAATTGTGACACCGCGATCACGCGCGCCGCTTTGCGCAACACGCGCCGGGTCAGGTAAAAGTGCAGGCTGCGGCGCAAGCTGGAGGTATTGCGCGATCCATACATATGCTCCAACAAATCGTGCACGGTCAGAACATAGGGACAACCCAGACCGCGCGGAATCCAGAACAGGTGCGGAATGTGAACCACGTCGCACTCCAGACGCCGCACGATCGCCCGGAAAGCGAGATTCCCCTTCAGTGTGTCGTCCCGGCCGGTCAGCTCCACAGCGTGGAAGTTCGGCGGCAGGGGGCCACATTCCGCCACCTTCACCAGCGATCCGATGAGGAAGTATTTACTATCGCAGTCCAGGCGGGCCAGCGTGCGGACGACGTTCCGGATGTAGGTGCCCACCCCGAACTCCGTCATGCGGCGGATGTCGATGGCTACTTTCACAGCCTGAATTTAACCACAGGGAGCACGGGGGTACACAGGGAATTCAGAAACGGTAGGAATGCTAGGCTCTAACTTCCGCCTGCGCCCGCGCCCGCCGCTCGGCATAAAGCGGAAACTCCTCTGCCAGCCCGAGCACCTGTTTGCGGATTTTCTCCAGCACCGCGGCATCCCTCCGATGATTGAGCGCCTCCGCGATCCAGTGCGAAATCTGCCGCATTTCCGCTTCTTTCATGCCGCGCGTAGTCACCGCCGGAGTGCCAATGCGAATGCCGCTAGGCTTCATCGGCGGATTCACATCAAACGGGATCGCATTCTTGTTGACCGTAATGCCAGCCTCGCCTAGAGCCTTCTCCGCCTCGCTCCCGAGCATGCCCTTCCGGAACACGTCCACCAGCATGAGGTGGGTGTCCGTGCCGTCGGAGACGATGCGATAGCCATCGGCAGCCAGCGTCTCGGCCATCACCTTCGCATTGGCCACGATCTGCCGCGCGTACTCGCGGAAGCTCGGCTGCGACGCCTCGAGGAAACACACCGCCTTGGCCGCAATGATGTGCACCAGCGGCCCGCCCTGCATTCCGGGGAAGACCGTCTTATCGATCGCAGCCGCAAATTCCTGCTTGCTCAGGATCATGCCCGAGCGCGGCCCACGCAGCGTCTTGTGCGTAGTCGAAGTCACAATGTGCGCGTGCGGCACGGGCGATGGATGCGCTCCACCCGCCACCAGTCCCGCAAAATGCGCCATATCCACAAGAAAGAGCGCGCCGACTTTGTCCGCAATCTGGCGCATGCGGGCGAAATCGATGATCCGCGGATACGCGCTGCCGCCGCCGATAATCAGCTTCGGACGCTCCGCCGTGGCGATCTTTTCCAGGTCATCGTAGTCGATGGTCTCGGTTTCCTTGGTTACGCCATAGGGAACGATCTTGTATGTCTTGCCGGAGAAATTGAGAGGATGCCCATGCGTGAGGTGCCCGCCATGAGCAAGATTCAAACCGAGAATCGTGTCGCCCGGCTGCAGCACCGCCGAATAGGCCGCTTGATTGGCCTGCGATCCCGAGTGCGGCTGCACGTTGGCGTTCTCCGCCCCAAAAAGTTTCTTGACCCGCTCGCGCGCCAGTTCTTCCACCACGTCGGTAAACTCGCATCCGCCGTAATAACGCTTGCCGGGATAGCCTTCCGCGTATTTGTTGGTGAACACGGATCCGGCAGCCTCAAGCACAGCCTCACTCACAAAATTTTCCGAAGCGATCAGCTCCAGCCCTTCGTGCTGGCGGCGAGCTTCGTTGTCGATGGCGTTGGCAATCTGCGGATCCACTTCATAGAGCGGGCGGGAGATGTCGGAATTTTTCATAGTTAGGTACCGCAAAGTATTTTACTGTGGCGCGGACACTCCTGTCCGCGAAAGGCTGTGAGCTTTTCGGACCCTGGACGGCTTTCCTCACGATCATGGCCAACCGAACAGGCCTGCGATATCATCCAAGGCAGCGGAAAGGCTGATCAAAATGGACTTCCTCAGATATCGGCACGTTCCCACGATTTTGCTCCTGGCCGCGCTCGCGGGCTGCACGCAACCACAAAACTCGCAGGAGCTGAAAGAAAAAACCGCGCAAGCAACGGCGGAAGTGAAGCGCGATGCGAAGGCGGTGGCGGCAGGTATACGCGAGGGCTGGAGCCGCGATAAGCCACTCGATTTGAACATGGCCACAAAAGAGCAGTTGCTGAGTTTGCCGGGCGTGACGGAGGCTGAGGCCGATCGCGTTATCGCAGGCCGTCCCTACAACGATCCCAATGATTTGGTAAAACGCCACATCATGCCAAAGGCCGAGTACGACAAAATTGCGGATCAGGTCACGGCCAAGAAATAACGCCCCAGCCATCGCGGCAATCGGAATCTCGCAATTACGCTACTCGAACACCGTCCGCAGAAAACTCGCCAGCTGCCATCCATCCATGTATTTGTACGGCGTTTCCCCCATGGTGTAATGCCCGCAGGGCAGCACGACGACTTTGTGATCCAGGTTGTGCTTCTCGAACTGCTCGACCACCTGCTCTGAAAATTCCGGCAGGAACGTCATGTCATACCTCGCATAGATAATGAGCGAGCGGCGCGGCCAGCGGGAAAACTTGTCGAAGTACGCCATGGGACTGACGGCGCGCCACACCTGCCGCAGATCCTCCAAATCGATGGCCGGTTGCAGCCCCTCGCGGATGTGGCGCGTCGACTGGCCGTGCCACACGACGTCGGCAAAGTAAGTCGAGGCGTGATTGAACGCCGCCACCTGAATGCGCGGATCGTGCGCGGTAGCGATAAACGCATAGCACGATCCGAGGCTCGTCCCGACGATCCCGAGCCGGTTGTAACCCTGCGATTCCAGCCAGTCGAGCGAACAGCGCACATCGATCACGCCC
>DATBYP010000043.1:0-8983 GCA_036513675.1 Candidatus Acidiferrum sp.
CGAATCAGGACGAGAATGCGATAACGCATCTGCTCGGTAAGAGCGCCTCGAAGTTCGGCGATGTGCTTATCGAATTCACGACGGGTCTGCACGACTAATTCGGCGGCAGCGGAAGGCGTGGAGGCACGGACGTCCGCTACAAAATCGGCGATGGTGAAATCGGTTTCGTGGCCGATGCCGGAGATTACGGGAATTTCCGAGGCAGCTATGGCGCGGACGACTTCTTCTTCGTTGAAGGCCCAGAGATCTTCGAGCGAGCCGCCGCCGCGCGCGACGATCAGGACATCGACCATTTTTTGGCGATTGAAAAATTGAACGGCGCGGACGATTTCCGTGGAGGCGCCATCGCCCTGAACGCGCACGGGATATAGCGTCAAATGCACATTGCGGAAGCGGCGGCGCAGGATGCGCACCACGTCGCGAACGGCGGCGCCGCGCGGCGAGGTGATCAGGCCGATGCGGCTGGGCAGAAGTGGCAACGGTTTCTTGCGGTCTGCGGCGAAGAGGCCTTCGGCATCGAGGCGCTTCTTGAGCTGCTCGAAGGCGAGTTGCAGAGCGCCGAGGCCGACAGGCTCGATGTGCTCGACATAAATCTGATACTCGCCCCGCGATTCGTAGACGCTGATGGAGCCGCGCACGGTGACATGCAGTCCATCTTCGGGGCGGAACTTCATGGTGCGAAGCTGATTCTTGAAGCAGACGCAGCGCACCTGGGCGCGTTCGTCTTTCAGGGTACAATAGATGTGGCCGGACTGGGCTTCGTGGCAGTTGGAGATTTCGCCGGTGACCCAGATGTCGGTGAAGTTGCGCGCGAAGAGGTCGCGGATTTTGGCGGTCAGCTCGGTGACCGTGAAAGCGCGGCGCTCGGGCATCAAGTTGAATTGAAGCTGGCTCATGCCTCCCCACCCCCCGGCATTTTCGTAAGGCAATTATCCCTTGACAACAAGTAAGCCCTCTGGTAGTCTGTACCTACCATGAAGCCCAAACAGAGCATTCCTAAACATTTGCGCTACACCGTAGCGGATTTCAACGTTGAGTTTCCGAACGATGACGCCTGCCTTGAGCACATCAAAGAGCAACGCTGGCCGAACGGCGTTACCCACTGCGAGAAGTGCAGCGTCGAGCGCAAGCATTACCGCGTGACTGGCCGTACTGCCTACGCGTGCGACCATTGCGGGAATCACATCTACCCGCTCGCCGGGAGCATCTTTGAAAAGACAACTACCTCGCTCAAGACTTGGTTCTACGCAATGTACCTCATGGGTTCGACTCGTTGCGGAATCTCCGCGAAGCAAATTCAGCGAGAGACTGGCGTCACCTACAAAACTGCATGGCGCATGTTCCGGCAAATCCGCTCCTTGCTCTCCGAAGATGGAGTGCAACTGGAGGGATCGACGGTGGAGATGGATGAGATGTACCACGGCGGAAAGAGGCTTCGGCAAGGACGGCGCGGACGGCCTTCGGGCGACAGCCACAAGGTTGCAGTTGTGGGAATGGTCGAACGCAGCGAAAACGGTCGCATCGGGCGCGTGGTGGCTCGCGTAGCGCCAGACTCGAAGAAGGCGACCTTGCACAGTTTTGCGAAGGAATACATTCTTCCGGCCAGCACTGTGTACACCGATGAGTTTGTCTCCTACGATGGACTGGAAGCGCAGGGATACACTCATCGCCGGATTAACCACAGCGCGAGAGTCTACGTCTCTGGCAACATCCACACTCAAGCGATTGAGGGATTTTGGAGTCTTGTAAAGCGTGGAATCGGCGGCGTGTACCACAGCGTCAGCGCGAAGTACCTGCAAACCTACCTCGACGAATACGCTTTTCGCTACAATCGGCGGGACAGAGGGAATCTGCTTTTCAGGGCGATTTTGGAGCAGGTTTCGCAGCGGGCGTCGTGATCGCCCGCTTGAGCAGCGAGTGGAATGCGTCTCGCGTATAAGGCCGCATTTTCTTGCGGCTCTCATTGCGTGGACTTACCTTTCGCGTTCGCGTCATGATTCACCTTACCATCAAATGCTTTGCGGAAGTTTGACAATATCAAATCCAAGCCTTTTTTGTTGAAGAGTTTGAGGTCTTGGCTCACGTCCTTTGCATTCTTTAATGCACGAGCGAGAACATAATCAGCATCGCATTTCGCGTGGAGAGACCCATTCAACCTCTGCTGTGCGTGCAAATTCAGATGGTAAGCGAGCAGGTCAGCAGCCTGTAGTGGCGGGGCTTCATGGCTGGTTGGGAATGACAGGTCGCCCAGTCTTTTCCAGTATCGTAACTGCATTTCTTCCAGAGTCTTGTAATAGTCCAGTGCGTATCCGCTGTAAGTCTCGTTTCTGTCGAACGCGAAATGAATCTTTAGGTGCTCTGCACAATAGCTTGCCATCTTCCCTATGTTCCGTATAAAAGGCAGAAAGTAAGGCTTGTTTGGCGCTCCACTTGTGCGGAGTTTTCCTCGGCGGAGCCGCGCACCAGTTAGGTAACGTCGCTCCGGTTCTGAAAGTGCAAGCCAATCTTGCATTACGAGGGCACAACCAATTGGAAAGATTCGGTATGAACCGATAGCCTCAAGAAGCTGTGCCAGAAAAAGATCGGCTTGCTTGTCGGACCAATCCTCGTACTCGTCAACGCGCTTGCCCTCTGGCGTTCTTGCCCAGAATCGCTTTGAGTGGAACTCTTCGACGCCAGCCTTGCCCAAAATATGTCGCCACTCACGCTCAAAACGCGCCCATTGCCGCACTCCGCCAAAATATCCAGCAAGCACGCATATGGGTGATTGCTTATGCGTACCGCTGTCGTCCATATAGCCTTGTAGCCCTTGTAGCACTACAAAAACCTTTCGATGGCCGTTCTTTGGGTGAACGAGTATCTCCCACCGCTCGCTAAAAGTAGCGCGAGCACGGTATACTTGTCTAGAGGGGATAATTGCCTTTCGTAAAAGCGGATTCTAAAGGGGTTACGGGCGCGTTTGGCGTAAAAGCGGATTCTAAAGAACTTAGAGCGATGAGGGGTTTGGGCGGACCGGCGCGGCGGGTTGAAGCAGGGCGGAAGGACCGTGCCGACATAACTAAGCTGTGATAACACAAGAATTACTAGTTGTCAATGAATTATTTTAAGTGGTTTGAATTGTTGGGGATAGCGTTGTGCTCGTCGATTAGAGAAAGCTCGAACCGTAAAACCGTGCGCCGCACCTGCGGCACTTTCAATTTTCGCGGCTTTAGGTACCCAGCGCTCACGCGCTGGGCTAACCTGTGCCGCCCCTCTGGGGCCGCCAATTCGGAGATTGGCATTCCCGGGGGTAGCGTCCTGCCGCGGGACGAGTTATCCCACAAGCGGACGGTCTCGGGCTGTAAGAGGGAATGTTGGCGCTGGCTTTTCAATGACTTGCGATTGATTTAGCGATGGTAAGCTGCTTGCGATCTTGGCAGACACTATGAACAACTTTTTGCGCGATCTTCGTTACGGTTTGCGGACGCTGGCGCGAAATCCTGGCTTTGCCGCGGTGGCGGTCTTGACGATTGGGATCGGAATCGGGGCTAGCACGACGATCTTCAGTTGGATGCGGTCCATGCTGCTGAACCCGCTGCCGGGCGCCACGCAACCGGAACGCGTCGTGGCGATTGAGAACACGGCGCCGGATGGCGAGCCGCTGACGACGTCTTATCTGGACTTCCGCGATTTCCGCGACAATCTACATCTCGTCGATTTCGTGACGGTAAGGGTGGGGAACGTGTTTTCAGTCGGGGAGGCCCCGAACACATTCCAAGTTTGGGGTGAAATGGTTTCGGGCGGCCTTTTTGACATGCTAGGGGTGCGCCCCGAAGCCGGTCGCTTCTTCTCTGACGCGGAACGCGATGACGCGCAGAACGCGCATGCGGTGGTGGTGATCAGCCACAGCTATTGGAAAAACCAGTACCACTCGGATCGTTCCGCCATCGGGGCGAGCCTGCGCATCAACCGGACACCGTTCACGATTATCGGAGTGGCCCCCGAAGGTTTCCACGGCACGCGATCGGGCTTCGATTACGAGATGTGGATGCCGCTCACAATGTATGGGCAGTTGACGCACACGGGGACTTGGATGTTGCGCGACCGAAACACGCGCAACTTTATGTTGATGGCGCGGCTAGCGCCGGGCGTGACGATGGAGCAGGCGCGCGGCGAAGTACAGTCGCTGGCAAACCGCATGGCGGTGTCGGACGCGGACTCGAATCAGGGGATTGGGGCTACGGTGCTGCCGGTGTGGCAATCACATTTCGGGACGCAATCGGTACTACTGACGCCGATTACGATTCTGATGGGCGCCAGCGGCGTAGTGTTGCTGATTGTTTGCGCGAATCTGGCAAATCTGCTGCTAGCGCGCGCGACCGGGAGGCTGAAAGAGTTCAGCGTGCGGCTGGCGATGGGGGCGCGGCCGGTGCGACTGACCCAGCAAATTTTGACGGAGACACTGCTGATGGCGGTGGGCGGATCGGTATGCGGCTTAATGCTGGCAGGCTTGCTGGGCGGCGCGCTGCGCTGGCTGCTTCCCGGAGTCGCCAGGCCGGCGATGTTGCAACCGCCGCTCGACGGGCAGGTCCTGGCGTTTACGACCGCGCTGGCGTTTTGCGTAGCGATACTTGCGGGGCTGGTTCCGGCTCTGCACGCATCGCGAGCCAATGTCAACGAAATGCTGAAGGAGGGTGGACGCAGCGGGAGTTCCGGCGCTCATTCGCACCGGTTACGCGGGCTACTGGTCACCTCTGAGGTGGCTCTCGCGGTGGTAGCGCTGGTGGGTGCAGGACTATTTCTCAAGAGTTTTCAGACCGCGCGGGCCATGGATCCCGGCTTCAAGCCGGAAGGTGTGGCATTGGCGCGATTCGATTTCTCGACGGCCGGCTATGATGCGCGGCAGACGGATAGTTTCTGCCGGCGTCTTCGCGAGCGGCTGGAGCAGCAACCTGGTGTGACCGCGGTCAGTTACGACGATTCCGCGCCGTTGGGATTTAGCGGAGGCAACTGGGAAACGCTGCAAGTGGAGGGCTACGTCCCGGGCCGGAACGAGAACATGAAGATCTACCGGGATTTGGTGTCGCCCGGGTATTTCGACACGATGAAGATACCGTTGGTAGACGGACGCGATTTCGATTTGCACGATGACGTCACATCGCTGAAGGTGATGATCGTTAACCAAGAGTTTGTGCGGCGCTTTGTGGCCAATCGCAGTGTAATCGGACGCAAGGTGCATGGATGGGGCCAATGGTTCACCATCGTGGGAGTGGCCAAGGACAGCAAGTATCACCGGGTTACGGAGAGCCCTCAGCCATACTTCTACATTCCCATGCGGCAGATTTTCCGGCCGGAGTATGGATTGACGTTCAATGTGCGAACCTCCGGATCGGTGAATGAAGCGATTTTAGGGCTACGGCGCGAGTCGGCGGCGATTGATCCAGCGCTGACGATCTTCGACGCCGAGCCGATGACGGAATATGTTGCGGCGTCGCTCTTCGGAGCCAAGGTGGCGGCGAGTCTGTTGAGCGTGCTGAGCGGGCTGGGGTTGCTGCTGGCGGCGATCGGTCTGTACAGCGTGATGGCTTATTCGGTGGCGCAGCGGACTGGCGAAATCGGGATTCGCGTAACGCTGGGCGCGCAGCCGAGGGACATCATGCGGCTGGTGATTCGCCAAGGCATAGCGTTCGCAGTGGCGGGTTTGGTTGTGGGTTCGTTGGTGGCTGCGGCGCTGGCGCGCGTGGTGTCGGCGATGTTGGTGGGGGTGGGGCCGGCTGATCCGGTGGTGTATGCTGCGGCGACCGGGTTCACAGTGCTCGTCACACTGGCCTCCGCGGCGATTCCTGCTTGGCGCGCACTGCGCGTGGACCCGGCGGTGGCGCTGCGGTGGCAGTAGAGCTGGAGAGGGCGTTCAATCCGACATGAAACCGCGGTTTACTGCGTGAAAGCGGCGGCCCCTCGCAGCTACTCCATATCGGACCGCCGCACAACATATTCAATCATTTGGCGGGTGTGGCCAGATCTGGCGGTAACGGATTGGTGGGGAATTCTTCGTCCCAAAGGATGCTTAGGATCCACCAGCGGGAGCCGTCGTCGAAAAGCTGAATGCTGTTGACGCCGCGGGCGAAGGGTTTTTCGTTGGGGGCGCTGCGGGATTCGTAGCTGCTAAAGACCTGGGCGATGTTGCCGAATTTTTGCACTCGATTGGTGATAGCGCTTTCGTAGAAAGCGTGCGTCCTGAAGAAGCCTCCGGCGCCGCGAACATATCCTTCGACATCGAGAAGGCGGATGGGGCCGCCGTCTTTTCTTGTGGTTAGGCGCGCTTCGGGGACGAAGAGCGAGTGGAAGCTGTTCCAATCACGATCGCCGGCGGGGCCGGAGATAACGTTGACTATGGGCATGGCATGCCTTCGGAAACGCTGGATCTATTTCAGAAGAGAGGCGGCCAAGCTGGCATTGGGTTATCGGGGATGCGGGAGCGAGTGAACCAGTTGGAGGGACGTCTGGAAATACGTTCCGATAGCGAGGGGACGCTCGTCAGGGTTGTGATTCCGGTCTCCTCAAAATTCAAATGACATCTCACTGTGTAGCGATGACGAATTGAGCCTTCACTGGAATGCGAGCGACGGCCAAAACCCGAATGGCTTGACAGGGATTTGGCGTGGAGTGCGTGGTAAGATATAGGTCACGCAGTGGCGCTATGGTGCAACGGTTAGCACGTAGCCCTTTCAAGGCTAAAATACGGGTTCGATTCCCGTTAGCGCTACCACTTCTCTGCTAGTGATCCGCAAAATTTCGTTATCTGTATCAGCTTTGGACTTTCCATGAGCTTCGAGTGTGATTTGCTACGCGAATCGGGCGAGCATAAACTCGGTGTGTAACTACGAGGAAACCAAACATGGCTGCACCATTGCGTACGTCCAATCCCGCTCTCAACGAAAAAGCATTTCGCGGCGAGGTAGCTCTCGGCGGCGAGACGATGACCTTGCAGGGCACGGTCAACAAGACTGGCTTGCTGCTGCTGTGCGTTGTGGCGACGGCGGCGTGGACGTGGGGCTTGGCGCATTCGGAAACGCCGGAGGCTGTCAGGCCTTGGATGATCGGCGGGATTTTGGGAGGGTTCGTCACTGCGCTGGTGACGATATTCAAGAGGAGCTGGGCGCCGGTTACCGCGCCGCTCTACGCGCTTTTTGAGGGACTGGCGCTTGGCGGCATCTCGGCGTTTTTCGATAAGTCTTACCATGGCATCGCGGCTCAGGCGGTAGGCCTTACGTTTGGCGTGCTCTTTGTGATGCTAGTCGCTTACAAGACCGGGATCGTTCGTGCCACGGAGCGGTTTAGAGTAGGCGTAATCGCGGCAACAGGCGGGATCGCGGTGTTTTATCTCGTGGTGATGGTGCTGGGTCTTTTCCACGTTAACGTGGGCGCGGGCGTCCTATACGGCCACGGCCCGTGGTCAATCGCTTTCAGCCTGTTTGTGGTGGCGATCGCAGCACTGAACTTGGTGCTAGACTTCGACATGATCGAGACCGGTGTGCGCATCGGGGCGCCCAAGTACATGGAGTGGTATGGGGCGTTTGGGCTGATGGTCACGCTGATTTGGCTGTATTTGGAAATTTTGCGATTGCTGGCGAATTCGCGGCGGCGATAGCGATTAGACCGAATGCTCAGGTAGCGCCGGCAAGATGCCGTCGCTACGACGGTGTTTTCTTACCTGATTGATTTAGACCAACATTGGGAACTTGTATTTCAACGCTCGTCCTTCAACGCGCTAGCGGGAGCGCGTGGTGAAACTTGTGTTGGCGGCGGGGACTGCGCAGGCTTGTAGCGGGGGCCAGCCGGCGTCGGTGGTGGGATTACGGCATAGGGTGGCGATTGCAGGGGTAATTTGGGCTGGCGCGACTGCGCCGTTGAGTGGCTCAGCGTAGACGGTGTAGCTGTGGCCGACGGGGAGATGCTCTAGCTCGTAGCTGCCGTCGAATTGTGCGGGGCCGAGGATGGTGCAGCTCCAGCCGGCGATGGTTCCAGCGATTACCGCGCCAGTGAATTGGTCCACCGCAACTACGTGAGCGCCGAATATGCCGGTTTGTCCGGGCGGCGATAGCGGTAGCGAAAGTGGATTCGCTGGAAGGATGCGGCCGCTGATTACGCCGATGTCTACGGCGTCCGTAGGATCCGGATACAGAATGCGGAGGCCGGTGCGATCGTCGTCGGCGAGCGGTGCGTCGGATTGCTGCGCGCTGGGGCGGGGTCCGTTGAACGTGCCCGGGGCGGGCGCGTAAGGGTACATCATGGCACTCCAGACGGCGGAGTGGCTGAAGCCGAGAAAATGGCCGAGCTCGTGGGTGAGGACAGATTCGAGGTCGTAGGCTTTGGGAGAAGCGGGGAGAGCGGCGGGAGTGGCGAAAGTGACTTGCGCGTCGCTGGGGTCGAAGTAAATGTCGGCGTCGAGAATCTGGCCGAGCTGCGTGGCGGCGGGGCTGCCGCCGATGTGCTCGCCGAGCGCGTCGGAGGTGATGACGCGAGTGAAGGCGAGGACTCCCGGAGTGAAAGCCATATCGGCTTGATCGAAGCAGATGGAATTTAGGCCGTCCGAGCCGCAGGCGGTTTGGTTTGCGACGCGCTGGGGCGGCGTCATAGTAGCGGGCAGGAGTGTGGTGCCAGGGACGCCGGTCCAGACGGCTAGCGATTGGATTATGACTTGCTCGATTTCGGCGAGACGAGCGCTGGCGGTTTGGTTTTGTGTGAGGATGGAGATTGGATTTGTGCCGAGGGTGGTGCTCCAGCGAACGGAGATGCTTGAGGCTGTGCTTAGTTGATGGGCGCGCACGGGGCAGGCGGAGCCGCCTGACATTGCGACGGGCTGACGGACGTCGGGGACGACTTGGTTGAAGGAGTAGCCGGCGGCGGATTGCGCGGTGCAGATGGCGTAAATTGCTGCAAGCGCGGTGGATAGAATTCTTGTCGAGGTTGCGTTTTTTTGTTTGTGCATCGAGTCGTTCTC
>DATBYP010000044.1:0-2303 GCA_036513675.1 Candidatus Acidiferrum sp.
TCTTCTTTTACGACTTGCGCTAATTCGGCTTTGGGATTGGAGTGTGGAGCTTTGCTAACGAAGCCACGCGGATGCTCCAGTCGAATAAGCCCGTTCTCTTCATCAAATTTGATATCTCGCGCGGGTACAACGCGGGTGCTCAGAAACAGCCAACCGATTCGAACGCCGGCAAATTCCACATGATAGGTGCTGGGATCCAGCCAAGTGCGTCGGAGGGTACCAACTTTTTCCCAACGGACGTCTACAACCCTTCGCCCAATCAAGCGACGGGCCCCGTCTTCGGTGAATGAGTCGAGCGGCTTCATCCTAACGCCCGAACCCGGTAGCCCAGCGGTCCCCCTGAACGCCCTTACGATTCACGTTCAAAGTGGCCCGTGCCCACCTACGCTCGCCGAGATGCCGCTTTTACTGGCGTTCAGCCACAGGCCAGGAATGATGCGGATGCGTTTACGGAAGCGGAAGCCCATCGGTTTTTGGTTCCTCTGTTGTGTTCGATTTATTGAAGTTTTCCTTCTGGGCAGTCAGCCCGCGAGCACGAAGCCAGCAAGCCAAGGCGATCGCGCCGGCCTGTAGGGTGCCATCGTAGCGCTTTGCTTGTTTCCGTAACACGCGAGATTTGTCAGCGCTGGCCATCAATTCGAAAGGTTAAATCGCTCGGATCAGTTGCCGTGCCAATGAAGTCCTTAAAGTGGTTCCACTCACCGTTGCAACGGTACACTACGAACACAAATCCTGCCTCTCTCGATATTTCCGACACCGTCGCGGTATTCGACCCACTTTCCGACATGTTCCGGTCCCCAAATCTTTGATGTCAATCATGTGGTTGGGCCTCCTAGCCGAGCCAGCGCGAAGCCGGCAACGCCTTAACGGTCTTCGACGCGAGCCATTTCTTGAGGTCGGGGGAACCAAACCCGGCGAGTGGCAGGTCCCAAAACCACAACCGCCAATGCGGCCGTGCCCTATCCTAACACCGTGGATGAACCGCTTCCGATTTCTCAAACCGATTGTAGATTTGACCTACGCACTTTTGCCGCGATCATGGCGCGCTGACCCTTTGGTCATATGCCGCCGTCGACGAGGTCATACAAACTAAGCGACCTGAAATGAAGAGAAGAAGCTGCTCCTTAAAAACGGACAAACACCAGGCGGCGGGCAGTCCGAACCCTCGAATCGGAATGGGTCAAAATTGGGAGCCGGTACTGACGGATGACAAACTAAAGGTGGCGCTAGCCCAAAAAGCGGAGGCGAGACGGACGGCAAGGCAGCTGGAAAACCGACTAAAGGAGCTTCAAGTCAGGCTTAAATCTCTCCGCGAGCAGGCTACTCCCTAGCTCCAAGCACGGCCGAGCACAATCGCGGCAACGATGAGCCCAATCAGCCGAGCTGATGCGTTTGATGGGTCCGGCCTAAAAACGCGCTGTACAGAAAGGGTGAAAGAAACCGGCCACTCCAGGTTTCCTTTTTGAAGCGGCCGGCTCTTGCTCTGTTTGTTGCTTCAGTCTTCACATTAATTTCGCGGGTTCTACTGCTGCTGCGATGCTTTTTCAGCCGAACGGCTTCATTGCGATATTAGCGGCGTTTCAAGGGCAAGGGTGAGCCATTTCCTAAGTCTTGCCGGACCAGTCTAGAAGGAACCCATTCTCAGCTGCCGTGATAGAACGAAAAGGAACTTCTCCAAGATGGAAGATGGTCGTCGTCCCGTAATCAGCATACCAAATGTTCCACGAAGATCTCTGCGCGCCCGAAACTCTGAAGCAGGCGGGCATTCCGTGGAGCACAGCACGCGGTGCGGGCGCCGAATGCGAGACCGCGTTTAGCCAAGTAGGTATTTAGCGGATGCCAGAACGGACCCGGGGTGGGGTGGCCTGCACAGATTCGGGACAGGGAATCGCTGTCAACGATGGTAGAAAGAGCTCAGCACCAACTCGGGGAAGCTCTGAGCCATCGCCAATTTGTTACCAATTGGTAACATTCCTACGCACGAAAGCCTGGTGCGGCCGCTAGCAATTCCTAATTCGACCCGGGGGCTAGTGAGGTTACTGTAGCCTTGACTTGTCGGCCTGTACTCCAGTAACCAGCACTACGGCTCCCAAAAGCGTTGTGATCGTTCGTTTCATTGACCCGCAACAACGTGAGGCACGAGAGAGACGGAAAGAAAGAACAACATGATCCATATCAATCTTCTCTCTGAGACTGACCGGGGACGTTGGGTCATCTATTCCGCGATATCTCTTCACTCCGAGCGTGGACGCATCAAGGATTGGACTGACCAGCTTGTCTATGTGGTCTATCAGTGTGATGAC
>DATBYP010000045.1:0-22695 GCA_036513675.1 Candidatus Acidiferrum sp.
GCCTTGACAGTGTCCGCGGAAGCTTCCCACAACTATGCCGCTCCGGCGATGACATGGACGACAGGCCAGAATGATACGAACATCTGGATGGGGCACGGAAGCCACTGGTGATCGACGGCATAGGCCTGCAAAGGTTGCCAGACGGCCGGGGCCAGAAAAAACAATACCTGCGGCGCCGTCCTTGCGGCAGCGCCGATGAGGTTGGTCATCAGCCGGGCTGCGGGTTCATTCAACCTGCTGACCACAATGACAAGCGCAAGCGCGACGAGGACCGCGCCCACGATTGCTATCAGGCTCTGTGAGGTTGTGTGCTGCCTTGCCATAACTGCCTCCTGTACGGCGATCTCTCTTCCTCTACCTGTATGTCGAACGAAGGGCAGCCAGATCGACAGGTTTAGTCTATTTTTTCGGGTGTACTAGTTCAGTGCAGCATGCGTGCCGCAGGCGGGCGGTGCCAGTTAAACTATATGGCGTTCTGAGGAGGGCTCATGCGGCGTTCGGTAGGTACTGGTGTTTTCGTTCGCGCTTTGTTGCTGGTATGCGCGCTTCCTTCGCTCCTCTGCTACGGGCAACAGCCCGTGGCGACTGTTCCCGCAGCAGCGCCTGCGTCGTACAAACCTCTTACGGTGGACCGTATTTACAGCGAGCCCAGCTTGAGCGGGCGCTTGACGCGTGGGATTGCCTGGACGCCGGACTCGAAGCAGCTCAGCTTTTTTGAGAGCAATGCTACGGGAAAAGCGGGGAAGACGGAGCTTTGGGGGGTGGACGTTGCGTCGGGGCAGCGACGCGTGCTGCTTTCCGCGGAAAAGCTGGAATCGGTTTTGCCTGCGGATTCCGAGCGGACCACGCAGGCAACCGGCCTGGGTAGACATGCTCCCGCGGAATATCAATGGGCGCCGGGTGGAGGCGCACTTCTTTTTCAGGGGCCCACTTCATTGGCTTGGTTCGATCTGAAAGCACAAAGTTCCCGAACGCTTGTTTCCGGCAAAGAAAACATCTCCGACCCGAAGATTTCTCCCGACGGCAAATATGTGAGTTTCGTGCGCAATCACAATTTGTGGCTCGTCACCGTGGCGGATGGGAAAGATCGCGCGTTTACGGAAGGCGGCACGGAGGAAGTGCGGAAAGGCGAGCTCGATTGGGTTTATCCGGAAGAGTTGGAGATCACGACAGCGTATTGGTGGGCGCCGGATTCTTCGGCGATTGCGTATTTTGAGATGAACGAGAGCAAGGTGGCGAAATATCCGTTGGTGGATTTCTCGTCGCCGGTGGGGGAAGCCGAGGAGGAGCGCTACCCTCCCGCGGGAGGAGGCAATCCAATTGTGCGCGTATTTGTTGCGCCGGTTATCGGCGGCGAGGCTCACGCGATGGACACGGGCGAGAACACCGACATTTACATCGCGCGCGTGAATTGGCTGACGGACTCAAAACACGTTGCGATTCAGCGCCTGAACCGGCAGCAAACAGTGCTGGATTTATTGATCGCGGACGCATCGACCGGCCAGATTCATACGGCGGTGACGGAGCAGGATCAATATTGGATCAATGTCAGTAACGATCTGCGTTTCCTGAAAGATGGGAAGCGGTTTCTGTGGTCGAGCGAGCGCTCCGGCTATCGCCATCTTTATCTCTATGACCTCGAGGGGAAGCAGCTTGCGCAGCTGACTAAGGGCGAATGGGAAGTTTCCGCGGTGGATGCTGTTGATGAAGGAAAAGGCCTAGTGTACTTCACGGGCACGGCGAAAACGCCGCTGGAGCGGCACCTGTATCGTGTGTCACTCGACGGGTCGGCGGTAAGCCGCATCACCATTCACAATGGCACGCATGGTGTGAACATGGCGCCGGATGCGTCGGCATTTGTCGACACTTATTCGGACGTGGTGACGCCGCCGCGGCAGGACGTGGCCCGCGCGGATGGTTCGCTGCTCCGCGTGATCAACGAGAATCGCGTGCCGGGGCTTGCGGAATATCACTTCTCCGCGCCGCAATTTCTTTCCGTAAAGGCGCACGATGGCATGCCGCTGAATGCGGTGATGATTAAGCCGCCAGATTTCGATGCTTCGAAAAAATACCCGGTGCTGGTTTTCACTTACGGAGGCCCGCACGCGCAAGTGGTCTCAAATGCCTGGGGAGGCAACACAGCCCTGTGGCACCAGTCGATGGCGCAGAAGGGGTACATCATTTTTTCGCTCGATAACCGCGGCTCGGCCGGCCGGGGCCATGTTTTCGAAGAACCGATTCACTATAGCTTGGGAGCCGTGGAGCTTTCGGACCAGCGCGACGGCGTGGCGTATTTGAAATCGCTTCCGTATGTGGACGGCGACCGCATCGGAATCTGGGGCTGGAGTTATGGCGGACACATGACACTGCACGCGATGTTTGAATCGGGCGGCGAGTTCAAGGCTGGTTTCGCTGGAGGGCCAGTTACCGACTGGCACTTCTACGATTCGATCTATACGGAACGGTACCTCGGGCTGTTGCCGCAAAATGAAAAGAGCTATCGTGCGTCATCGCCGGTCAATACGGCCGAGAAATTAAAAGGCAAACTGCTCATCGCACATGGCACGGGCGATGACAATGTGCACTTCGCAAACACGCTTTCATTGATTAATGAGCTGATCGAGGTGGGGAAGTACGTCGAAGTGATGCCATTTCCGGGGCGCGGACACGGAGTGAGCGACCCCGCAGGCCGCAAAGTGCTATTCAATCGGGTGACGCAGTTTTTTCTCGACAACTTATAGACAGAATGACAAAGGGCGCGCAATGCGCCCTTTGCCAGAATCCTTTGAACAAGTCAGATCTCCGTTACCTCACGCCGGAGAATTCGACGTGGACGGAGCGGCCTAGCCGGGCGTTGAAGAGCAGATACCAACCTGCGTGGTGGTCGTCGTCGTAGACGTAGACTTGGTCGCGGTCCCAACGCCAATCGCGGCAGTGGTCGAGATCATAGGAGGCTACCACCCAGTTGGAGCGATCGTAGAGAATCACGTTGCGCGTGCGGTAATCGATGGAGCGCGCGACGAATACTTCCCGGACATGCTCGTAGTGGCCGCGGGGATAATGACGGCCGGGCACGATGCGGTCGTGCTCATGGTCCCAACCGCGATAATTGTCGCGCACCTCATGCTTTTCCCAGCCCTCATGGCGACCGTTGTCGTGATGGTCGTTGCGATCGTGCTTGTCCCATCCCTTGTGCTTGCCATTGTCGTGGTCCTCGCCGTGACCGTGATCGCGATGCTCATCGCGATCCTGGGACGGAGCGGCCACGGCCAAGGTGCCGGCCAGCGCGCACAAAGCAGTCCCCAATATTAGCTTCTTCATTGTTTGTGCCTCTCTTCGCAGGGGCTCCGCCGCCTAAGCCAAAGCCCGGATGTAGTGGTTACTTCTAATTGTCGCGCGGTTGGCGCATTCGACGGAATGAATTGGAGCGCAGCGTTGCCGATTTGCCACCGGCCGCAGGCACAGAAGTTTTGCGCCTGATTACGTAATCATCAGGGCTTGGTCGGTTTCTTGTCTTCCTTGATTTCCACCGGATTACCAATCTTGATGGTCGCGCCGAAGCGCTTGTAGTTAGCGTAGCGAATGGTCATGCGCATGTGGATCGGGCCGGTGCTGAAGTGCAGCACGTCATCAGAACGCGTGTAGGTAGGGAACCAAAAGTGCCCTTCAATGTTTTCCCGGAAGGTTTCAAAGCGAGGGAAAATGTTCTCGTTATTTTTCTTAATGATGTCGGGCACGGCTTTCCCGTCGCTTTTGACGATATTCAGGTCTTTGTCGTCCACCCATATGCGCCCTTGAAAGTAGCGCTGGTTCTTCTCGATTTTTTTCGGGGCGACATCAAAAACGTAAGTGCTGAGCTCGTCTAACTGTTCACGACCGACGTATTTCACGTCATATTTTGGCAAGTCAGTGCTGGTCAGCACAAACGGCTGAACATGCTCCACGTCGTCTAGATCCTGTTGCGAGAGGCTCATGCCGGCGCGTTCTAGGGTGGGAGGCGGCGCACTGGTGACTTTTTCGTAGCGCTTGCCGTCCGGGGTGAACAGAATGTCGCTGGTCATGCGATGCTCGCCCGCGACCTGGCCATCATTATCGATTACTTGTACGACAAAACTCTGGTTATAGGTGTAGTTGTCGCGCTCTTTCTTGAACTCGAGCTCGCGTTCGCCAAATTTCTGAATAATCTGCTCGACAGGAATCGAAGGCGCTTCGTGGCTGATGGCGCCGGAATCGCTCTGCGGTTTCGCTGTAGGGGCGGGAGAGGCGGCGGCTGGCTGAACGGGCGGAGCAGCCTGCGCGGTCGCAGGCGCAGGGGGAGCGGGAAGCGGTCCTTGCTGCTGTGCGGCGAGCGAGCAGGCCACTACAAGAGCGGCTAAGGTCAATATCGCGAACAACCGTATCGCGGCCAAATGTCCGGGCCTGCCTGGCTGCGTTGGTAGCCTGCTGGTTTGAAATCCGAATTCATTGGCCATTTTCTCTGGCTCCTTGCCTGCACGCATCTACTTGTTGGGCCGTCGTGGCATGCCCGCGGTTTGCATGTAAACGCGAGCGCAACTCCAATTATGGCGCGTTCCGCGTAGTAGTCCAAACGGCACAGGGAAATTCACACTGATTTGAGGATTTCGATTTCGCCGCGGCGCCGCAGGACCTCGACGGCAACACCATCCTCATGGCGACGCATCAGGAGGTCAACCGAAGCGTCAACCACCTTTAGGTTTTCGATTCGCACTTCATCCAGGTTTTTCGGAAGAAGCGGATGGTCAAAACAAATCTGGCGCTCGGGCGCGCGCACGGACATGCCGAGGCAAGCGCGCAGCAGCATGAACACCGCTCCGGCGGCCCAGGCTTGGGGAGCGCAGGCCACGGGATACTGCGTGGGACCGCTGGTTCCCGGCCGCTTGTGAAACCCGCAGAATAGCTCGGGCAGGCGCTGGAGTTCGACATCGCGGCTCACTTCAAACAGTGCGTGAAGGATGTCGCAAGATTTCTGCGGGAATCCATAGAGCGAAAATCCGAGACCGATCAGGGCATTGTCGTGCGGCCATACCGAACCGTTGTGGTAGGACATGGGATTGTAACGAGACTCACCGGCACCAACAGTACGGATGCCCCAGCCGGAGAAGAGCTGCTCGGTCATCAACGAAGCAACCAGAGGTTTGGCGCGCTCTTCCTTCGCAATTTTGCAGAGCAAAGCGTGCCCGGCATTTGAAGTGCGCACGCGACACTGATTCTTTTCACCATCCAATGCAAGCGCGTACATTCCCAGGTCTTCGCACCAGAAAGCCCGGTCGAATTTGTCGCGCAGCGCTTCGGCTTGCGCCTCGAGCCGCTCCGCGAATTCGGTTTCCTGGAATGCCCGGGCGATCAGCGCGGCAGAGCGCTTGGCGGCGTAGACGTAAGCCTGCACTTCGCATAGCGCGATGGGGGGATCGGCCATGCGGCCATCGGCATGAAAAACGGAATCGTAAGAGTCCTTCCAGCCCTGCTGCACCAATCCTTTGGACGAGCGCTTCTCGTATTCTACGAACCCGTCTTTGTCGCGGTCGCCGTAGGTATCGATCCAGGCGATGGCGCGCTTGATGTGTGGCCAGATTTCTTTCAGGAACGATAGATTGTGGGTGCGAACAAAGTACGCGCCGGCGAGCAGCACGAACAATGGCGTGGAGTCCACGCTGCCGTAGTAGCGGGCGAAAGGAACTTCGCCCATGACGGACATTTCGCCGCGGCGCATTTCATGAAGGATTTTGCCGGGCTCGGCATCGCGCTCGGGCTCTTCTTTCGTTGCTTGGGTTTGCGCAAGATATTTCAGGACGCCCTCTGCGATGCGCGGAGCCATCCACAGACATTCGAGCGCGGTGATGATGCCATCGCGGCCGAATACGGTGTTGAACCAGGGCACACCGGCGTAGGGGTAAGGGCCTTCCGGATTGCCGTCAATCAGCATGCGCAGGTCCGCGGAGGAACGCGTCAGCCACGCATTGAATGTCTCGCTAGAGGTAGTAATGACACACTCGTCGATTCCTGTGCGGTCGAAGTCTCGCTCAAGTTTTCGGAACGCGGAATTGAATGGATCTACGCTCGTGGGAACGGAGTCCCGCTCGCACGTAGTCATGCACGATACACAATTTTCCTCTTTCGGCTCCAGAGCGATCTCAAACGCCGCTTCCCGCGTGGAAAGAGACGCGGGCTGTGGCGAAAATTCGAGGCAAGTCCGCCGCAGGACGTCGTCCAGGCCTCGATAGGACAGGACGACCTGGCCATTTGCGGCGTGATCCGGAAGGCGTTGGCCCTTTCGGGAACGCTTCGTGCCGCGCACTTCAAAGATGTCCGCGAAGTCCGCGTCGAATTGTATCTGCAGGGAGACTCTCACGGGCTCCAAGCCGTAATTCAGGAGGCGAAAATAGTGGTAACAAGTAGCACCGCGCAAGAACTGCAAGCGAAACAAGTGCACAGTACCCCGCGGTAGCTCGCCATTGCCGTTGAGGTTTGTGTCCACGTTGGTGAGGTCAACCGAGAGAAATGCGTTGTCTTCGCGAATAGTGGAACTCAGGAGCAGCGGCTGCTTTTGGTTAAGGCGAAGCGTGAGACGGGAAAGATGTCGCGTTTCTGCGTGGAACAAACCAAAGCGCGAGGTTCCGATGGGCTCGATATCTCCGTAACGGTTGAAGACGGCGAAAGTATCGCCGTACTTGAGCACACGAGTGCGATCGTCCGCTAGCGCGGAAGAAGCGCGGACGTAAAATTCGTCTTCAAGGCGGACAATGTCCGTCAAACAATACCGTCCTAGAGAGTAAGCAACGAGTCGATTTCGGTATCCGGGTCCGCGGATTTAGCCGTTACGCTCGTCTCATACAGCTTAACGTACTGTTGCGCCATTTTGGGGGCGCTGAAGCGGTTCATAAATTCGGCTCGGCACGCGGCACGATCGAAACTCGCCGCTTGCTGCACTGCATTTACCGCTTCGTCCAAGGTATCCACGATAAAGCCGCTCACTCCATTGGCTATCACTTCGGGCACAGAGCCGCACCCGAAGGCGATGGTCGGCGTGCCGCAGGCCATTGCCTCGATCATGGTGAGGCCGAAAGGTTCCGGCCAGTCGATGGGGAATAAATAGGCGTAGGCATTGCCAAGAAATTCGCCCTTTTGCTGGTCGTTGATTTCGCCAACGAACTCGACATTGGGTGTGTTCAGGAGGTGCTTGATTTCGCGTTCGTAGTAGGAATGATCCGCCCTGTCTACCTTGGCGGCAATTTTCAGCGGCATATTGAGCTTCTTGGCGATTTCTATGGCACGGTCGACGCGCTTTTCCGGTGAAATGCGACCCAGAAACGCCAAGTAATGTCCGCTGCCATCGCCGAGCGGAAGAAGATCTTCCGGTAAGCCGTGATACACGTTTCCGACCCAATTTGCCCAAGAAAGCGGCTTGCGCTGATTGAGCGAAATGGAAATCAGCGGCATGTTTTTGTACTTGCGGTAGAGAGGAACGAGATCGGGAGAATCAAGCCTGCCGTGCAGCGTAGTGACGTGCACCAAACCAGAGAGTTTGGACAACGGAAAATGCATGTAATCGACGTGAAAGTGAATGATATCGAACTGATCGGCGCGCTCCAGCACTTCCTCAAGCATCACGAAATGATGGGCAAGCTGATCGGTGCACTTGTGGTTGTTCAGCCGCAGGGATTGCGCGCAACACGGCACCAATCGTGCCGATGTTTCGGAGTCACCGCTTGCAAACAACGTCACGTCGTGCCCGTGCTCGACCAGCGCCTCCGTCAAATACGAGACGACCCGCTCGGTTCCTCCGTAGAGCTTCGGCGGGACGCTTTCATAAAGCGGTGCTACCTGGGCTATCCTCAATGGTTTGTCCTCCTCCGTAGGGCCATCAAAACACTGAGGATAATGAATCGTGAGGCTTTTTTGTATCAAGAGAACTCCCGAGCGCCCTTGGGGGAATTCCGTTAGGCACCCTCAGTGTGGCGAACAAAGGTCACGAAGAGGGAAGCTGGAAGCGTCCAGATACATGTCGACAGGAACTCAAACGGAGCGGCGGGCATTTGGAAAAGCGGTAAGGCAAAATTCACAGGGTGTGGAAAAGTGGGAAATTCAGTCTTTACCAGCCGTGTTAGAACGTAATAGATTGCTTGCTCGCGCCCTTCGCCCCTTCGCGGCCGCTCCCGAAATGCCCATCTTCCGACGAAGGCGCTGCCAAAATCCTAGATGAGGTTACCGCGATGAAAGACCTAAATCGCAATGTCCCAGCAGTCCCACTGCCGCACGGTCTCGGGGACCACAATGAGTTTTGTGTCTGCCGCGTACTCGCGGATTGCGCCCTGATCAAGATTGAATCGCTGGCTAAGTTGCGCTCGGCCAAGAAGTACATGCGCCGTGTCGCCTCGCATGCTCCAGGTTCCTACGTCGTATTCAGCTATCGTAGCAAGCGAATTCTCGGGAAGGTGGTCAGCCACGCAGCCTAAGAAGCGGGTGGCTTGGCAAGCGGCAGTGATGACGCGGGTTCTTACGGCGTGATGATGTCCTTCGCTTTGGGTCTGACTTGCACGGCCGCGAGGCTGGAGGCATCCCATCCTCCACCAAGGGCCTTGACCAGTAGGACGCTGGAAACCAGCCGCTGCCCGCGGATGACTGCGAGTTGCTGCTCGTCATTGAGCAGGTCGCGCTGGGCAGTCACCACGTCCAGGTAACTGACCAAGCCGCCACTATAACGGCTCGTGGAAATATCCAGTGTACGGCGAGCAGCATCCACCGCTTGCTGCTGGGTTTGCTGCGCCTGGATCAACACGAAGAGACCGGTGATTTCGTCCTGCACCTCTTGGAATGCGGCCAGCACCGTCTGCCGGTACCCTGCGACGTTCGCGTCATAACCCGCGCGTGCAAATTGCAACTGCGCCCGACGCGCCCCTCCGGTGAAGATTTCCTGCGCCACGTTTGCACCCAGAGCCCAAAATGCGCTCCCAGCATTGGCCAGTTTGGCGATGTCCGCCGCCTGCCAGCCACCCTGCGCAAAAAGCGGCAGGGACGGATAGTAGGCGGCCTGCGCCACGCCGATCTGTGCGTTGGCCGTGGCCATCAGGCGCTCGGCCTCCGCAATGTCCGGGCGGCGCTCGAGCAGGTCGGAAGGGAGTCCGGTGTCGAGCGTTGGAGGCTCCGCGCTCAACACGCGTGGCGCAACGTGAAAATCCGGCGCGGGTTGCCCGACCAGCACGGCGATGGCGTCTTCAAATTGCTTCCGCTGCTGCTGCAAGAGAACAGCTTGCGTCCGGGTGGTATGCAGCAGGGTTTCTTCCTGCGCGACGTCCAAGCCGGATGCAACGCCGCCGGCGTGACGCGAATTCACAAGGTCCAAACCCTTCTGGAGGGCTTCGACCGTGCGCGTGAGAATCTGCAGCTCGGAATCGAGCTCACGGAGATTGAAATAGTCGCCGGCCAGCTGAGAGGTTACGAGCAGGCGTACATTTTCAACATCTGCGGCGTTAGCCTGGTAGGCCGCTTCGGCTGCCTCGATGCTGCGCCTCCGGCGGCCAAATAAATCCACTTCATAACTGACCGTGAAGGGCACAGTAAAAGTGTTTTGGGTGATCGGTTTCAACGTGATGGGCACGCCATTGGTCGCGCGGTTCCCGGATAGCCGCTGTCGTGTGACGCCAGGCGACGTGCTTAGCGTTGGAAACAGAGTAGCCACCTGAATCGCGGCAGTGGCTCGAGCTTGTTCCAAACGCGCAATGGAAATTTTGATCGTCTGGTTCGCGCTGAGCGCATGCGCCTCTAGCGCGTTCAGGTCTTCATCATGAAATACAGCCCACCATTGCCCCTTGGGGAGCGAATCCTTTGGAGTGCTTTCGCGCCACGGTTCGGCTACGTCCCATTTTGTCGCACTTGGAGCTGCCGGACGTTTGTAGTTTGGACCGACTGCGCAGCCAGCTATGGAAATTGTGGCGGCAAGCAAGAGAGTAGAGCGCAGGCCCGTCATCATGCGCACGCGCTGAACGCATGCGCGCATTGCCTCGCGCATTACTTCTTTTCCCCCTGCGCCGACTTGCTGTTCGGAGTGGGCGCCACGTTTCCACGTGGTGGTGCAGCGCCCCCGGCGGGAGCCGCCGGGCCAGCGTTTTGCGGCATCTGTTTTACATTGACCTGCATGCCTTCATCAAGCGAGTCAGGCGGATTCAGCACGATCCAATCTTCCGGGCTCAGGCCCTGTAGAACTTCCAGCGCAGTGCCATAGTCACGACCGATAGCCAATTGTTGCAAATGCGTCTTGTGGTTTGCGTCGACGACTACGGCTCGGAGCCCCTCGGCCCGGAAGAGCAGGGCGTTCACCGGCACTTGCAAGCGCGTTCCTTTTACGCCGACCAGCAGGTGCACCTGGGCGTACCCGCCAGGGAGCAACTGACCATTCTTGTTGGGTATATCTACTTCGGTGTTCAGCGTGCGACTGGCCAAATCAATTGCGTCTGCGGTTCGCACAACCTTGGCCTGGAATTTCTCGCCGGGATAGAGGGTTAGCTCCAGGTATGCAGCCAGCCCGGGATGCACGGCGGGCGCGTAGAGTTCCGGCACGCTAACGTAGGAGCGAATGGGGTCGGTGGAGGCAAGAAAGAAGAGCTCCTGCGCGGCCCCGCCATTGCCCGAGTTGATCAGGTTTCCGATATCCACGTTGCGGCGCGTGATCACGCCGCTAAAGGGCGCGTAAATGTGCTTGAACGATTCCAGTTCTTCAAGCCGCCGCACGTTGGCCTGCGCCGAAGCCACCGCGGCGCGCCTTGCGGCGTAGTCGCCGACCGCGTTATCGACTTCCTGCTTGGAGACGCCGTCTGTCTTAATCAGCTCTTCATAGCGCGTGGCGGTAATACGCGAGAGATTCTCGTTGGCCTGCATGGTGCCGAGATCGGCGCGTGCTTGGGAAAGCTGCTGGTCGACTTCCGGCGTTTCAATGTCGGCAAGGAGTTCGCCCTTTTTCACGTGGCTCCCAATATCGTGGTACCACTTCTTGAGATAGCCGGTGGTGCGCGCGTAAATGGGCGATTCGGTGTAGGCCTGCAGCGTGGATGGCAGCACCAGATCTTCCTGGGCCGGTTCCAAAGTGGGATGAATCACGGCGACGGTGGGCACCGCGAGCTTTTCCGTTTCCTTGGCGAGCGCTTTATATTGCTCGCGGTGCTGCAGCATAGTGAAAATTCCAACGATCACCAGCACGACAGCAATTCCGACCAGAAACAGGAATAGCCGGCTCTTTTTCTCAGGGCGGCGGTATACGCCTTCGTCCGCAATCGGTGTGTTACCTTCCGTCGTCATCCTCTGCTCCGACTCTCACTTTAAGACTTCGTTGGTCACGATGCCACTGGCTCCGGTGTTGCGCCGTGCAGCCTGCGGCGCTCCCGGCGTCCGTGAATGATTGAAAAGACGCAGGGCACGAAGAAAAGCGTGGCGAACGTGGCGAATAGCAACCCGCCGATCACCGCGCGGCCGAGGGGCGCATTCTGCTCTCCGCCCTCGCCGAGACCAATGGCCATTGGCACCATGCCGATAATCATAGCCAATGCGGTCATGATTACCGGACGCATGCGCACAAAGCCGGCTTCCAACGCGGCGTCTCGGGCGTTCTTGCCCTCGTTCATTTGCTCGCGCGCGAAGGACACCATCAAGATGCTGTTCGAGGTGGCCACGCCTACGCTCATGATGGCCCCGGTCAAGGACGGCACGTTTAGCGTGGTGTGCGTCACCAGGAGCATCCAGCATATCCCGGCCAGTGCCCCGGGCAACGCGGTAATAATGATGAAGGGGTCGAGCCAGGACTGAAAATTGACGACGATCAACAGATACACGAGTACGATAGCGCCAACCAGTCCAAAACCAAGGCCCGTAAATGAGTTCTTCATCGTCTGCACTTGTCCGCGGATGACTACGTGACTGCCCCGCGGCAGATCTTTTTCAATTTCCTGTACCCGCTTGGCGACTTCATCGGAAACCCCGCCGAGGTCGCGGCCGTTCACTGCCGCGTACACATTAATCATGGGCTGGGCATTGTAATGCGAGACGGTGGCGGCACGCGCAGTAGTCTGGGAACGCACCAGGTTGCCGAGAATCTGCGGCGCCGCGCCGGGCAGGCTGCCGCTCACCGGAATGTTTTGCAGCGCCTGAAAGGAATCAACGCGGTATTGCGGCGTTTGCACTGCAACGTTGTAGCTGATTCCATTTTTCGGATCGAGCCAGAAGGCCGGGGCAGTCTGGAAGCTGGAGCTGAGGGATACGAGAAGATTTTGCGCGACGTCCCGCGCTTGCAAGCCAACGGTCTGGGCCCGCGTACGGTCGACGTCCATGTGCAGGGTAGGGCCGTCGAAAGCCTGCTGGACGTGCACATCGACGGCTCCGGGGATATGCCGAATTTCACCCGCAAGTTTCTGCGCAATCAGGAAATTAGCCTGCTGGTTATTGCCGGTGATGGCCACGTCGATCGGCGCGGGCGTCCCGAAGTTCAGAATTTGCGTAACAATGTCCGCGGGCTGGAAGAAAAACTGCACACCTGGGAACCTTTGCGGAAATTTCTCGCGCAGCGCGGTAATGTACGCGCTCGTCGGCTTGCCGCGCACTTCCTTCAACTGCACAAGGATTTCGCCGTCGGCAGTGCCGAAGGTTCCAGAGTTGCTGTAACTGAGATTCAGCCCGCTGTAAGGAACGCCCAAGTTGTCCAGGATAGTCTGCAGTTCATCGCTTGGAATGGTTTCGCGGATCACTGCATCAATCTGGTCGGCGAGTCGCGCAGTTTCCTCGATGCGCAGCCCAGTGCGCGCCCGGAAATGCAGCCGAATCTGCCCGGCGTCAATTTTCGGAAAGAAATCGCGGCCGAGCACGAAAATCAGTCCCGCGGAAAGCAGGCAGAAGCCGAAAAAGCATGCTGTAAATAGCGTGGAACTCTCAAGAGCGGCACTCAATGCGCGCCGGTACCCGTCTCGGAAGCGCTCGAAACGGTGCTCAAAGCGCTGCTGGTAGCGCCGGAAAAAGCCTTGCTTCTCTCCCTGGTGCTCTTCCGGGTGGTATTCGTCTTCCGCGCTGAGGAGATACATCGCCAGCGTCGGCACAATCGTGCGCGACCACATGTATGACGCGAGCATGGCGAAGGAAACGGCTTCGGCCAGCGGCACGAAGAGGAAGCGAGCCACTCCGGAGAGGAAAAACATAGGAATAAACACGATGCAGATACACAGCGTGGAAACCAGGGCGGGCACGGCGATTTGCTGGGCGCCGTCCAGAATGGCTTGCACCGTCTCCTTGCCCATCGCTAGGTTGCGGTTAATGTTTTCGATTTCCACGGTGGCATCGTCCACCAAAATGCCGACAGCGAGTGCGAGTCCGCCAAGCGTCATAATGTTGATGGTTTCGCCTAGCGCGCTGAGCAGCAGAATGCTGACCAGGATGGACAGCGGAATGGAAATGGCAATGATCACCGTGCTCTTCCAATTGCCGAGAAAGAGAAGAATCATGATGGCCGTCAGGCACGCGGCAATCAGTGCCTCACGCAGCACGCCCTGGATAGAAGCGCGCACGAAGACAGACTGGTCGAAAAGCATGGTGATGTGCAGGCTCTCCGGCAAGGAGCCCATGTAGTTCTGAATGGTTTGCTTTACGCGCGCGACGATATCCAATGTGGACGAGCCGCCGGTCTTGTACACCGCCATCAGCGATCCGCGCTGTCCGTTAGCGCGCACGATATTCGTTTGCGGGGAAAAACCGTCGCGGACGTGTGCGACGTCGCGCATGTAAATCGTCGCGCCATTTATTGTCTTGACCGGCAGGTCGTTCAGCTCCTGAACGGTCTGCGGGCTGCCGTTCATCTCCACGTTGTATTCGAGCGTGCCTAGCTTTGCGGTTCCCGTCGGCAGAATCAGGTTCTGCGCGTTCACCGCGTTAACGATGTCAACCGGCGAAAGTCCCTTGGACTGGAGCGACTGTGAATTCAGATCCACAGTGATTTGCCGCTGTTTACCGCCGTATGGGAACGGCAGCGCAGCGCCCTGCACGGTGGCTAACTGCGTGCGAATGAAATTGTTGCCAAAATCGAATATGGCTTGCTCGCTCAGCGTGTCGCTGGTCAAACCGATCTGAATTACCGGCACAGTGGACGCAGAATAGATGGCCACTAATGGAGCGGTCGTCCCGGGCGGCAAGAATCTCAAAATCGTCTGCACAATAGCGGTGGTCTGCGCCAACGCCGTTTGGATATTCGCGTTGGGCTGAAAATATATCTTTACTACCGCGATGCCGCTCAGTGATTGCGATTCGATGTGCTCGACGTCATTCACCAGGGTCGTAACCGCACGCTCGGAGTTCGCTGTGATGCGCTGCTCCATGTCTTGCGGCGAAAGTCCGTTGTAGTTCCAGACCAAGCTGATCACCGGAATATTGATTTCCGGGAAAATGTCGGTGGGCGTGCGCATCAGCACCACCGGAGTCAGCAGAATCACCACGAGCGCCATCACGATAAACGTGTACGGCCTCGATAGCGCTAAACGAACAATCCACATACTATTCGGCGTCCATGTAAGGCGAGTTCCTGAGCACAGCCGCCGCTGCGGCTGTTACTTGTGCTTCGGGGAATCTATCCGCTTCTTTTAGATTCACCGCGGCAGCGGTTTGGGTACGCGCAAGCCCGGCTTGGTTGAAACGGCCCGCTGCGGGTCCTCTGAAGTCTAATCGGTGAAAACGTCTAGAGACAAGCTCCACTGCACTAGCATGGCATGCAAAGTAAGATGCGGCGCTCGCCCCTCCGTTACACGGACAGGCAGCGGGAAACCCAATCTGACGAGAGACCTGAAAAGTCCAAATTGGCTGGAGAGACGGCTACTCCCGGAAAACGAAATTGAGTCGCAGCCCACAAATCTCGATCATGTCGCCATCGTTCAGCCGCACCGGCCCTTGTATCGGTTTGGAATTGACCAGAGGAGTCTTGTCGCCCGGCCCGATGTAATAGCCATCGTCGCGCTGATTGATTTGCGCGGCGACCTCGGGCTTGAACCACCCCTTCAGCCGCACGGTCGCCATCTTCGATTTGCCGATAACCGCCAGCTTGCTGGTGATCACATATTCTTTCCGATCGGAATTGCCTCCAAGCACAACGAGCGTAGGCATCTTCAGCCGGCCCGCGAATTGCGACCGCTCGCCCATCGCCGCGGCTTGCTGCAGCATTTCGCGGCGCTGCTTGGTGTCCAGCACCATCGTCTCATTAATCGCCGAAACGGCCGGCTTGCGCTTGGCATCTACGGCGATAGGAACATCGCCGCTGGCGTCCACCTTGATATGGTGCTTGCCGATCCAAATGGAATCGCCGTCATGCAGCGTGGCGCGCTCGACCCGCAGGTCGTTCACGAACGTGCCGTTGAGGCTGTCAAGGTCCTCGACGACAAGGCGTCCCGCTTCAAAAAACACGCGCGCGTGATGGTTGGACACGGCCGGATTGTCGACTGGCAAGTCGTTGTCCGGGGAGCGCCCAATACCTACTGCCCGGCTTCCGACTGGCACTTCCTTTACCAACCTGTTTTCAAACATCAGGCTGAGCTTCGCCATGCTACTTTCCTCCCGCGGTCCCGTTTCTGGCCGCATGTTTCCGCGCCCCCGGGCGCAACCACGAAAACCAACCCTTTGACTCCGCTCCGATGCGCACAACGATCACAGTGATGTTGTCGGAACCGCCGCGATCGTTCGCCAGGTCCACGAGCTTTTGCGCCGCCTTGGTGGCGTCCGGCTCGGACTGCAGCGTTCCCGCGATTTCCGGCTCGATGACCATGCGCGTAAGCCCGTCCGAGCACAACAGCAAGATATCTCGCGCGATCACCATGTGCTCTTCGGCGTCGACTTCCACTTCCGCTTGCGAGCCGAGCGCGCGCAGCAGCACGCTTTGCATCTGGCTTTCTTCGGCTTCCGCCGCGGTCAAAATCCCGTGCCGTACTTGCTCTGCGACCAGCGAGTGATCGCTAGTGAGCTGCTGTAGTGTGCCGCTGCGCAGCAGATAGGCGCGGCTGTCGCCTACGTGGGCGATGCTTAGCTTGGCGCCGTCAATCCAGGCGGCAGTCAACGTCGCGCCCATGCCGTGCTGTTCCTTGTGCTCTTGCGCGGAAGCAAAAATCTTTTTGTTGGCCAAATGCGCCGCGCTGCTCAATCGCTTGGTTTTCTCGCCCCAGGCAGCTTGCTGCTCGCCATAGAGCGTTACCGCGGGATTGTCCAGCGCTTCGAGGCAGTGCTTCACCACGGTTTCCACGGCCAACGCGCTGGCCACTTCTCCGTGGGCTTCGCCGCCCATACCGTCTGACAGCACAAAAAGGTGCAGCGGGGCCACAATGCGAAAGCAGTCCTCATTGTTGGTGCGCACGCGACCCACGTCGGTCACGCCACCGCTCACAATCTGCACGGAGACTCCCTGCCGTAGCGGGACACACCCGGCCCGCACGTAGCGCTAGCAACCCTGCTCCCACGCTAACAGACGCGCCACCTATGCGTATGGCAATGAACCCTACTAATTACTCGCTTTTTCGCCACATGGGGAGTGCGGCAGGGGTGGGGCGGAAACCCCGGGGCTTCGGCCGGGGAGCGGGTGTTCACGCGTCGCCCACGCCGCAGCAACTTCCGATACAATTCCTCAATGCTCCGGCGCCTTGTCCTCTTGCTTTGCGCCTTATGGCTGACCGCGCCGCCGCAAAGTTTGCCGCGACAATCTTCCCCGACCGCATCTGCGGCTCGCATGCTGCTGCTGCCGAAGCGCATCGTTTCCGGCGAAGCCGCCACCCTTGCGGTGCTGGACGCGAGCGGTCGCCTTACACCGGGCGTAACCGTAAATTTCTCGAATGGCGACCACCTCGTCACCAACGCCACCGGCCGCGGCTTGTTTGTCGCTCCGCCCAAGCCTGGTGTGATCTACGCGACCATCGCCAGTCGGTCGACCCGCGTTTACACCACCATTTTCACGCCCGCTGAAGTGAGTTCGTCTTCACTGCAAGTTTCCTCCGCGCCCAGTTTTGCGTCGCTCACGGATCGGTTTGAGCTCACTGGCAGCGGCTTCTGCGGAGACGCGGACGCAAACACGGTACGCGTTGCTGGCAAGAGCGCTTTGGTGCTGGCATCGTCTCCGTTGGCGGTAATCGTACTGCCTCCGACGGACCTCGAACCAGGTCCTGGCTCCATTGAAGTTTCTTGCGCCAAGCGCCCCGCGCCGCCGTTTTCGATCACCTTCTTGGAATTGAGCTTGGAGGCGGACTCCTCGCCCCTTTCCCCAGGAGAGCACCGCACACTCACCGTCAAGGTTCGTGGCACCGCAGCAAAAGTTCCCCTGGAAGCGCGCAATCTCTCACCAACCGTCGCCGAACTCGCCGGGGGTAATCCCGCGAAGGTTTCCAGCAGCGGGGGCCCGGAAAATGCCGCGCATTTTGAGCTTGCCGGTCTGGAGCGCGGGAACTTCGTCATTTCCGTGCGCCTTCTATCCACGCCGATTCCCTTGCGCCATTAATCCAAGTCTGCGTAGATTGTTTCCGGAAACAACTGGGCCAACTCGCCCGTCTACACGATAGGGCAAAGTGGCTGGCTGGGACTGCGCGCCGGCTCCGGTCCGCCGCGCACAGCAGGAGACGCAAACCATGCAAACTCTTTGGCAAGACGTTCGTTATGCCGTGCGCATGCTCACCAAGAATCCGGCGTTCAGCTTTGTGGCCATTCTTTCGCTGGCGCTGGGCATCGGCGCCAACACCACGATTTTCACGGTGGTCAACGCCATCCTCCTGAATCCCCTGCCGGTGAAAGATGTTGCGCGGGTGGTCGAGGTGGACACCATCGACAGCAAGACCCGCGTGACCGCGGCGAATGCCACCAAGCTCGGCATGTCCTACGTGAATTTTCAGGATTATGCCCGGCAGACCCAGCTTTTCTCGGCGATGACCTGCGTCGTGGGTCCTCTCCCCGTGACTTGGAGTGGCGGCGCCGAGCCTCGTCAACTCCAGGGGCAAATGGTCAGCGCCAGCTATTTTGATCTGCTCGGTGTCCGACCAGCGGCCGGACGATTTTTCTTGCCGGACGAAGACACCAAACCGGGCGGAAATAATGTCGCGGTGCTGAGTTACAGCCTGTGGACGAACAAATTCGGCGCCAATCCCAATACTGTCGGCCAGACTTTCACCCTTAACGCCACGCCTTATACGATCATCGGCGTCGCGCCGCGCGGATTTAAGGGCACGTTTACTTTCAACAACGCGGAAGAAATCTGGATTCCCGTGAGCATGTACCCGCAAGTGCTCGCGGGCTTCTTTAAGGACAATTTCAACACACGGCGCTTCTTGGCAACGGTCGTGTATGGCCGCTTGAAAGACGGAGTCTCCGTGGCCGGAGCGGAAGCTTCGCTCAAAACCGTCGCTTCTGGCCTTGAGAGCGCTTATCCCAGGGATAATGCCGGCCGCAGTGTGGCGCTCACGCCGCTCGCCGAGGCCGCCGTCGGGGCCAACAATCGCAGCCAGATTACCCTTGCCGGCGGATTGATGATGGGCATTGTTGGACTCGTCCTTCTGATAGCCTGCGTTAATCTGGCCAATTTGCTTCTCGCGCAAGCCGCCAGCCGCGAAAAAGAAATTGGTGTTCGCGCTGCCATGGGCGCCAGCCGCGGCCGCGTCATCCAACAACTGCTAACGGAAAGTATGGTGCTCGCTTTTCTCTCGGCTCTCGCGGGGTTAGCGATCGCGTACATCGGACGTTCCATATTGTGGTCGTTCCGCCCGCCATTCATCGCCGACAGTGACCTCGAACTGGGGTTCGATTCGCACGTGCTGCTGTTTACGCTAAGCGTCGCGCTGCTTACCGCCGTGCTCATCGGCGTGGCTCCGGCGTTGAAAGCTGCACGCCCCAACCTGATCGAAGTCCTGAAAGTGGGCGGCCGCGGTAATACCGTCGGATGGGCAACCAGTCCTTTCCGCAGCATGTTGGTGGTCACGGAGATTGCTCTGGCTCTCGTCGCGCTGGTCGGCGCCGGCCTCTTCGTTCGTAGTATGCAAAATGCGCAGCGCATTGATCCCGGCTTCGAATCCACGAATCTTTTTATGTTCGCCTTCGACCTCGGCGCCTTGCACTACGACGAAGGACACGGCCAGCAATTTTTCCGCGCCGCCATCGAGCGCGCCAAAGCGTCCCCCGGCGTCGAGTCCGCTACCCTCGCCGATGCTCCGCCGCTGATCCCGGCATTTTCTCGCACCATTTTCCCTGAAGGCCAGGATGAAGCTTCCGGATATCGTGGGACGTTGACGCAGGTTAATGATGTAGCTCCAACATTTTTTGAGACTCTCCGCATACCACTTATCAGCGGCCGCGAATTCAGTGACTCCGACCGCGCTGGTACAAAGCCCGTGGTCATCGCTAATGAAGCCATGGCCAAGCATTTCTGGCCAAATGAAAACGCCATCGGTAAACGCTTCCACTTTCACGGGGATCCCACACTGCGCGAAATCGTCGGCGTGGTCCACAATACTGTGGAGAATAATATTGGCGAAGAGCCGCAGCCGGTCGCCTATCTTCCTTTGACGCAAAATTATTCGCCCGCCGTCATCCTGCTCGTGCGCACCAGCGCCCGACCCGAAGCAGTGATCTCCACTGTGCGTAGCCAGGTGCAGCAGCTCGATTCCAATCTGGCGCTCACCAACGTGCAAACCATCGGGGAGCTGTTGAGCCAGGGCCTTTGGGCCCCGCGCATGGGCGCTGCGCTACTCGCCGTCTTTGGTGGACTCGCGCTAGTCCTCGCGATTATCGGCGTCTATGGAGTCTTGTCTTATTCCGTGAATCAGCAAACGCGCGAAATCGGAATCCGCATGGCCATGGGCGCGCAAACGGGCCGTGTACTCCGGCTCGTGGTTGGTCAGGGCATGCGCCTCGCCGCGGCGGGCTTGCTCCTGGGGCTAATCGTCGCGTTCGCCGCTATGCGCGTTCTCGGCAGCTTGCTTTACGGCGTCAGCGCACACGACCCGCTTACCTTCGGCGCTGTGTCTCTGGTCCTTGCGTTGGCCGCCGTGCTCGCCTGCTACATTCCCGCGCGCCGCGCCACCAAAGTCGATCCCATAATCGCCTTGCGTTATGAATAGGAGAGAGCCGCCAAGTCTTCTTGGGTTCTCTGAGTCTGTGTCATTTTCGCAGCATCCCGACGTTACATCAGCGGGTTCACGTTTCGTGACGTCCCCTGATTCATAAATCTCTCTAATTTCTCCGACCCGGATGGAACAACTAGGAACTTATTTCGTCTAACCCCGTATCCGGGGGTACGGAGACGACCATGTGGACCTTGTTGCAGGACCTGCGTTTCGCCCTTCGCCAGTTTCGCAAGTCGCCAGGCTTTGTCATCACCGCCATTCTGTCTCTGACGCTGGGCATCGGCGCGACCACCGCTATCTTCAGCGTTGTCTATGGCGTCCTGCTTGACCCCTATCCCTACAAAGACAACGACCGCATGGTGCACGTCCAGCTCAACGACAAAAAAAGCGGCCACGGGCCGCTTTTTTTCGTTAACGCGTCTGGATACAAAGACTTAAAGAGCGTTTCCTCGCTCGATGATGTCTTTTTGCAGCGCGAAAATCAGCGAAATCTGACCGGCGACCAAGTCCCCGTCTCTGTCAATGTCGGCCTGTATTCACCGAATCTCTTTGAATACATGGGAGTTTCGCCGCTGCTCGGCCGCGAATTCACGTCCGCCGACGCTCCGGGCGGAAACCCGGCTCCCGTGGCGGTACTGAGCTATCTCTTTTGGCAGCGTCAGTTTGGTGGAAGCCGCGACGTGGTCGGCAAGACGGTCGAACTCGACCATCAGATTTTCACCGTGATCGGTGTTGTGCCGCCGCGCTTTACCTGGGGCGACTCGGACCTTTATTTGCCGGCGCTGCCCACCGCCGACCCCACCGAGTACTGGCTTTCCTTCGTAAAGCTGAAGCCGGGGACGAAGTTCCCCGTGGCTGAGGCGGAGTTTCAGGTTCTTGCCGACCAGTTTGCAAAACTGGACAAGAACTACCCGCAAGACCGCAAGGTCAAGATCGTCACTCTCAACGAGCAAGTGCTCGGCCAATTTGCCGGAACGCTGACGCTGCTGTTCGGCGCCGTCCTCGCACTGTTGATCATTGGCTGCGCCAACGTTTCGATCCTGCTGCTCGCGCGCGGAACCGCGCGGCAGCACGAATTGGCCGTGCGCGTTTCCGTCGGCGCGGGACGCAGCCGGCTGATCCGCCAATTGCTGACCGAATCCGTGGTTCTGTCGGTCACCGGAGCAGCCTTGGGCGTGCTCGTTGCATACAAAGGTGTGGCGGCTTTGGCGGCGTTTCTTCCCTACTATTCTTTCCCGCATGAGGCGGCGATTCACGTAAATGCCGCCGTGCTGGCGTTTACCGCAGCAGTGGCGCTGCTGACTGGAATTCTTTTTGGAGTTTCACCTGCCTGGCAGCTTTCACGTCCGCAACTCGGGCATTTAATCCAGGCAAGCAGCGGGAAGCATAGCGGCAGCGCTCATAACCGGCACACCCATCGCCTGCTGATTGCCGGCCAAGTGGCGCTGACGCTCCTTCTGATGGCGGCGGCCGGCGCGGCAATGAAAGCGTTCGCAGCGCGCATCCACACACCGCTCGGTTTTGAGCCCGACCACGTCATTTCCCTCAATGTGGGATTTCCGAAAGGCTCCAATCCCACCTGGCCAGCTCGGCTGAACGCCAATGAATTAGTGCGCAAGACGATCACCGAAGTGCCCGGTGTGGATACGGCTGCCGTTTCGACCACATGGTTTCCGGGTTTCGGCGGCTTCACGGCAAAGATGGAGGTGCAAGGCAAGCCGTCGCTGACCGACGCCCAGGCGATGTTTTGTCTGGTAAGCCCGCAGGAATTTCTAACCCTGCGCATCCCGCTCCTGGCGGGGCGGGTGTTCGACGAAGCCGAGAACATGCGCGCCGCGCATCTAGCTGTAGTGAACCAGGCGTTCGTGAAACAGTATCTTGGCGATCGCGATCCGATCGGACAAAGTGTGCGCAGCCCGATGCTTAAACTGGAGCAGCCCTCGCTGCTACTTGCCGCCTCACCGGATGAATGGCTACAGATCATTGGAGTTGTAGGTGACGCGCGAAACGATGGATTGGACCATCCGGTGAAACCGGCGGTCTTCTTGCCGTACAGTTATGTGCTGCCGACGGATGAATCGTTGCTGGTGCGCGTGACGGGGAATCCAGATGTAGTGCTCCGCTCGATCAAGGAGCACCTGCGCCAACTGAATCCGGAAATGGTCGTAGTTTCGGACCACACACTCTTGTGGTGGCTGGAGACGCGGGGCTGGGGGCAGGAGCGATTTATCGCCACGCTGTTCTCGCTGTTTGCGGTGCTGGCCCTGGCGCTGGCCGCTACCGGACTGTACAGCGTGGTATCGTTCGCAGTGACGCAGCGTACGCAGGAAGTAGGTATTCGCATGGCCCTGGGCGCACCGCGAACCAGCATCATCCGGCTAGTGCTTGCGTCTACCGGGACGATGCTCGGCTTCGGCTTGGCCATCGGCCTCGGCCTGAGCGTGGCGCTGAACAAAGTAGTAGTGTCCTGGGCAAACGGAAGCTCGCGCGATCCCCTCACGTTACTAGCCTCGGCGATGCTGCTCCTGCTGGTAGCCACCGCGGCCTGCGTAGTGCCAGCATGGCGCGCAGCAAC
>DATBYP010000046.1:0-6675 GCA_036513675.1 Candidatus Acidiferrum sp.
GGCCTGCGCGGCCGAGTTGCCTAGGCAGGATTGGATACACCGGCTCCACTCGATGAATCAGCATCGCCGGATCGATGTGCGTTGGGTGCAGGATCTTTGGTTTGTCTCGCCGCGCTCCGTTCGCAACCGGAGGTGGCGGACCTTCGGTTCTGCCGATATCGATGCAGCCCGGGCACGGAGCTGCCGGAATGTCGCTCAGCCCCAACTCCTGAGTAGGTTCCTGCAAATTGTTCGGCTCCAACCTATTATTCGTTTCGAGACTCGCGGGATGTGAATTGGGGCAAGTAACGCAGACATGCCTCATCTCACTGCGTTGCTGTTGGGTAGTATGGGTTTGACTGCTCACTTGCCGATACGGCGGAATCGGGGTCATGAGTCCCGTGATCAGTCGTGCAGGCTTCGCAAATAGGGGAACCAGTACGAGCATCGCAAGAAAGCTGGCTTGCAGGGTCACAGACGTAATTAGGGCCTTGCGTCGTACCCGCCGCTCGCGAGCGCGTTGCTCGGGATCGCCTTCTACCAAACAACTTTGCAGTGAACCGAGACTCTGTCCACGAACGGATTCAGGATCGAGGGACATCACACACCTCCACAGAAAGTAGTGCCAACGAAGGTCAAGAATTTGCGACGCCGGACCCTGCGTGCTGCTGCAGAAGTCCGGCGCCGCGCTCGCAGGGATGTGAGGTTGCGCGCGTCCTCAGTGCTTTGGACACCGCCACAACAAACAAGTTCCCACCTATGGTGTGTAGAAAAAGAGTGAACGAAGGCTGCTAAGGAAGCAGGTTCTTGCCGTCGATTGAGGAAAACGAAAGACTAACCAGGTGAGCCAGCGTCGGCGCGACATCGCGCATGTCGATGATGCCTAGTGGATGCCCGGCGGGAACGCCTGGACCTACAACGAAAAATGCAGCGCGCAAGTCTGGCAGATCGGGCAATTCGCCATGCGTGCCGCCGGGCTTGGTCTTCGACAATACAGGGCCATCCACTGTGCTGCCCATCTTCCATCCTGGCTTTGGGTTGACAAAAAAGGACGCGGACGGAAAACCGCCGCGCTGGTGGAGTTCATCTGCCTCAAGTATGCGATCGATTCCGTTCGCGGGATCGGCGGCGAGCTTGGCAAGCAGCTCGCGCACCTCTTTCAGAGTCGCCGTGTCGGCAGGATTCTTCAGCACGATAGCTGCCGCCGCACTGTTGATCCACGGCATGGCACGCCAGTCCGTGATTTTCCCTTTCTCATCGGTGGTGAACAACCCCGCCTGGCGAAACAGCGGAAACAAATTCAGCTGTGTGTCGGTCTTGGCAAAACCGTGGTCGGAAACAACCGCGAGATACGCGCGGCCAGACGCTAACTGTTCTGCGGTTGCGCGAATATTTCCGATGATCGCGTCAATTCGCTCAAGAATTGCGATGTCCTCGGAACTGAACACCCCCGTCTCGTGTTCGATGTGATCGAGAGCGATCAGATGAAGCATCAATAGCGCTGGCCGCTTCTTTTCCAGAATCCATCGCGCGTATTGTCCCCGCAGCTCGTCTGTCTCAATCGACGCGTTAATTCCTGCCGGATAGGGACCGATTTCTTTTTCCAAATCAGCGAGCAATCCCGCCGTTGAAACCGCGCGGAGCAGCTTCGCGTCGTCTTCCGTATTGGCGCGCCAAAATTCGGGAATGTTCCAGGTGATGTGAGCGCCCACGGTCGCCGGCCACTGAATGCTCGCCGTAGTGCGCCCGGCTCTAGTAGCCAAATCCCACAAGGTCGGCACGCGAATATCTTCCGCGTACCAATACCAACCTTGATAGTTTTTCTGCAAAGGATCGAATGTCGTGTTCCCGAAAATCCCGTGTTTTGCGGGCCAGACACCGGTGACCAGCGTCGTGTGGCTCGGATACGTCACAGTGGGCACAACGCCGACCACGCCGTCAGCGTAGCTGCCTTCCTTCATGAGCCGCCGGAGCTGTGGGATTTTTGCGCCGTGCGCATCAGCACCGGTGACGTAATCGGGGCGCATGCCGTCCACGGAAATCATCACCAGAAGCGGAGTCTGTCGTTGTTCCTGAGCGATCACGGACGCGGGAGCGAACGGCAGTGTGGCGAACAGAAGAGCTAGAACGCGGATGCATAAGGCACGGTTTCGACGTGATTTCATAGCGGAAAAGAGTACCGCAAGCCGAGTGATTCTGCGTTACTGCGGGTTAACAAATGTGGCTATACAAATGAATCATTGCCCGAGCCATTTGCTACATTTTTCAAACGATATTTCGCCCCGCGCCCGGAATGATGTAGAGTCTACTGCCAATGGGCAGCGTGCTGGTGGGCCGCTGCATCTTAAGGACTTACCAGCCGTGCCGACGTCTCGCGGAGCTACGCGTCCATGACGCAGGAGAAAATTTGAGCACTCATCAGGCGGTCACGAATCCGCCGCCGCATCCGACCAATTCGGCACATTGTTCTATCGCGGCCACTGCCACCGCCCTGCCTCCCCATACGATCACTCGCGACGATGTGAAGTACTACATGGGGCGCGTCTTCGATATCCCGGAGCGCCGCCTCGAAGCCATGATGAGCATCGTCGACAACGCACAGGTGCACAAGCGTCATGCCATTTTCCCTATCGAGTACACGGTCGAACCACGTGCCCTGTATCAGACTAACCAGGAATATATCGAGCACGCTATAAAGCTCGGACAAGAAGTCGCCGAAAAGTGCTTGGAGCGCGCCGGTCTACGCCCCGAAGACGTCGACCTGATCATTACCGTTTCTTGCACAGGTTTCATGATTCCTTCACTTGACGCTCACCTTATTAATTTGATGGGCTTCCGATCGAACGTCCGGCGCATGCCGTTTACCGAACTGGGTTGCGCCGCCGGAGCAATGGCCCTTGGACGCGCCGCGGATTTCATCAAGGCCCATCCCGGCGGCAACGTCTTGATCATCGCCGTCGAACTCCCGTCGCTAACCTTTCAACGCAAAGACATTTCACAAGCCAACCTGATTTCGTCCATCCTGTTCGGCGATGGCGCCGCCGCGGTGCTGGTTACCGGCAGGCAAGTACGCGGTCCCAAGATCATGGTGTCGGAGACTTACACATTTCCCGATTCGCTTGGCGCCATGGGCTTCGACCTTCGCGATTCCGGGTTTCACATCCTGCTCGCCAAAGATGTTCCGGAAATGATCGGTGAGAAAATCCGCGACTTGGTCGATGGATTTCTCGAACGCCACGGCAAGAAAATGCACGACATCAAAGGTTGGATTCTCCACCCGGGTGGAGCGCGCCTCCTCGGAAATGTGGAAATCGCTCTGGGTCTTACGAAATGTCAGACGCAGCCCTCCTGGGATGTCCTCAGCAATGTAGGGAACCTGTCGAGCGCCACCATCCTCTTTATTCTTCAGGAGTGGCTGGAAAAGCGGCCGCTGAAGCCCGGTGACTATGCGCTGGCCGCCGCTTTTGGCCCCGGATTCAGCGCCGAGTTTTTGCTGCTGCAATGGACATAACCGTCATCGCGTTCCTCGCTTTGTTGCTCGCAGTTGGGTTCCTGCGCATTTTCGAGTTGGGCGTCTCCCGTCGGCATCAGCAGCAAATGGCCGCGCATGGCGCGACCAAAGTGAAGGAGCCACACTTCCGCTGGATGGTGTTTGTTCACACCGCGGTTCTCATCGGAGCCGCTCTGGAAGTTGTTCTTCTGCGCCGGCCCTTCATTCCCATTCTCGCTGCGATGATGTTGTTGCTGTTCCTCGCGGCAAACGCGGTCCGTCTGTGGGTTGTGCGAACGATGGGCAAGCATTGGAACGTCCAAGTAATGAACTCCATGAGCCTCGGTGTCGTCACGGATGGTCCATTTCGCTTTGTCCGGCATCCGAACTACGCCGCGGTTTTTGTGGAGATGGTTTCGCTGCCGCTGATTCACACCGCATGGATCACAGCGGTGCTCGGGTGTGTCGGCTGCGTGGCTACGATTTCCCAGCGAATTGTCTTGGAAGAAAGCGTGCTCTTCGCGAATCCTGCGTATCGAACGGCAATGGCCGGCAAGCCCAGATTTCTACCCGGCCTGTTCTGATTGGAATTGAGAAATGCACCACAGCGCTTGCGTATTAGCCTTCATTCTATTCCTGACACCCGCTATGACCCTGGCGCAAGAACCCACTGCTATCACTGCTGCCGCTGCTGCCGCTGCTCCCGTGCCCGCCGCAACGCCCGCGTTCTACCCGGTGCCCGAACTCATGTCCGGATTCCAGCAGCTCTACGAACAGAAATTCCAACAAGCTCGCGAAACCTTTAACGATTGGCATTCGAATCACCCAGAGGAGCCGTTTGGAGAAGTCGCCGTAGCCGCCTCCTTTCTCTTCGAAGAGCTGTATCGCCAGGGCGTGCTGACCAGCGATTTTTTCCTGAACGAAAAGAAGTTTCTGCACGGCATCGACGGCAAACCCGATCCCGTTCGCATGAATAATTTCCGCGACGCCCTCACACGCGCGCGCATTCTCGCCAGGCAACGCTTGAAAACAAATCCACAGGACCCAGAAGCTTTGTTCGCGCTCACCCTGGCTGCTGGAATGGAGTCGGATGCCGACGCGATCCTCGAGAAAAAGCAGCTCGACGGTCTCAAGCGTATGAAGGAAGCCAATGAGTACGCGAAACAGTTGCTCGCCGTGCATCCCGATGCCGCCGATGCTTATGTCGCGCCCGGAATCGCCAACTACATCATCGGCTCGCTGAATCCCGGCTACCGCATTGCCCTGTGGTTTGGTGGGATTCATGGCGACAAAAAGCTTGGAATGGAGCAAGTGGCCAAGACTGCCGACAATGGCCGCTATCTTCGCCCTTTTGCGAAAATCATGTTGGCCTTGGCGGCTCGCCGTGAAAAGCAGAACGCCCTCGCTCAAAGGTTATTGCGCGAGTTGAAAGACGAATTCCCTTCCAACGACACATTCGCAGCCGAATACGCCAAGGCCATGGGTTTGCCCGTCCCAGCAATCGTTACGCGCTGATTCAACCTTCCGTGATTTGCCCGCCGAAATCCTCAGCGTCTCGTACCCGAATACACTAGAATCGTTTTGCCGCAGAAATAATTACGGGACTGCGGTAATCCTAACCTCGGGCGGTGATTGTGTTTCAGCAAGACATGTTGAAGGACCGCGCGATTTTTCTCACTGGCGGCGGCACCGGTCTCGGTCGTTCGATGGCGCTGCATTTCGCCATGCTGGGCGCGCGCATGTTTCTGGTGGGCCGCCGCGAACAACCCTTGAAGGACGTCTGCAACGAAATCCAACGCGGCGGAGGCTCCGCGGCGTTTGCCACGTGCGATGTTCGCGACTACGGCGCGGTGGAAACCGTGGCGAGTCGCGCCTACGAGCAATTCGGCCGCATCGATTCGGTCATCAACAACGCCGCCGGAAATTTCATGGCCCGCACGGAGAAGCTCACGCCCAACGCGTTCAACGCCGTGGTCGGCATCGTGCTCAACGGCACTTTCAACTGCACACAAATCTTCGCCAAGCGATGGATCGCCGAGAATCTCAGCGGCAACGTGCTGAACATCGTCACCAGCTACGCCGCGGCCAATTGCGGCTCGGCTTTCGTCGTGCCGTCCGCCTGTGCAAAGGCCGGCGTGCTCGCCATGACCACCTCGCTGGCCGTCGAATGGTCCAAGTACCACATCCGGCTCAACGCCATCGCCCCCGGCCCGTTTCCTACCGAAGGCGCATGGTCGCGGCTCATGCCCTCAAAACAATTCGAGGAGCACGCGAAGGAATCGCACCCCATGAAGCGTTTCGGCCGGCACGAAGAACTCACCAGCCTCGCAGCGTTTCTCTTGAGCGACATGGCCGAATACATCAACGGCGAATGCGTGGTGATCGATGGCGGTGACTGGCTCCGCGGCGCCGGCGAATTCAACGATCTGCTGCTTCTGCCGGACGCAGCGTGGGAGAGCATGGAAGCCGCGCGCAGCAAGAAATAAGTGACACAGCCATTTCTGGCTGCGCGGCCAATCATGCGACGGCGACTCTACTGGGGCAATGCACTGGAACGCAGCAAGACTCTCAGTTCGGCCTGCCCGATAGTTTTGTCTCCGGAGATCCCGCTCACCACGATGGAATCCGGCTGCCTTCCCTTCAACTCATTGTCAGCGATTTGCGGCGACTGCACCTCTACGCGCAAATAGTTAATCTCCTCGTCGGCCAAAAGGAATTTCCCGTCCCCGCTAACCACCTTCCATCCGTTTGGCACTGCGGCCTTCACGGTGATTTCGCGCGCTGCTCCAGGTTTCCGCGTTACAACCAAAGGAATCGCGACGACGACACCTTCTTTCACCGCGATTTCCGGAACGCGCGCCACGGGCAGGTCAGTTAGTTTGTGCGCGTGCCGAAATTGGCCGTAGAAATACCACGGGTCTCCCAGTGCCAAGCTTAAAGGCGGACCCTGACCTGCATCGTAAATAACGGCCGGACCACTTTCTTGCTCAACCGACGCCGGCGGCTCCTTCTGTCGAGGCTCCGCATCCGGGAAAATCGCGTCCCACCGCTGCGTCGGGACGGTCGCCTTGCCAAAAATCAAGGTCATTGGCTCCGACCACCACATGTGGGTCGGGTCGCTCATCATCGCGTTCAACTGTTCGTCGCTGAGCTTGGAAAGCATGTGGATCTCACCCGGGAATTGGGTGAGATGCGGTTTTGCGGCA
>DATBYP010000047.1:0-7915 GCA_036513675.1 Candidatus Acidiferrum sp.
ATCCAGCCGTGACTGACAATTACTGCAACAAACGGCGCTACATTCAGTAATAGCATCCCGATGGCCGCGAGTAATACTAGCGGTATGTTGTAGCCTAGCGCGGCAAAGAAGTTCTTGGTTACGCCGCGCACCAAATTACCCAAGCCTGCATGCCAGCGAATCACCACCGCGTTTTGTGCGAGGCCCACAGAGCTCCGGAATCCCGCCTCCTTCACGATCTTTCCTAGTTTCATGTCGTCAACTACTTCCATGGCCAACCGCCGGTGCGTGCCCGCCGTCTCATAAGCCGACCGCTTGAGTAGTTGGAACGCACCGACGCCCACATAGGTCCACGACTCGGGATTGCTCACACGGTGAGGATCGGTTGCGATATGGAATGCCATACCAAAAAATGTGATGAGCACTTTTTCCCAGAAGCCCTTCATCTCTACGTCGCCAAACAACGTGAGGTGATCGAGATTGCGTTCGTTCACGACGCTCACAGCACGACGCACGGCGTCCGGCGCGAAGCGCACATCCGCATCCGTGAACAGCAGCCAATCTCCCGTCGAGCGCTCATACCCTGTCTGCAAGGCGTGGGTTTTCCCTAGCCAGCCCGCTGGCAACGTGTCGATATGCACCACGCGAAGGCGCTCGTGCCCGCGCGCAAACTCATCCAAGATTCTTCCTGTGCGATCCTGCGAGCGGTCATTCACAGCGATGATTTCGAGGTGCGGGTAATCGATGGTCGCAAGGGTGGCGAGCGCCCCGGGCAGCTTCTCTTCTTCATCCCGTGCGGCAAAAATCAGCGAAATGTGCGGGCAATCAGCATTGGAAGCGGGAAGAAAATCCTTGATCCAGGGCAGGCGAACGGCGCCGTACGCCGTCCGCAGTCCATGGAAGACCCAGAAGAACGCTATCAATCCGAAGAGCGCCAGTCCGATAGTGTGCTCGATTTTCCCCGACAGAATTGGTGTCAAACGCTTGCCTCGGTTATCCTAAGCATTGCATAAAAACAACGTCGCTTTTCGCGCGATTCAGGGAGCTGCCGTAGTGAGAATACCCATCGAGACGACCACACTCTCCAATGGACTCAAAGTAGTTGTTGCGCCAGACACAACGGCCCCGGTTGTCACCGTGGGCGTCTACTACAAAATCGGTTTCCGCCTTGAGCCGCAAGGCCGGAGCGGCTTCGCCCATCTCTTCGAGCACATGATGTTCCAGGGCTCGGCTCACGCACCCAAGATGCAGCATATCAAGCTCATCAATTCTAGTGGCGGCACGCTTAACGGTTCCACGCATTACGACGTGACCAACTACTTCGAGTCCGTGCCCTCCAACGCCCTCGAGCGCGTTCTTTGGCTCGAAGCCGATCGCATGCGCGCCCTGAAAGTCGATGACGAAAATCTTCGCAACCAGCGCGACGTCGTGAAGGAAGAAGTACGCGTCAGTGTTTTGAACCAACCGTATGGCGGGTTTCCCTGGCTCGATCTCCCTCCCGTTGCCTTTCGAAACTGGGCCAACGCGCACAATTTCTACGGCGACTTTGCCGACCTCGATGCCGCCAGCCTCGCCGACGTGCAATCCTTCTTTAAAACGTACTACGCGCCGAACAACGCCGTGCTCCTGATCCTCGGCGATGTAAAACCCGAGGAAGGTCTCGCGCTGGCCAAGAAATACTTCGGAGATATCCCCGCCGGAGCCCCTCCGCCATTTGCCGATCCCCGCGAGCCTGAGCAAACGGAGGAGCGCCGCGGCGAGGTCGAAGAGAAATTCGGCACGCTGCCAGCCATGGCGATCGGTTACACGGTCCCACCGCGCCGCACCGGTGAGTGGTACGCCATGACCCTGCTCGACCAAGCCCTCCACGGAGGACGCGCCGGCCGCACGTATCGCCACCTCGTCGTCGAAGAGCAGGTGGCGGTCGAAGTCGATGGTGGCATCGACGACGTATTTGGTTACAACGGCCCAACGCAAATGGTCACGAAGATACTGCACAAGCCAGAATATTCCAGCGAAGCAACACTCGCGGAATTTGATTCGGTGATTCGTGACGTCCAGGAAAACGGCGTTTCGCAAGACGAGCTTGATCAACTCAAGATTAAATTCCGTTCGGATTATTACTCGACGTTGGAAGGCGGCCGTGGCGGGATGCCTCGCTATGGCCTCATGCATCTACTTGCTTGCTTCTCGCTTTTCGATAATGAGCCGCAGCTCGTTAACTCGATTCTTGACGGCTTCCTCGCTGTAAAGCGCGAACACATCCAAGCCGTCGCAAAGAAGTATTTGCGTAATGATAAGCGCGCCATCGTCTTCCGTCGTCCTGTTGGCGCTATAGCCAAGGAGGCCGCGTAATGGCCACTCGCGCCGCAGCCGACATGCACATCAGTGTTCCGCCGCTCTCCCCCGAGCGCCAAGTCAGATGGCCCAAGCGCACTCGAACGCGATTAGCTAACGGCCTTGAAGTGGTTCTTGCTGAATCCCACACAGTGCCGAAATTTCACGGCGAGCTTTTTCTGCGCTCCGGCAACGCCGCCGCAACGCATCGCGCACCCGGTCTTGCGGAGATGACGGCCACAGTTGTGCGCACCGGAACCGTAAAACGCGCCAGCCGTCAAATCGAAGAGGACCTCCGCCGCCTCGGCGCTGATCTCTCGTCCCACGCCGGAGCCGACAATAGCGCTATCGGCTTCGCGGGCCTCTCCGAGCTTGCCGAGCCACTCCTGCAACTGGTGAACGAGCTTGCGCGCGACGCCGCGTTTCCGGAGCCCGAATTTGAGCGCGAGCGCCGCCAAAAACTCGAGGAAGTGAAACTCGACCGCACCCAGCCGGGGTTCCTCGCAGGCGAGCGCCTTCGGAAGGTTCTCTTCGGCGCGCATCCCTACGCGCAAGTGGCGCCTACCGAGCAACAAGTGGCCGCCTACAAGCGCGAAGACCTCATTTCTATCTACCGCGATTTCTACACGCCCGAAAATGCTTTGCTGCTCATGGTTGGCGATTTCGATTCTACAGCGATGCTTGAAAGTGTCGAGAAAGTTTTTGGCGCTTGGCACGGCGACAAGCCAGTTATCCCGCCATCGCCAGAGCCGGGAAAGCCCCGCGGCCGTCGCGTTCATCTGGTGCACGTTCCTGGTGCGGTGCAAACGCAAATTCTCGCGGGCTGCCACGCGATTACTCGGAAACATCCCGACTGGATCAAGCTCGGCCTGACCAACAGCCTCTACGGCGGCGCCTTCAATTCGCGGTTGGTGATGAACATCCGTGAAGATAAAGGCTACACCTACAGCCCGCGCAGCAGCGTCAACCCGTTGCGCCAATACGGCTACTTCTCAGTATCGGCGGCCGTTCGCAACGACGTCGTTGCCGCCTCGCTTACCGAAATTTTCTACGAGCTCGACAAAATTCGCGCTCTGCCTGTTCCTGAACCCGAGTTAGCCGACGCCCGTAACTACGTCAGCGGTGTTTTCTCGCTAGGCCTCGCCACGCAAGATGGCTTGCTTTCGCAACTCGCCACCGTTGCGCTCAACGAGCTACCGGAGGATTACCTCGAAAGCTATCGCGAAAAAGTTCGCGCGCTCACTGCCGACGATCTCATCGCTACTGCCCGCAAATATCTCGACTCGGCCAATATGCAGATCGTCCTGGTTGGCGATCGCACCCAAATAGAGCCACAAGCGGCCCTGTTCGGCGACCTGGAAGTCTACGACGCTCACGGCAAGCGCCTCGGCTAGTTTAAAGTTGTTATTTACTTTGCAAACTAGATGTATTAGTATCCTGCGCCTATGGGATACAGCAAGCCGCAGTTTCGGCTCTCTCTATCTATCCTGGCGGTCTGCTTCGTTTTCGCACTAAGTTCCGGCGCGACGAAGAAGCCGCCGCTCAAGCCCATCAACATTAACAGCGCCAACTCCGAGGAGTTGCAGCAAGTCCCCGGAATCGGCCCCGCCACCGCCGAAAAGATCCTGCAGATGCGAAAATCCTACGGCGCCTTCAAGAGTGTCGACGACTTGCTTTCCATCCGCGGCATTGGCAAAAAACGGCTCGAAAAAATGCGAAAGTATCTTACTGTCAGCAAATTCACTGCGGGAAACAGGCCGCGGCCGACGCTTTCAGTATCTCCTCCGAAAAAGCCGGACCCTCCATCTTCCGATTCGCCAACAGCCGAAACCGAAGAGCCGCCGCGGTAAGACACGGCGGCAACGGCACTTTGGCCTGTCTTTGCCTCCACTATAAGAAGGAAGTTTCCTCGGAAATAAGGATGGTTCAGGGATGCGTCTCGAATCCGTCTCAGCGAGGCGTCGTGCGAGTGCTACGCCTTCTGATGGGTCTCGCGCCGCGCTTCAACCCGCAGTGGCACCTGATCCGCAATGCGGATACCGTAGCCTTCGAGTGCGACGACTTTCTTCGGGTGATTCGTCAGCACGCGAATATCCTTCAGCCCCAGATCAATCAGAATCTGTGCGCCAATGCCGCTTTCGTGCTGTACCATGCGCTGCCGGGCCGGCTCGCGATCGAGCTGCCCGCGCGAGTGGACATGAATCTGCGGCAACGCGCCCGGCTCTTCCGACAACTCAATACCAAACCCGCGTCCGGTGTGATGTAGATACAGAAACACGCCGCGGTCCTCTTTCGCAATGGCCTCCAACGATCGCGCAACGAGCTCCGCGCAATCGCACGTGATCGACCCAAAAACATCGCCCGACAAACAATGCGAATGCACGCGCACCAGCGGCGCGCCCCCACTCTCGAGTTCTCCGCGCACCAGCGCGACATGCTGGTCGTGATCCACGTCGCTGCAATACGCAATCATCCGAAACTCGCCGTAACGCGTCGGCAGCACTGCCTCCGCGACACGTCGGACGTAGCGTTCGTGCTGCATCCGGTAGCGAATCAGGTCCGCCACCGTCAGCATCTTCAGGTTGTGCAGTTTGCAGAATTCGACAAGCTGCGGCACGCGCGACATCGTGCCGTCTTCATTCATGATTTCGCAAATCACGCCCGCGGGAGTCAGCCCCGCAATGCGCGCCAGGTCCACGCTTGCCTCGGTTTGTCCCGCGCGAACCAGCACGCCGCCATTCCGCGCCCGCAGCGGAAAAATGTGTCCTGGCCGGGCTAGATCCTGCGGTTTCGTCTTCGGGTCTACCGCGGTCAGGATCGTAATCGCGCGGTCGGAGGCGCTGATGCCCGTTGTAACGCCCAGCCGACCATCGATGGCCTCGCAAAACGCCGTCCCGTGCACGGAAGTATTGATCGGCGACATCAGCGGCAGGTGCAGATCATCGCAGCGCTCTTCCGTCAGCGGCAAGCAAATCAGCCCCCGCGCATACTTGGCCATGAAGTTGATGGCCTCCGGCGTAATCTTCTCCGCCGCCATCGCCAAGTCGCCTTCGTTTTCGCGGTCCTCGTCATCGACAAGGACGATCATTCGTCCCTGCCGAATCTCCTCCACCGCCTCTTCCACGGTGGCAAAATCAGTCCTTCTATCGGTCATATCGTTGAATATAACACTTAGTGTGGGTGGCCTGCTTTACCCCGGCAATTTTTGGCCACTACGAAGCGGCGACTGCCTGGGCCGCTCGCCAAGGTCCCAATCCGCTGCTCGCTTCACCACATCAACTTCAACCCAAACTGAATTTGCCGGGACGTGGTGGAAGTGGCTGTAATCACGCCGGCCGTGGGCGACGGTCCTCCGGTCGCGGATGCGAATACGACCGGATTCGGTACGTTGAAGTTCGTGTGATTGAACACGTTGAAGAACTCGGAGCGAAACTGCATATTCCACCGCTCTGAAAAGGAGAACTTCTTTGTCAGGGACAGATCTGTTTCCACAAGTGCAGGGCCTTGCAGAATGTTGCGCCCCACGTTCCCGTAGGTTCCAGGCAGCGGCTGGAGGAACGCGCTCGGATCAAAATACCGGTTGGGTCCGCCCTGGATTACTTGGCCCGTAAAGTTGGGATTCAAAGATGGCCGGACCGGATTGCGGGTGTCGCCGTCATTCGATGGGTTGTAAGACAACTGCGGCGTAAAGGGTAGGCCAGACTGCACCGTCTGGATTCCGCTGAGTTGCCAGTTTCCGATCAGCCACTCTACCCATTGCTTGCCATGAGCTGCGTCGCTACGTCCGAATGGAAGGTCATAAGTGGCATTGATGACCGCGGCATGCCGCACGTCGAACGAAGCGCGGCCGTAATCAGACTTTGGTTGAAGCGGATTCGCAACGAATGCCGGCGAGTTTGTGGCCACGCTGGTGTTCATGTTGTCGCCATCATCGAGGGTCTTCGCGAACGTATAGACTCCGCGGAATTGCAATCCGCGCCCCAACCGGCGGTTCACATCCACTTCAAGCCCGTGGTACGAACTGATGCCCTCCGAGAACCAGTGCGTCGTATTCCATACGGCATTGTTGCTAAGCGCCGCGCCTACTGGATAGTAGTACGCCCCGGCCGGATAGCCTGCAGGGCAGGGGGACGCCGGGCAAATCGTCGGCGTTGGCAGGTTCGCGTCAACGGAGAGTAATTCGTGGTAGGCATGTGAGCCGATGTAACTAACGCCCAACGAAGCATTTGCGGAGAGTTGTTGCTCAACCTTCAAGCTCCACGATTCCACGGTCGGGGTCTTCAGGTCCGGCTGCACGCCACTAGGGATCACTTTCGCGCCCTGATACGCCGTATTCGGCGCGATGCTCGAGAACGCAATGTTCTTGACTGCAAAGACCGAGTTGAACGGAGCGTTCTGGTCCAAGCGGTAACTCAGATTGTCAAGCAGCGCGTAATAGAGACCAAAGCCCGCCCTGATAACGGTTTTCTTCGATGCGAACGGAGACCATGCGGCCGCGATGCGCGGCGCCGGCAGAAACTTTGCGTTGTTGACGGTAAAGGCGGAGTTGCCGACAAGCGGCTGAGTTACGATCACTCCATTCGAGTCAAAGCCGTAATTCGACGCGCGTCCGTGAGCCTCATTCCATCCGTTTGTGGACTCACCCCGAAAGCCGATGCGCAGCTCCAACGAGGGTTTAAGTTTGATCGCGTCTTCCACGTAGAAGGCGCCTTCCAGGGAACGCCACGCCAGCGGCGTGTAGCTTGGAGCGTAGATGTATGTGCTCACTTTGCCTTGTAAGAAAGTCTGCAGGTTGGTGAAGGAAACCTGCCCGTACTGGTCTTGGACAAGAATGTCGTTGGCCTGCAGTCTCTGAAGCCATGCACCGAAGCTGAATAAGTGTTTGCCGCGAGAAAACGTCACCTGATCAGACGCGGTGAACAGATTGCGCGCCGCGGTGAGATTGCTTCCGGCGTTCGTGCCGCCGTTTGTGATCTGCGACGCACCGTTGAGCGTCGTGCCGCCGCCCACCACCACTGCACCGACGGGCTGTCCGGCATGGATCCAGCCGGGCAGATTCACGGTTGTTCCACCGTTGAAATAAAATCGCCCACGGGAGAAACCGAATGTCGCCTTGTTGAGCAGGCTGGGAGAAAAAATGTGAGTTTCACTCAAGCTGATCACCTGTTCGCGCAAGAAAATGTCCACTAGGCTCAAGGGATTATTAGTGGGCGAATGAGCCTCGCTGTCGTCCACCGTGTAAACCGCGGCAAACGAATCCTTATCGGTGAAGGTCTGATCGAGCCTCGCGGTTCCAAAATCCTCGCGAATCCTTTGCAAGGGATTGCTGAAAGCTTCCGCAATCCCGCTCGGCGCGCGTGTCGAAGTCAAGAGTTCCCGACCGTTAGCCAGTGGCCACAAAGCTAGCAGCGGCTGGATACTCGCCACCGCGCTGGCCCTCGAAGCAGCATCCGGCACGAGCGTTAGATCACTCAGCCCCAGAGTCTGTCGGAACCCTTCGTAATTTCCGAAGAGAAAAGTCTGGTCCCTCCTGATCGGGCCGCCGAGCGAACCGCCAAACACGTTGCGACGAAACGCCGGAATATTGCCATGGTCAAAA
>DATBYP010000048.1:0-7304 GCA_036513675.1 Candidatus Acidiferrum sp.
GTAATCCTTGGCCGCGCGCGCGGTTTGACGGGCGGCTTTGTAAGCTTGCGCGCGTAGCAAGAGCAGCGGAGGTTTTGACGAGGTCGGAGAATAAGCTTCGAGCGCCTCGACAGCAACTTGGGGCTTGCCCGCTTCGATGGCGGCGGGAACCAGGAGCTCGAGAATTTGCTCCTTCATTGCGCTGCCGGGATGCTCGCGCTGAATGGTTTCCAAATTTGCGAGAGCTTCGGCGTTATGCTTCAGAGCGCGCTGCGTTTGCGCAGTCCAGAAAAGAACGTATTCGCCGAGAAGCGCGTCGGTCTTGGCTTTGCCAAGCCAAGCGAGGGCTTGCGGGGCATGATTCTTGCTGTAATCGTCATAGCCAAGGGCAAGTGCGGCGCGCGAGCCCCAAACATTGCCGGCATTTTTCTTGGAAAACTCCGCGAGTTTCTCATAGGCGCCGGGCGTGGCGTTGTGCAGCGACCGGGCCAGCAAAGAAAGCTCTCGCTGGATTGCTTCGTCATCGGGTGAAGCAGAGGTTAGATCGGGCGCGGCGGTATCGGTAAAGCAGCCCATCCTGCACGGCGCGGGCTTCGGCTTATTTGATTTCCTTTTCTTATGTCTCGTTTGGCTTAACGCGTCCGAACCGGCAAGCAACAGCGACAGGACTGCCGCCGCGGCCGCGAAGCGCTTCCACAGAGCAATCTCAGTGCTGGCGCGCGGGACTGGCGTAAGGATAGTCGCCGAGGGCGTGGGCATCGCCTTCTGCGAGAATTTCCACCAGCCAGCGATAAAAGTAATCGACTGGGTGGTCCATGATGGGTTTAAAACGCCGGTCGTATTCTCTATGAGCTTTTTCAATGTCATCACGTAATCGGATGCAGAGATCCTTATTTTCGCGGCCTAGCCGCACCTGCTCCGGACGAAGCATTTTGATATCTTGCATGGAAACTTTGGCCACCCGATTTGCTCGGCGGTGCAGTTCCTGCTCTTCCGGGGAAAGGCGGTTGACGTCGAATTCGTCTGCGTAGTCAGGCTCGGCCACCACGGCGCTGGGAAGCGCGGCGTCGTCCTCGAAATTTTGCGACAGAGTTGGCTCTGCGTGCAACTCCGGCAGGGGCGGAGGCTGCGCGGGGGCTCGACGTTGAGTGGCGGGAGGCGCGGGCTCGGCAGCAGTCATAGTGCTGGCGATGCGGGCCATTTCTGCCTCGAAGGGCGAGCGCGGGCTGCCTTGCACGGCCGAGGAAACGAAACGGGACATAACATCGAGCGCGGCGGAGATGGAGGCGGCGGCCGTTTGCGCACGGAGCATGGAGGGCAGCGCGTTTGTAGGCCTGCTGCTGGCACAGGCGGCGACTACATCGGAGACGGCTTGGTGAAGCTCGTCGGTGGTGCGTTGAATGCGCTCGAGATTCTCGCGGAGCGCGCGAGAGACGGCCTGGTCGACAGCGCTGGGCGGGTTGGGGTCGTGTGGCATGCCGATGTTTGCGGGCTTTTGCGTGAAATTGCCCGTTTTGTCATTTTGGAAGCTAGGTGCTTGGGAGTCAACCACCAGCGCGTAGCGCTGTGCCCAGAAGTACAGTTGTAAGTATCCGTCGAGCAGCAATGGCGTGCGCCAGCGGCTGAAAACTCAGACCCATCCGCTGCGTGCTTGACGGTGGTTGGCGAGGCCGGTAATACGAGACGGGCGTGATCCAATCCAACAATAATAGGCATGGTAGCGCCGTCGTTCTGTCGCGTACTAGAAACATAAGGCTGGAAGAAACTTTATGCGGGTGTGAGTCGTTGAGCACTGAAGCGACTCGCCCTCGTCGACGCTTGACAAGGGTCTGGCGACTTACAGCCAGCAGGTGTATATCACTGTTACAAGAAATGTATCCCCCGAGCGCCGAATTTGGAGGGATATGTCAGGGTCCGTGCGCGGTTTCTTGGAGTGGCTGCATGGAAGCGAAAATTTCATCGCTGATGGGCGCTGCAGACAACGGAGACGGTCAGGCCTCGGAAGCCCTATTCGCTGTGCTGTACTCCGAATTGCACAGGCTAGCGAAACGCGAGCTGGCGCGACGCGGGGATTTCGTGAGCCTCAGCGTTACGACGCTGCTGCATGAAGCGTACCTCGACATGGCCGGGCGGAGCGTTGCGGCTTTCCCGGACCGGGCGCGCTTTATGGGGTATGCTGCCCGCGTCATGCGCGGGCTGATCATCGATCATGCGCGGAACCGGCGCGCGATGAAACGCGGTGGACGCTTCGAGATTACCTCGCTGGCCACCGAGGTGGCCGAGAGTCTCGCTGACGAAAGAGAACTGACACAGGTGAGCGAGGCGTTGGACAGACTAGCAAAAATCGAGGCGCCGCTGGCCGCGATCGTGGACCTGAAATTCTTCTGCGGCTTTTCATTCGCTGAAATCGCCGCAATGCAGGGGGTCTCGGAGCGTACCGTGCAGCGAAAATGGGAGAGGGCGCGGCTCTATCTGCACCGCGCCATTCGCGCAGATTTATCTTGCTGAGAAAACGAGATGCCCACATTCGGCACAGATTGGTGGCAAGCGGTTGCGCCATATCTCGATGAAGCGCTTGCCATGCCGGAAGAAGCGCGTGCCGGCTGGCTGTCGACCCTGCGCGCACTGAATCCGGCTCTTGCGGACCAACTTCAGACCCTTCTCGAGGAGCACCAGGCGTTGGCGCAAGAAGGGTTCCTTGAGAAGCGGCCACCTCTTCCTCCCGGCGCGGCGGCACGTGCGGGCGAAACCGTCGATGCGTACACGCTTCTGTCGGCGATCGGGCAAGGCGGTATGGGAAGCGTGTGGCTCGCGGAGCGCAGCGATGGACGTTTCGAACGCCAGGTAGCAGTTAAGTTCCTGAACATAGCACTGGTGGGCCGAGGCGGTGAGGCACGATTCAAACGTGAGGGGAGTATTCTGGGCCGGCTTGCGCATCCTCACATTGCGGAGCTTGTCGATGCCGGAGTTTCTCCGTCGGGCCAGCCCTATCTCGTTCTCGAAAATGTCGACGGTACTCATATCGATCAGTATTGCGATCAACACACGGTGGACATTGAAGGGAGACTCCACCTATTTCTAGACGTGCTCGCGGCTGTGGCCCATGCACATTCCAACCTAATCGTGCACCGGGACATCAAGCCCTCAAACGTTCTTGTCCGTAAGGACGGCCAGGTAAAGCTGCTGGATTTTGGCATTGCTAAACTGCTGGAGGGCGATGGCCAGCTTGTCGCGGCAACCATAACACGCGAGGGTGGCGGAGCGTTGACGCCGGAGTATGCCGCTCCGGAGCAGGTGACCGGTGGTGCCGTGACCACCGAGACGGACGTCTACGGCCTCGGGGTGCTGCTCTTTGTTTTGCTGACTGGACAACATCCCGCCGGCAGAGGTGTGCTTTCCACCGCGGACCTAATCAAAGCCATCGTGGACGTTGAACCGCCGCGGGCGTCGAGTGCGGTCGCGCAAGGAGAAACGGACGGGAAAGGCGTCGAGGCTGGCGCAGAAAGACGCGCCACGCCTTGGAAGCTGAGCCGTTTGCTGCGGGGAGACCTCGACACCATTATCGCGAAGGCGCTGAAGAAAAATCCGCGGGAACGCTACGCATCGGTTTCTGCCTTTTCCGATGACATTCGCCGCTATCTGGCCCGGCAGCCAATTAGCGCGCGGCCGGATACGCTTGCGTATCGCACCGGCAAATTTGTACGACGCAATCGTGCCGCCGTCGGGATGGCAACCGTGGCGTTTGCAGTTTCGGTTGTCGGCGTCCTTGGCACGATGATTCAAGCTCGGACCGCGCGCGTGCAACGTGACTTCGCATTCCGCCAGCTCTCGCGCGCGGAAGCAATCAATGACCTTAACTCTTTTCTTCTGTCCGACGCAGCACCTTCCGGCAAGCCCTTCACGGTTAATGATCTCCTTGGTCGTGCAGAGCACATCGTCCAGCGGCAAAATAAAAATGACCCCACTCGAGCGGAACTCCTTATCTCGGTCGGACAACAATATGCAAGTCAAGAGGAGGATGCCAAAGCCCGGCGAGTGCTCGAGCAAGCGTACAGTATCTCGCGTGAAATCCAAGATCCGTCGATTCGTGCTAGGGCCTCCTGTGCTCTTGCGCACATTCTCTCGGTCCAAGGGGACCTCCCTCGCGCCGAGTTACTCATCCAGGAAGGACTGCGCGACATTCCAGAAGGACAGCAGTTCGCGCTCGATAGAGTCTTCTGCCTCAAAAAGAGCAGCGAGGTAGCGCGCAACGGGACTCGCCCGCAGGATGGGATCTCAAATTTGCAAGCGGCCCAAACCGTATTGCGCTCTTCCCCGTTTAATAGCGAAGTAGACGAGCTTCGCTTGTTTCTGGATTTGGCCGAGGCCTACCGCGAAGCGGGGCAGTATCGTGCGGCCGTCGCAGCTTTCGAGCAGGCCTCCGTCCGCCTGTCCTCGCTGGGCCGAGATGACACGGAATTGGCCGGCACAATGTTCAACAATTGGGCGCTTACGCTATTCCAGCTTGGGCGCCCAATCGACGCCGAAAAAATATATCGCCGCGCGATTGATATCAGCAGCGTCGATCAATCCGATCAAGGCGTTTCCCCGATGTTGCTCATCAACTATGCCAGCGCTCTGCGAGAACTTTGGCGTCTGGACGACGCGGCCAGCTACGCCGAGCGTGGCTACGCAAAAGCGCTGCAGGCCGGCCAGGAAGTTGCCTTGAATCAATCCTTGCTGCTGCGTGGCAGGATCTATCGCGACCGCCGCGACCTCCCGCGCGCGGAAGCAATGCTAGATGAAGTGGAGCCCAGGCTGCGACGAGATCTACCACCTGGCCATTATGCGTTTGCCTCACTCGCGTCGGAGCGCGGGCTACTTGCTCTTGCGCGAGGTGATTATGACGCGGCCCTGCGGCTTGCGAATCAGGCTTTGGCGATAGGTGAAACAGCCATGAAGTCCAGAGGGCAAGGCGCAGGCGTTTTGCCGCTCTTGTACGATCGCCGATCCACGGCTGAGCTGTTGAGCGGTCGCATTGACGAAGCCGCAGCCGATGCTGCGCGGTCAGTTGGCCTTTTGCAAGCGGGCGGTCAGTCCGAGACGTTTTCGAGCGTCCTAGGTCACGTCTATATCGACCTGGGCCTCGCGCTTCAGGCCCAGGGTAAGCAAGCCGAAGCCCACAGAGCGTTTCAGTCTGCCGCGGAACACCTGCAAAACACCGTTGGCCCTGATCATCCCGACACCCGTAGGGCTGTGGGGCTCTCGCAACCGCGTACTGACCCACGATAGGCAACCATCTGCTCGATTTCTTTCTTTCAGCCTGTCGTCTTTTGCTCTCCGTTTCCGATATATCAAGTAGAAGCCGAAATTAGGCGGTTCATCACCGAACGCCTTGCCCCCGACGCCCACGTACCTTCCTCGATCCGAGCCCGCTCCGGGGGTCACACAAGGCGGTAAGTTTTCGAATCGTCCTTTGAAGAGGTGCTGATATGCGTAGTCAACTTTATGGCCTCGCCCAGGCCGTTTCCAGCAAGATCAGGTTCGCTCGAAGGCGCCGTCTGGCCGTTTTCGCAACCACTTTTGTGATCTGTGGCGCCGGAGCGTTGCTGGCGGTTGGCGAGGGTTCGAACCAGGTCGTACCTCGGTTCCAGGAGTTCTCCGATCCGGAGGGACGCTTCGCGAATTTCAACGCGGGCGGGCCGACAGACACGTCGAAAAATGCGTTCTTCCAGGATCTCGGCACGAATGGGCGCCGCTGTGTGACGTGCCACCAGGCGAGTGACGCCTGGTCCATCACCCCGCCGCACATCCAGGCTCGTTTCAGGGCCACCCAGGGCACGGATCCCATCTTCCGCTCTGTGGACGGCGCGAACTGCCCTCTGGCAGATGTCTCCACTCTGGATCAACGGCGCGAGGCCTACAGTTTGCTGCTGACCAAGGGCTTGATCCGCATAGGAATCCAAGTTCCCGCAAACGCAGACTACCGAGTCGTTAGCGTCTACAATCGGTACGGATGCAATGCCACCGACGTCATTTCCATGTATCGGCGGCCGCTTCCGACCACGAATCTTCCCTTCTTGAGCGCGGTGATGTTCGACGGCCGTGAATCTTCACCGGCTACGGGCACAACAAAAATCCTCTACAGCAACTATCCGACTTCACTTCTCAATGATCTGGCTCACCAGTCGGTTGACGCCACCGTCATCCACGCGCAGGGAGACGGGACCCGGCCAACTGCCGACGAGCAAAAGCAGATCGTAGATTTCGAGACGAAAATTTTCACCGCGCAGACGCGAGACCGCCGTGCTGGCGACCTCGATGAAGAAGGCGCGAAAGGCGGGCCTGCCCCACTCTCCACCCAACCATTTTTCATCAGCGTCAACTCTAGCGTGCATTTCTTGCTCCCAGCCTTTGAGCAGCCCGGTGGACTGGTGACTCCGGACGACGGTAAGTTCACTTCCAACATCTTCGACATCTATGACAAATGGGCGCGGATCGATGACACTGATCATGATGAGCACAACGGCGCGCGCCGCTCCATCGCTCGCGGTGAGCAGCTCTTCAACACCCTGCAGATTCCTATCACCGGCGTGGCGGGCATCAACGACGATGTTGCTGCCGGAGGCCTGGTTGCCGGAGGCATTCCGTTGCTTCAGGGTACCTGTGGCACCTGCCATGACACACCGAACGTTGGCAATCATTCGTTCCCCACACCCTTGAACATCGGGACCGGCGACCCCAACCCGAACAATCCCTCGGTCAATTTGGGGGGCTTAGATGTGAGCTTTCTGCCGGAGATCACCGTCTGCAAAACGGATCCAACTTCGAGTGTGCCGACCAACAACTGCAAAACCACAACCGATCTCGGCCAGGCTTTGGTCGATGGTAGGTTCGACCATGTCGGTAAGATCAAAGGACCGATATTGCGTGGTCTCGCCGCGCGCGCGCCGTTTTTCCATAACGGATCCGCAGCCACTCTGATGGACGCGGTGAATTTCTACGACACGCGCTTCAACCTTCAGCTTTCGCAGCAAGATAAGGATGACCTGGTTGCGTTCCTGAAAACGCTCTAGCTTTACTCGGCTGATGACAAACGGCGCATAGCGAATCGCGGGCAGGTGACAACTGGAGGCTACCCGTTCTGACGGCTGGCCCTCACTAGTGGTAAAATAAGACAGCACAAAGGGGGCGACACGGTTTCGACGGAAGCTGTCGCGGCCCGAAGGCATGCCGGGACCCACCTGCCCGTAACTTGGTGGAAACTAGAACTGCCAACAACAACTTGGCACTTGCTGCTTAATTAATTAAGCGCACGCTTCCCCGGGCTTCGCTCATGGGCCCGG
>DATBYP010000049.1:0-3337 GCA_036513675.1 Candidatus Acidiferrum sp.
ATGGTGATCTCTCCGCTACCGTCCTTTGCGCGCGGCAACGCCAGCAGTTCCAATCTGAACTTTCTTCAGCAAGATGATGGCCTGAAGCTGCCGGCGGCGAAAACCGCGACTCTCACGGTCGTATCCGGACCCGCGAAGGGTGCCGTGCACAATTTGAAAAAGCCGCGCGTGATTCTGGGGCGCGAAGACGCCGGGATCGTGTTGAATGACCAGGAGATTTCACGGCACCACTGCTTGCTCGAAGTGCGTGACAACTACGCCAACCTAAAGGACCTTGATTCCACCAACGGGACGTTCTTCGAAGAAGAACGCGTACGCGCCGCCATGCTGCGAGACGGCGCAGAGTTCCGGATTGGGAACAGCATCATCCGTTTCACGCTCGTGTCTAAGTAGCGGAGCAACCCACCAAGCAGCTCTACCTTAGGCTACGCCAGAACTCGTGAGATACTGGGACAGACTCCTATTGTTCCGTTCTGCCGATGAACCGCCTTTCCGTTTGCATCATTACGCTAAATGAAGAAGAAAATCTGCCGCGTGCGCTGGCTTCGCTGAAGGAAGTTGCGGATGAAATCGTGGTTGTAGACTGCGGAAGCACGGACCGCACGGCGGAAAGAGCTAGTGAACACGGCGCTACGTGGTTCGAGCGTCCTTGGACGAATTACGCCGACCAGAAAAACTATGCCGCGGAATGCGCCTCCAACGACTGGATCTTTTCAATGGATGCGGACGAAGAGCTGAGTAGTCCTTTGCAAACCTCGCTGCTGGCCTGGAAAAAGCACACGCCCGAGTATTGTGTCTACGAAGTTTCGCGCAAGACTTTTTATCTCGGCGCGTGGATTGAACATTCCGGCTGGTATCCGGATTTTCAGCGTCGGCTGTACCGCCGCGATGAAGCGGAATTTTCAGGAACGGTGCACGAGTCGCTGCGCCACGCCGGAAAGATTGGCCGCCTAAGCGGCGACTTGCTGCATTACACCGTACGCTCGTTTGAAGAACACGAGGCTAATGTAGAGCGCTACACAACGCTGGCGGCGCAGCAGATGTTCGCCGAGGGCAAGCGCAAATGGAAGGGCGCTATGTGGTGCGCCACCCCGTGGAGTTGGTTCCAAAACTTCGTGCTGCGCGGCGGATTCATGGACGGATATCGCGGCGCGCTCATCGCGAAAATGGCCGCGCGCTCCGTCCGACTCAAGTACGGCAAGCTGGGAAAACTGGTGCAAGCCAAGCGCAATAGCGATGAGCCCGCGTCGTGAAGGTCCTGCTCGTCGATCTAGAGACGGAATGGCGCGGCGGGCAAAACCAAGCCCTGATTCTGTTAAAAGGACTGTGTCAGCGGGGGCACGAAGCAGAGTTAGTTGCGGCACAAGGTTCCGCACTGGGTGAACGGGCCGGAGCGACCGGCCTGCGCGTGCATTCTGTTTCGCGCGGTTTCCTTCGGCTACATGCCGCGCAGCAGGTTCGCGGGCTGCTGCGGCGCGGGCGATTCGATATCGTGCACGCCAACGAGGCGCATGCGGTGACTGCTGTCTGGCTCGCGCTTTGGGAGCGCCGCAAGTCTTTACGCGTTCCGTTCGTGATTTCGCGCCGCGTGGGTTATCCCCTCAGCAAAAGTTCCTTTGCGCAGGCGCGTTACCGAGCTGCGGCGAGAATCATCGCCAATTCGAGCTGGGTTGCGGAACAGGCGGCCGCTTCCGGCGCCCCTCGCGAACGGCTCACCGTGGTATATGAAGGGGCGGAGATCCCCCCGCGATTCACTGCGGAACAACGACAAATTGGCCGAGCCCGCTGGGAAATTTCGAAATCGACGCCTCTCCTGGGTTGCGTGGGTGTTCTGCTTCCCGACAAGGGGCAGGAATGGCTGATTCGTGCGTTGGCGGAAACGAAGAAGGAATTTCCGGAGGCCAAACTCTTGCTGGCTGGCGGCGGGCCGTGTCGCGACAGACTCAAATCCCTTGCACAGGAGTTGGGCCTGAAAGACGATGTGATCTTTGCCGGATTCGTGAAGGACGTAGAAAACGTCTACGCTGCGCTGGATATTTTTGTGCTTCCGTCTTTCTTTGAGGCACTTAACAATTCCCTGCTCGCCGCGATGGCCTACGAAATCCCGTGCGTTGCATTCAATCGAGGTGCGCTTGGAGAAATTGTGGAGGACGGCAAAAGCGGCCTGCTGGTTTCGGGGCCTGATGCTGTGGAAATCTCGGCTGCGGCCATCAGAATCTTGCGCGACAAGGAATTTGCGATGAAGGTGGGGAGAGCGGGGCGCGCGCGAGTCGAACAGAACTTTTCTGCGGAAAGAATGGTGGACGGAATCATTGACGTGTACGACGCAATTTTGACGAGGGCGCTGAAATAAGAATGCTTGGGCCTGCGGTTAGGTGCTTGACCGTATCCGTCTAGAGTTGTACCAACGGGAGTCCCGGAATCAATCGAAAGTGGCGCGCGTTGAGCGTCGCGACAGAATACCCGAGAAACAAGGCGGTAGAACCGATGAGTAGGTCCTCAAACGAGACACTCACACCACGTGCAGCTTGTTCACCCTCAATCTTGCCGGCGAGTTTGGCAATTTCGAGTGTTAACGGATAAATCGTAACGTCACGGCAGAGTTCTTCGGTAAAAGCGTGTCGGCGTTCACGATCGGCAGTGCTCTTCGACCGATAGATACCATGTGCCAGTTCCACAACCGTTACCGCTGAGATGCCTGATTCAGTCTCGCCAAGAGCTGCCTGCAGGCGCTTGAGGATTTCTCGCACACTCTGGCCGCCCCGCTCGCCTGCGATGAGGAAGCTAGAATCGAGAATTAATCCCATTCGGCGAAATGACGCGGTTTACGCTTGTTAATGATTTCTCTTAAATCGGCGGCGAAATCCGGATCCATTGTAGGTTCGTAACCCAACTCCTTGGCGTGAGCTTCGGCTAAGGCAATGGATTCGGAAAGCAAGCGTCCGGGCCGCGCTTCTGGCGACCTTACTACCGCCACTGGACGCGAGTCTCGCTCAATAACAACTTCGGCTCCGGCGCTCACTTTGTCGAGGACCGAAGCCAAGTTGTTCGCGGCATCCGCCTCAGAGATGCGAATTACGTTCCTAGTCATAAACTCATTATACGCTCGGATTTGTGCGGGTAATGCGAATTTGGCAAGTAGGCGCCGCGAGGCTGCAAACGAGATTGGGTCTATTCAATTGCATCAGCGCTTCCAAAAAGGATGAAGCGCCGAACGGCCTTCTCTTCCGTGCGGCGCTTCAGACCCTTAACTTATTTGCGCTAGTTATCTGACTTCTGTTCCGAACGTTTCCCTCCTTCCGCCCGACCGTTGAGCCGAGCTTTCTCTGGGATTCAA
>DATBYP010000050.1:0-4224 GCA_036513675.1 Candidatus Acidiferrum sp.
GCTCGATTCGGACCGCGCCTCGTCGAAAAAGAACACTGCGGGTATGTGCGTCCGACGGTGATTCATTGTGGCTCGCCGGAGTTGGCGCTGGCCAATACCGAGTACATGTTCCCCTTCGTGAGCGTTGTCCGCTGCCCTCAAGAAAAGATGCTGCAGAAGATTGGGGCCACCCTGGTCTGCAGCGTGGTCACCCACGATAAGGAGTGGCAGCGCAGTTTGATCGATGCGCCCCAGATCGACCGCCTGAACATCGGCGCGATTCCGACCATCAAGCTGGATTGGCTCCAGCCGCACGAAGGCAATATCGTCGAGTTTCTTTTCCGTCCGCGCGCATTTCAGGCTGCGCCGGAGACGGTGGCGGTGTGAACTGAAACCAATAGTATTCCCTAGTATCGCGTGGCCTGGAGCGGGTCGCGCGGGGGCCGACGACCAACGCAAGGCGGACTATTTTACCGGGGATAAAGGGCCGCAGACTTCAAAAGCGGAAGTCTGCTACCCGCTCAACGATGGGTGAGGCGGATTTGTCAGCGGATTTACGCTTAGACAAGGATCAAGTGTCAGGGCGCAGCTGCGGTAATTAAGTAGCCTTCGAGTCCCAAACCGGTAGAATTTCGGCCAGTAGACGTTTTGTGAGATGGCGATGACCATTGAGCGAATTGAGATCGACCCGGCCGTAATGCTGGGCAGGCCGGTGTCCGTCGAGCTGATCCTCCGAAAGCTGTCAAGGGCGAGAGCGCGAGTGAGCTGCTCGAGACTACCCGCACCTGTCTATGGAGGACATCCGGGCGGCGGTGGGTTACGGTGCGGCGATCGTGGCGCAGGAAGAAGTCGTGCTGTTCTCGGACACGCCGGTTGCGGCCAGATCCTGAAATATGAACTTCGGGGCGGACGAGAGCTGCGCCGAGCTCGTGATCCGAGCCTGCATGAAGCAGATCACGACGTGTTGGTCGTTGCAGAAGTCGCCAGCGGCCGCCCGACGAAGCCGTCATGGAGCGCGCTTTGAGCGACAAGCGCGTGCTGATCACTGAGATCACGACTTCGGCGAACTGGTGTATGCGCGCAGGTGCCCTTAGCGGGCGTCATCTGGTGAGGTTTCACAGCCGAGCGCGCCGGGCCAAGCCGGCAAGCGTCGTCGAGGCGGTGTTAAGGTGGGCTCGCGGCTGCAAAATGGCTTTGCGGTTGTTTCGCCCGGCCGCGTACGCCTGGGCGGAAGGCCGCGAGGCTGATGTCCCCTGGTGGCGCAGACCTTTGTTGATGGCAAACTTCGACGTGTTGTACAGTAGCTGCCTGCATGTCGACGCTGGCCTTCAGCGGTCTTAACACGACGAGCCGAGGTTGTGTGAACAAACTTCGATCTATTCTTCCCCTCGTCCTTTGCGGGCTTCTTCTGTCTGCTTGGCCGGCCCGCTCTCAGTCCTTGCGCGGCTCTATTGTGGGCCGTGTTACGGACGCTTCGAAGAAGCCGCTCCCCAACGCCGACGTGGTCCTGGTGGACGAGGAAACCAATCGGAAGCGCACCGCTAAGACGAGCGCGAATGGCGAATTCGCAGCTACTCTGTTACCCGCCGGCAGGTACCACGTCGAAACGAGCGTGGCGGGATATCGCCAGTCCTCGTGCGTCGTAGTGCTACTCATTAATCAAGAAATTCACATCGAGATTCCACTGCTGCCCGAGAAATCGGTGGAGCGCGTCGAAGTCAGCGGCGAGGCGGGCCTGCTGAAGAACGAATCCGCGACGCTCAGCACCGTTATCCAGAATCGTGAGATCCGCAGCCTGCCCCTCGATGGCCGCAACGTTTACGAGCTGACGTTGCTGGCGCCCGGTTTCGCGCCCGCCGCACAGGGCTCGGCCGGCTCCGAGCGGGGAGACTTCACGTTCAACGTCAACGGCGCTCGTGAAGACGCCAACAATTACCTGCTGGACGGCGTGTTTAACGGGGACCCGAAGCTCAACGGATTCGCGGTCTCGCCGCCCGTCGATGCCGTTCGGGAATATGAGGTGCTGACGAACGCCTATGACGCCTCCTTCGGCCGCGGCGTGGGCGGGCAGGTCAACGTAGTGCTCCAATCGGGCTCGAACCAGCTTCACGGCACGGCGTACGAGTTCTTACGCAACGCCGTCTTGGATGGCACGAACTACTTCGCGCCCAAGGACGAAGCGGCGCCCAAGGATATCCGCAACCAGTTCGGCGCTTCACTCGGCGGCCCAATCCGTAAGGACCGAACCTTTTTCTTCGTCGATTATGAAGGCCACCGGATCCGCGAGGGGATCACCCAAACCACCAACATCCCGACGGCGCTCGAACGCATCGGTGATTTTTCCCACAGCAGCTCAGTCCCAATTGATCTCCTCACCGGCCGGCCTTTTCCGAATTCCATGATTCCGAAGTCGCGCATGAGTCCGGTTGCCCTTGCCATCGCAGCTCTGTATCCGTTGCCTAATCGCTCAACGCCTGGGCAGAATTTCGTGGGCTCGCCCACCGAGAAGGACCGGGCCGATCACTTTGATCTGCGGCTGGATCATAACTTGAGTACGTCCTCCGACTTGTCGTTCCACTACAGTTTCGGCGACCGCGACCTTTTCGAACCTTACGGCGCCGCAGGGTCTTCGGCGTCTGTTCCGGGATACGGCAACGACGTTCCTCGACGCGCGCAGAATGTGATGCTGAGTGAGACGCACATTTTCTCGCCGAATCTCCTGAACGAAGCGCGGCTGGGCTTCAACCGTGTGAGTCTTCAGGTGAATCAACAGAATCAACACAACAACCTCAACCAGGCAGTCGGCCTGCCGACAGCTTGGATGAATCCTCGTGATACCGGGCTGAGCCAGATCGTGGTCTCAGGCTTCTCCACTCTGGGCGACGAAATCAACAACCCGCAACGGACCACGTCCGACGTTTATGAGTTAACTGACAATGCGTACTGGAATCGCGGCAGCTACTCGTTCAAGTTCGGCGCCGACCTCCGCCGCTTGCAGCAGAATGCCTTCGCGGATGTGGAAACTCGCGGCCTGCTGGAATTCCTGGGTTTCACCGGGAACGCACTGGCTGAGATGCTGCAGGACGCGCCCAGCTTTACGGCGCTGGCGCGCCTCGACAACCCACAGCATCTGCGCACGCAAAGCTACAATTTCTACGCCCAGGACGGTTGGCGCGCGCGCCCGAACTTGACGCTAACGCTGGGGCTTCGCTACGAGTACAACACACCCGCAGTCGATCCGCGCGATCGCGCCACCATCTACGATCCCTCCACGCAGTCGATTGTGCCTGCGGGGAAGAACGGCATTCCGCGGGCCGGCTATTACCCCGATAAAAACAACTTTGCTCCGCGTCTGGGCGTCGCCTGGACACCCGACACCGCGCGGAAGTGGGTCATCCGCAGTGGGTACGGCATCTATTACGATCAATCGGCGCTTGCGCCAAGCCAGGGCCTCTATTTCAGCCCGCCGTATTTCAACTTGCAGGTGTTCGTTCCCTCCGCGCAGTTTCCCATTTTTCTCGAAAACCCGTTCCCGCTAAACTACCCGGCCTTCATTCCAACTCCGGCATTCACCTTTCAGCGTAACCTGCGCACGCCTTACATGCAGCAATGGAATTTTAGCTTGCAGCGAGAGCTGGACCGCTCGAGCGTCGCCGAGTTGGCGTACGTGGGAACGAAGGGCACGAAGCTGATCGACAATCGTGACATTAATCAAGCGAAGCCGAGCCCGCAGCCTGTAAACCTGCGGCCCGTCCCGCGGTTCGCGGATATCGACGCGTACGAATCGCGCGGCAATTCGCTCTACCACGCCCTACAAGCAAAGTTCACGCAGCGCTTTCACGCGGGCTTCTCCGCACTCGCGAGTTATACCTGGTCGAAATCCATCGACGACGCTTCGGGCTTTTTCTCCAGCGCGGGCGATCCGAATTTCCCGCAGGACAGCAACAACACATGGGCCGATCGCGGTCTTTCGAACTTCGATGTTCGGCACCGCTTTACCGTGGCGTATTCTTACGACCTCCCGTTGCCGGCCAACAACGTCCTTCTGCGCGGCTGGCAGACGAACGGTGTGTGGACGTTCCAGACCGGACGGCCATTCACGGTCACGCTGCTGCCTGGCGTCGACAACAGCAACACCGGCATACCCAGCATCCAATTCGGCGTGGTGGACCGCCCAAACCTCGTAGGTAATCCGCATGTTTCGAATCCGAGTTCTGATGCCTGGTTCAACACCAGCGCCTTCGC
>DATBYP010000051.1:0-4131 GCA_036513675.1 Candidatus Acidiferrum sp.
TCGAAGCCGCGCCCACGTTTCCCGCGCTCGGCAAACTCGCGCAAACCGCCAACATCGAAGTCGTCGACGTCCCGCTCAATAAGCGCTACGAGCACGAGCTGCCCACCATGCTCGAGCGCGTCGTACCGTCTTCGACTGGGCTCGTGTACATTGTCAATCCCAACAATCCGACGGGCACGATCACGCCGCACAAAGATAGTGAAACGTTCATCGCCAAGTTGCCGCCCGGCGTCACGGTGCTCATCGACGAGGCGTACCATCATTTCGCCATGCAGGGCGGCGAGTACGAATCTTTTCTCGACCGGCCGACTGGCGATCCGCGCGTCATCGTGGCGCGAACGTTCTCCAAAATCTATGGGCTCGCCGGCATGCGCATCGGCTACGCCGTGGCCAGTCCCGAAATCGCAAAGCGCCTCGCCGCCGGCTTCCCGGGCTGGAGCGTCAGCGTAGTTTCCGCGCGCGCCGCCTCCGCCGCGCTCGACGACGTGGATCACGTGCGGCTCGGACTCAAGCGCAATAGCGACGACCGGCAAGAGTTCATGACGCAAGCCGCAGCTCGCAAGTTATTCGTCATTCCGTCGCAGACAAATTTCGTGATGCTGGACCCGCAGCGTCCGCCCGACGAAGTCATCGCGCACCTGAAAAAAAACAGCATCCTGATCGGCCCGAAATATCCCGCACTAGAGAAGTACATTCGCGTCTCCCTGGGCAAGCCGGAAGAGATGAAGATTTTCTGGGAAGTGTGGGACCAGATGCCGCCCAGCCGGAGTTGATAGTCGACAGTCGAAGTCGAAAGCGAGCGGCGAATCGCCAACCTTATAGTTAATTCCTTGTAGTTAGCCGCAATTGGGATGGGCCGGTGGCACAGATTTGGGGTCTGTGCCACTGGCCTTTTTATTGCGGTTCTTGGGTTTTGTGGCTTTTGTTTCGTTACTGCGGTTTCTTGGTTGGTTCTTTGGCGGCGTCGGGTTCCATGGCGGTCCTGGGTTTGGCCGCGGCGACGATCACGGCTTTCGGGCGCCAGAAGTCCATGGCGACTTTGGCTACTTCTTCGGGAGGATTGCTTAGGTCTGGGGTGAAGCGATAGAGAGCGGAGTCCGCGGTTTCAACGCTGTCGGCGTTGATTTGCTGGTATTTCTTGAAACCCTCTTCGCCGAGGATTTCCTTGACGGTGGGATTGTGGTCGAAGCCGCCCATGGACGAGCGCAGCGTGGACACATAGAAGGTGGCGCCTTTGCTGCCTTCGACGACTTGGGAGACAAAGACCGGCGCGGTGTCGGGATTCTTTTCGCCGGCTTCCTTCATGTCCTTCATAAGAGTCTCGAAATCAGGGACGTGGCCGGGGCGAATGTGCACGGCGGTGGTGCGCAGCAGGCGGGACTCGCCAATGAATTTGGCGTAGGCCTCGGGGTCCTGCGGCGCTTTGCGGCTGAGGTCCCAGCGGCGGCGGCGGAGTTCGTTGCGCGACCACACCAGGCAGTTGTTGAAGTCCTGTTCGAGTTTCTGGCTCGCTTCTTTGCCGAAGGCTTTGTTGGCGGCGAGCATGGAGGCTTCCGTGACTTTGTCGATTTCGGCGTAGTCCTTGCGGACGCTGGTGAACTGGTAGACGTTGCCTTCGCCATAGACGGCTTGGAGAGCAAGCCAACGGTCACCATTGAAGCGGCGGTTGGCCTCGGCGAATTTTTTGGTTACGGCCTGGAAATCGGCGAGTTTTTCCGGCTTCACTTTGACGGTGAAGACATCGAGATACTCGCCCTGCGCTTGGGCAGCGACGGACGCCGCCAAGCACACCACAGCAGTTAGGGCCCAAAGGGCTTTGCGGAACGACATACCTACCTCCTTGAATTGAACCTGCTCGGAAGGGAACCTAGGGTGGGCGGACTTTACACCCGGGAGGGGGAGGGGTCAAGGAGGGTCGGGCGCGCGATGGGGAGGATTAGCGGAGGCACGTCGAGGCTCAGTGGTAGTAGCGGGAGCCGATAGGCGACGCGCCTGCGAATTCAGGAACGTAGAAAGTGTACCTAAGTGAGCAGACAGGGGTTTGCAGGGCTTCTACCATGCTGGCTATGCCCTGTTTTCCCGCGCGCAAACGACGAAGAACCAGGGGGCAGAAGCAGAAGGAGAGAGGGATTATGAAGAACCGATGTCTTTTTTTGAGTACGGTTTTGCTTGGTGTTTGGCTGTTTGTGCCACAAAAATCGCTCGCCCAGTCCACGATTTCATGCGGCTCGGATGATGGGGAAAGGCACTCCTGCTCGGTAGATACGCGAGGCGGAGTGCGTCTACAAACGCAGCACAGCGGCTCCGCTTGCACGGAAGGATATAGCTGGGGCTCCGACAACCGGGGTGTCTGGGTAGACCATGGGTGCCGGGCTGATTTCACCGTCGGTGGGAACAGGGATTACCGGGATGAGAACCGCAATGACCAGTACGGTGGGAACCAGCAAGCGCAAACGATATCCTGCAACTCCGACAATGAGCGAAGGCACTCCTGCTCGATAGATACGCGAGGCGGTGTGCGGCTATTAACGCAGCACAGCGACTCCGCTTGCACGGAAGGATATAGCTGGGGCTCGGACAGCCAGGGTGTCTGGGTAGACCACGGATGCCGGGCTGATTTCACCTCCGGTGGGAACCGGGATTACCGCGAGGGGATCCGCAATGGCCAATACGGCGAAAACCCGCAATCGCAAAGGATTGCATGCAACTCGGACGACATGAGAAAGCACTCCTGCTCCGTGGATACGCAAGGCGGCGAAGTGCGTCTAGCGGCGCAGCACAGCGACGCGCGTTGCACAAAGGGCTATAGCTGGGGCACGAATCGGCGCGGAATTTGGGTGGACCATGGGTGCCGGGCTGACTTTGTGGTCACCGCTAAATACCGCCGAGAATCCTGGCGGTAACAGAGTGATTGCACGTTTCGCGCGGTAAGGGAGGGGGCGAAGTCTGCCCCCTCTTTTTGTTAGCCGCCTTAAGCGGCGAGAGGGGCGGAGCCGTCGCCTAAACGGATGGCGGCGCGGACGAATGCTTGACACGGGGAGCGTTAGAGCATAACGTCACGCACACTGAATCGGAACCCCGGGCGCAGACCACTTTCCCAGCTTACCCATAAGAAGAGCGAACGCCGTATTCCCGCACGTTGCGCGAACTCCGCGAATGGAGCGACGGGGAGCGACCTTCAACAGTAATGCGCCGCGCGGCCTGCCGGTCAGTTCAAGGAGAGAACAAACAATGTTGAAATGGATAGCGGGCCTAGTGGTAGTAGTGTTGGCAGTCCTGATGGTGCCGGCGGCGGTTTCGCAGACGGAATCGGCGCCGGTCGTGTACACGTATGTAAGCCAGTTCCAAGTGCCGCGGGCGAATTGGGCAGCATACGCGGAGGATACGGAGAAGACGGTTGTCCCGATTGTGGAGAAGTTGACGGCCGACGGGACGATCGTCGGCTGGTCTACGTTTGAGGCGGTGGTACACACACCGGAGGGATATACGCACGGCGCGGCGTGGTCGTCCCCGACGATCTCGGGGCTGATGAAGGTGCTCGACGAAATCCGCAAGAACGGTCCGCGGCCTAGCCAAGTGGCGGCGACCAAGCACGAAGACTACCTGATGCAATCGACGGTGTACCACGCCGGCAGCGGAAAAGCAGCGTACTTGCGAGTGATCTGCTCGAACGCAAAGCCTGAAAAGCCGGCGGAATTCACCGCAATGATGAAGAAGCTGCTGATCCCGACCTTCGAGGACCAGTTGAAAAAAGGCGTGGCTTCGTACTGGGGCATTGACGAGCAGTACGTAAACAATTCGGCCCCTTCGACGCGCTGCGTGGTCATCAACTACCCCGATGCGGAGGGCATGGACAAGTGGGCGGCAGCCATCAATGCGACGATGGGCAAGTGGTCTGCGGCGGAACGCGCGGAATTCGCAGGCGCTTCCGTGGCGGACAGCCGGCGCGATTTTATGGCGCGGATCACGCACTCCGGCCATAAATAGCGTATTGCGGCGGTTAAGCTTGAGAGGAGGGGGCGAAGGCGGCTCCCTCTTTTTTTGTTTGCGTGAACGTTACAGGGCTGAGAGGAGTTGCTCGACGGTGAGTGCCGCATCTCGAAGGATGCGGCGCAAGGTGCCGAAAGCGAT
>DATBYP010000052.1:0-22678 GCA_036513675.1 Candidatus Acidiferrum sp.
ACGTATCATGTGCCGCGCTATCGATTCCAAGGCTGCCGCACCTTTACCAACAAGCCGTCATGCGGACCTAAGCGAGGGCACGGCACAGTGCAGCCTCGCTTCGGCCAGGAAGTGCAGCTCGACAAAATCGCCGAAAAACTCCAAATTGATCCCGCCGACCTGCGCCTGCGCATCGCCGAATCTTCCAACGCGATCACCGCTAATTTTTTTCGGCTTAGCACCGTAAATCTCTCTGAATGCATCCGCCGCGTCGTGAAGTCTTCCGGTTGGCGCGAAAAATTCCGCAAACTTCCGGAGGGCCGCGGCGTAGGCCTGGCTTGCTCCGCCTACCTCACCGGCGCGGGCCTGCCCATCTACTGGAACAAAATGCCGCATTCCGGAGTACAACTGAAATTCGATCGCGGCGGCGGCGTCACGCTCTTCTGCGGCGCCACCGAGATTGGCCAGGGCTCCGACGACGTTCTCGCCTCCATCGTCGCCGAAATTCTCGGCCTAGACACTTTCGACATTCGCCTCTATACCGGTGACACTGATCTCGGCCCCGTCGATCTCGGCTCATATTCAAGCCGTGTCACCATCATGGCCGGCAACGCCGCATTGCAAGCCGCCGAGCGCGCCAAATCCCTTCTCGCCGAAGCCGTCGCCGAACGTCTCGCTATTCCGCCCGAACGCCTGCGCTTCGCGGACAAGCGCGTCTTCGATTCCGCCGCTCCCGAAAATGGCGTCATCTTCCAGGAAGCTGTTTGCCTGGCCGAAGCTCGGTTTGGCACTATCGCTACCGTAGGCTCGTACACACCGCCAAAATCGCCGGCGTTATATAAAGGTGGCGGCGTCGGCCCCTCGCCTACTTACTCCTACACCGCTGCCGTTGTTGAAGTCGTGGTCAATCCCGTCACCGGCTGGATCACGGTGCCGAAGGTCTGGATCGCTCACGACATCGGCCGCGCACTCAATCCGACGTTGGTGCGAGGCCAAGTCGAAGGCAGCGTCTATATGGGCCTTGGCGAAGCGCTGATGGAAGAGCAGGAATTTCGTCGCTTGCCAAAGAAACTTTCGCACGCGCTCGTACACAAATTCCCCTCCATCCTTGAATACAAAAGCCCGACTTCACTCGACATGCCGGACGTTTTCACGGAGCTCGTCGAGGAGCCCGACCCGAAAGGGCCGTTTGGCGCGAAAGAGGTAGGCCAAGGGCCGCTGCTGCCCATCATGCCCGCGGTGGCCAATGCTGTTTACGATGCGGTTGGCGTCCGCATTGACGAAGTGCCCATCACGCCCGAGAAAATCATGAAGGCGCTGGCTGAAAAGAAAGCTGGCCGCGCGCCGCGCTTTGGCCCTGCGCATTTCCCTCACGTCGACTGGCCGGAGGCGCTTCGCGTCCCGCCGCCGTGGGAAGGCGGCGACGGTAACGCCATCAATGATGTTCCGCGCCGCGCGAAGCCTGCGTCGCAGCCAGGTCCGCAGCGCACTCCCGAGAAAGATCAGGTACTCAGCTCATGATGCGCCTTCCGCTATTCGTATTTCGCGCGCCGCGCACGCTGGAGGAAGCGGCGCGCATTCTCCATGGCGAAGGCCCAGACGCCATGCCGCTCGCTGGCGGCACCGATCTTCTCCCCAACATGAAGCGCCGCCAGCAAGTACCACGCACGCTGCTCAGCCTCCGCGCCGTCGAAGAGCTGCACCACGTTCACTCCAGTGACTCCGGTGCACGACTTGGCGCCTGCCTAACGCTCTCCGACATCGCCAGCGATCCGCGCTTCCGGAACGGCGCAACGGCGTTGGCGCAAGCTGCATCGCAGGTTGCTACTCCGCAGATTCGCAATATGGCGACCCTGGGCGGCAATCTTTGCCTCGACACGCGCTGCAACTACTACGACCAGAGTTATGAGTGGCGCAAGGCCGTCAACTTCTGCATGAAGAAGGACGGCGTCACTTGCTGGGTTGCGCCCAGCAGTCCCAAGTGCGTAGCCGTCTCTTCCACGGACACCGCTCCCGCGCTTATGGCGCTCGGCGCGCGCGTTCGCCTGGTTTCGCATTCCGGCGAGCGCGAAATCTCGCTAGCCGAGCTTTACAACAACGACGGCATGAGGTATCTGCACCGCAAGCCCGAGGAAATCCTCGCCGACGTTGTGCTCGATCCCTTGCACGATTGGCGCAGCACGTACTGGAAACTGCGGCGTCGCGGTTCGTTTGATTTCCCGGTCCTCTCTGTGGCCGCCGCGGCGCGTTTCGCCAGCGGAGGTACGATAGAGGGCGCTCGCATCGTCATCGGCTCTGCGGCTTCGCGCCCCCTCGTCGCCGGGGAGGCCGCAAAATTTCTTGTGGGGCGTGCGCTCACTTCCGAGACCATTGCGGAAGCTGCCGCGCTCGCTGCGCGCATCGCTAAACCTCTCGACAACACCGACTTTGACATGAGCTGGCGGAAGAAAGTCACGGCTGAATTTGTCACCTACGCGCTCCGCGAACTCCGTGGCGACGATGTTACTTCGGAACGCGCCGCCATAACCCGCGTCCCTTCCGCGTAGTGAGGAGTGGCTGCTGGGCGGAGAACTCGTTAGTTAACCATGATGGTCAAAGAAAGCGTCGAGAGACTAAAGCTGGCCTATAATCTGCGCGTGTAAAACGGGGGTGAATGATCGTGAACGCCAAGACTGCAAGAAAAGCTTGTCTACAGACCCGAGCAATTTTCCTGTTGGTCGCGGCACTGGGTTTGCTCGTGATTGGTGTGTTGCCGCACACGGCTGAGGCGCAGTCTGCGACCGTTGCAGCTACGCCGCCGATGGGATGGAACAGTTGGAACAAGTTTGGGTGCAATGTTAGCGACAAGCTGATTCACGAAATGGCCGATGCGGTCGTCAGCACCGGGATGAAGGATGCGGGCTATCAGTTCGTGAATATTGACGATTGCTGGCAGGTGAGCCGCGCCGCGGACGGAACGATCGTGGTTGACCCGGAGCGCTTTCCAAACGGCATGAAGCCACTTGCCGACTACGTGCACTCGAAAGGACTGAAGTTCGGGGTGTACACGGATGCGGGCCGCATGACTTGCGAAAAGCGGCCGGGAAGCTACGAGCACGAAGCGCAAGATATCAAGACGTACGCCGAGTGGGGTGTGGACTACGTCAAAATCGATTGGTGCCATGCAGATGGGCTCGACCCCGAGGTGCAGTACCCAAAGTTCCGCGATGCGATCGCGCAATCGGGTCGGCCTATCGTCTTCAGCATTTGCAACTGGGGCGTGAAAGCGCCGTGGACTTGGGGGCCGCACACCGGAAATTTGTGGCGCACCACAGGCGACATATCCGACAAGTACGACAGCATGTCCGTGATTGGCTTCGCCCAAGATGGGCTGGAGAAATTCGCTGGTCCCGGGCACTGGAACGACCCAGACATGCTCGAAGTCGGAAATGGCGGGATGAAGCACGAGGAGTATCTGACGCACATGGCGCTGTGGGCCATTCTCGCCGCACCCTTGCTCGCCGGGAATGACATCCGCAGCATGTCGGAGGAAACGAAAGCTATTTTGATGAATCCGGAAGTGATCGCGGTGGATCAGGATGCGAAGGGCGTTCAGGGCCACCGGGTGTGGAATGAAGGGCCGCTGGAGATTTGGGTGAAGGCGCTCGCGGATGGGTCGCAGGCGGCAGGCTTGTTCAATCGCGGCGAATCGGCACTGAAGATCACGCTGAACTTCAAAGCCATTGGCGCGCCGGCATCGGCCAAGCTGCGAGATTTGTGGGCGCGCAAAGACCTCGGCACGGCGCAGAATTCCTACACTGCAGAAGTGCCGAAGCACGGAGTCGTGTTCTTGAAAGTGTCGAAATAAGATCCCCGGGGCGCTCGAAGGTGACGTTTTGTGCTGGTCGAGCAACTAACGAAGACAATGGCAATTATGACGCTGCGAAAAAAAGCTTTGCCCGTGCTGCGGACGGCATTTGCGTTCGCGCTTGCGATGACCGCTGGACAGCCACAAATGGCTGTCCCACTTTCTGTTCTTCTAGGGTCCGCAGCTCAAGCACAAGACTCCGGGTGGCAGCAGGAAATTACTTCTTGGCGAGCTCAACATGCTGTGGAATTGCAAAAGCCGGATGGTTGGCTGGCGCTCGCGGGACTTGAGTGGCTGGAACCTGGCGACAACCCCTTTGGCTCGGCGAAGGACAATAAAATCCATCTGCCCTCGAGCGCCCCGGCGCATCTTGGCGTGCTACGGCTAGACGGCGGGAACATTACTTTGAACTCTCCCGGAGAAGGCTTTCCGGCCGGGTTTCTGATCGACGGCAAAGCGGTACAAGCGCGGACGCTGCACACGGACCCTGACCACGACAAAAACAACCCGCGCCTGACAATCGGAACGTTGAACATGTACGTGATTCACCGGGGCGAGCGATTTGCGCTCCGCATTAAGGACGCAAAATCCGCTGCGCTGACTGGTTTTCACGGGCTGCAATGGTACGGTCCGAACCAGGCGTATCGCGTGGTGGCGCACTGGATTCCCTACACACCGCGGAAGACATTCACCATTGTGACCTTGATTGGGACCAGCTATCCGGCGCAAGTGCCGGGCTCGGCGGAATTCACGTTGAAGGGAAAGACGTACCGGCTGGACCCGATTTTGGAGGATCCGGCTGTGACCAAGCTGTTTTTCGTGCTGCGGGACACGACCAGCACATCCACAACGTATGGGGCGTGCCGGTTCTTGTACACGGGGTTCCCGGACCATGGCCTGGACAAACCTGGCGAACTGGTGCTCGACTTCAATCGGCTGGAGAATCCGCCATGCGCGTATACGCCATACGCCACCTGCCCGCTGCCCCCGCGGCAAAACCGCTTGCCGGTTCCGCTGCCGGTGGGCGAGAAGCGCTACCATGAGTAAGGAAGAAGACTCGTATACTCTGGAAATCGGCGGCATTGTGTCGGACAATAAACTTGGCGCACCGAGCGGTGCGCCAGATATGAGCGCACCCGACCTGTATTCCGCCGATAATGGCGGACCGCAAAACCCCGCGCGGCAAAAGATGGTAGCTTTGCGTGTGACGCTTCTGCGCTTGCACAAGACGCTGCTGGACATGGAGCGCCGGGAGTACGAGCGCGCCAATGGACACGTCTCGACGGGCGAGCTTTTCCGGCTGGTGATCGATCACGAGCAGTTCGCGTGGCTGCACAATCTCTCGGAATTTGTGGTGCGCCTGGACGAGACCTTATCTGGCGAGGAGCCGGTGACCGAGAAGGATACGCACAGCTCCATTGTGCTGGCGCGGAAGATGTTCGCGCCGTCGGAGTCGGGCGACGCGTTTCAGAAGCGATATTTCGACGCCATTCAGCGCGATCCTGCCGTGGTAATGGAGCACGCGGAGTTGGCGCGTCTTTTTGCGAACGAACCGTCCGATGCCAGTCCAACGTAGCTGAGCGAGTAAACAGATGAATGCAGCGCCCTCCATGCTCCGGCGAGTTCCCTGCGCGCTGCTGTTGTTTCTACTGCTGTCTTTTTTTGCTGCCACCGCTTCCCCTCAGGAAAAGCCAGTTGCTCCCGCTAACCCGCAGATTCCGGTGGCGACGTCCGAACCGGTTGCAAAGCAACGCTTAAGTGCGAAGGACCGCAAGGACGTCTTCGAGAAGATCTGGAAAGAGATTCACGACCATTACTACGATTCTTCTTATAACGGCGTGAATTGGGACGAAGTGCATCAACGCTACGGGCCACTGGTGGAGGCAACGAAGAGGGACCAAGAGTTCTACGCGCTGATGAGCCAGATGACTAGCGAGCTACACGACGCGCACACGCGCTTCAGCTCACCGGAGCAGTGGAAGAATTTTCGGCGGCAGCAAGGAGTGACGGTCGGTTTCGGCGTCGATGACGTAGACGGAAAGCCCGTTGTTACGAACGTCATTCCGGGAACGGAGGCAGCGCACGCAGGAATCGAGCCGGGCATGGTGGTGCTGCGCGTGGATGACACGCCTGTGGCTGAACGAATTGCAGAGATTCGGAAGAAGCGGCTACCTTCCTCTTCAGAACGCGCCACGCGCTGGTTTATCTACAACCGGGTATTCGCGGGCCCTGCCGACGCTCCCGTGAAGGTTGCGCTCCAGCGCGCGGACGGGTCTGTGCTCGAGGTGAACGTGCGACGGCAGATTTATTCGGAAGCGCCGGAAGTGACCACGCATGTGCTGCCGTCAGGGAATGTGTACATTCGGTTTGATGGCTTTCAACACCCGATTACAAAAGAATTTCGCGATGCGCTGCAGAAATTTCGCGATGCGCCGGGATTGATCGTGGATTTGCGACGCAATGGTGGCGGGGACTTGGCCGTGTTGTTGCCGATCGCGGGTTATTTTTTTGGGAAGAAGACACTGTTTGCGAAAGATTCGACGAGGACCGGTAAGCCTCTTTCTTCGTATGTGGGATTGTTCAAGCTGCCGCTGCAGCTTTATGTGGGGCGTCCTGGCGAGCAGATCTATTCCGGGCCAGTGGTAATTTTGGTGGATGCGCATTCGGCGAGCTCCTCGGAAGTTTTTGCAGCGGGGATGCAAGACACGATGCGCGCGAAAGTGATCGGTAGCCAGTCTTGCGGGTGCGTGCTGGGAATCGCGAAGCCGCGGGTGATGAAGGGCGGCGGCGTGCTGGAAATGAGCGAAGTGCTGTGGTTCTCGCCGAAGGGGCGAAAGCTCGAAGGCACGGGTATTATTCCGGATGAGGCGGTGACGCCGACCTTGTTCGACTTGCAGCGCGGGCGCGACGCGGTTTTGGCGGCGGCGGATAAGAGCCTGGTGAAGGCGGCGGTGCTGGAGTCGAAGGAAACTCCAAGCCGAAACGGCAAAAGGGCCGAGCCCCAATGAGACGCTCGCTGCGTGGGCTGGAGCGAACGCTTGAACCAATTGGGGAAATTCGCGAGGCGCGTTCTGGTGTTCATCGTTGGGCTGGTGGCAATTGTTTATGCCGGCGACTACGCCTCCGTGCGCTTGCGCGCAGCGTATCCTCGATTGGGGAGCGCTTACGGATCGGTCCAGATGGAACAGCTGTACGCGATACCGCTCAAAAACGGCAATATCGAATATGAGCTGGATGCGCGACAGCCGGAGGTAACCGTTCCCTGCGTGCGCGCGCTGTTTCCTCACATGGGATACCCGCCGTGCTGGTATTTGCGGCGAAATAGTCACAAGCCGATCCCGATGGTGATACTGATTTCAGCGCGCCCGCAGCGCCAATTTAGTGGATCTCTGGTTCGGGGATGGGTGCGGTGCCTTCGAGAAAGTCGAAGTCGCATCCTTCGTCAGCTTGCTTGATGTGCTCGAGAAACAATTTGCCGTAGCCGCGCGGATAGATGCCGTCCTTGGGACGCCACTGAGCCCGGCGGCGAGCCAGTTCCTCATCGCTTACGCGCATATTCAGTTGGCGCGCGGTAACGTCCAGCTCAACGATGTCACCTTCCTTGAGGAGAGCGAGAGGGCCTCCGATAAATGATTCTGGCGCGACATGCAGCACGCAGGCGCCGTAACTTGTGCCGCTCATTCTTGCGTCGGAGATGCGTACCATATCGCGTACGCCGGCTTTTAGAAGCTTCTGCGGAATCGGCAGATTGCCCCATTCCGGCATGCCCGGTGCGCCTTTGGGGCCTGCGTTACGCAGAACCAGCACGCTGTTGGCGTCCACATCGAGAGCAGGGTCGTCGATTCGAGCGTTCATTTCGTTATAGCTGTCGAAGACGATGGCCCGTCCCGCATGCTTCCAAAGGGCGGGTTCGGCGGCTGCGGGCTTAATGACGGCGCCACTGGGAGCCAGGTTGCCGCGCAGGATAGCCAAGCCTCCGGATTCAAGAACGGGGTTATCAGGGCTGCGAATCACATCGGCATTGTAGATTTCGGAACTTGCGATATTTTCGCCCAGCGTCTTACCGGTGACCGTTAGCGATTGCAAATGCAAGTGAGAAGCGAGAGTTTTCAGCAGGGCCGACAATCCGCCCGAGTAGTAGAAATCCTCCATTAAATATTTTCCACTAGGGCGCAAATTGGCGAGCAGCGGTGTCTTGCGGGAAAGTTCGTCGAAGCGATCAATGGTCAGCTTGATGCCTGCGCGCCCTGCCAACGCAATCAAGTGAATGACGGCATTGGTGGAACCGCCGAGCGCGAGCACCGTTGCGATCGCGTTATTGAATGAAGCTTCACGCAAAATATCCCGCGGCTTGAGATTTTCCCAGACCATTTCCACGATGCGACGTCCGGATCGGCTGGCCATCTTGGGATGGTTGGCGTCAACCGCGGGAATGCTGCTGGCTCCCGCCAAAGAAAGGCCCAGGACCTCGGCCACGCTGGTCATCGTAGAGGCGGTGCCCATCGTCATACATGTCCCGGCGGAGCGCGCTATGCCCTCTTCGATCTGCATCCAGGCTTGCTGATCGATATTGCCAGCGCGCCGCTCGGTCCAATATTTGGTGACATCCGAGCCACTGCCGAGAATCTGGCCGCGCCAGTTGCCCCGCAGCATCGGACCGGCGGGAACAAATATGGCCGGAAAATTCGCGCTGATCGCGCCCATAAGCAGAGCCGGCGTAGTTTTGTCGCAACCTCCGAGGAGCACGCAACCATCCGCGGGATAGGACCGCAGAAGCTCCTCAGTCTCCATGGCCAGCAGATTGCGATACATCATCGTGGTCGGCTTCTGAAAAGTTTCGCCGAGGGTGATGGCGGGCATCTCGACGGGGAATCCCCCGGCTTGCCACACGCCCCGCTTGACGTCTTCCGCGCGTTCGCGCAAGTGGCTATGGCAGGGATTGATGTCGCTCCAGGTGTTTATGATGGCGATGACGGGCTTGCCGGCATAATCGGCTTGCACGCAGCCCATGGAGGCGGCGCGCGAGCGATGACCAAACGAACGCAGATCATCGGGGCCATACCAGCGATAGCTACGCAGGGACTTGGGATCCTTCGGGGGCATTGGTCTCGGAAGGCTCGTATTCTGGTACACGCGGTTTGTGTAGTCAAACGGTAAAGCCTCAATGCGAAGTTTGGTTTTTCTCAAAGCTGCTCTGACGGGTGATAGACTTCCCTGGGTTTGTTTGCCAACAAGCTTTTGTCGAAATGGCCGCACCACTAAGCGTCAAAAAACTCGTATTGCGTTCATTAAGTAACGCTGAATCTTGACTTTAGTTTTTACAAGTTGACACTCTTGCTGACGCTGAATAGCCTCGACGTTTCGCAGTGATAGACTCTTTGTGCCCCGAATGGTCAGTAAATCGCGGGTAATTGGGTTTGATGTTGAGCAGTCCGGGCGTCGAGGTCGGACTTCTGCATGAAAGCCACACTTCCGAAACAGGGCAGCCAGGAATCGGCCAGCACCGAAGCGCTCGAAATCGGACAGATCGCTTTGGTAGTCGAAGACGTTCTGGCGGCGACCTCAATCATCGACATTCACACGCATCTGTTCGCTCCTTCCTTCGGCAAGCTGGGCTTGTGGGGCATCGACGAACTGCTCACATACCATTACCTTGAGGCGGAATTTTTCCGCTCATCGCACACCACGCCGGAACAGTATTTCTCTTTTTCCAAGACCCAACAAGCCGACGCCATCTGGCGCGCGTTGTTTATTGAGAACACTCCGATATCCGAATCCACGCGGGGAGTTATCGCTGTTCTGAAGGCTTTTGGTTTGCCCACCGACCGATTGGATCTGGCCGAGGTGCGCGCTTTTTTCCAAGCCCAATCTCTGGACGCCCACATTCGACGCGTTTTTGAGATGGCTGGGATCAGCGTCGCGGTGATGACCAACGATCCGCTCGACCCCGAGGAAGCTCCTGCCTGGTTGAACGGCGTTCGCGAGCATCCCCAATTTCGACCCGCGCTCCGCCTAGACAAGATTCTGAGGCACTGGCCGTCGAATTGGCAGGTCTTGGCCGCACAGGGCTATAAGGTAGACGCGCTGGCTTCGGGGAAATCCGCCGTCGAGGTGCAACGCTTCCTTTTTGATTGGTACGAACGCATGCGGCCCACGTACATGGCCGTCTCGCTTCCGGACACGTTCGTGTATCCGGCAGAGACCGCCGGCAACCACCTGCTGGCGGAAGCCGTCTTGCCTTCTTGCCTCGAACTCGACCTTCCGCTCTCTCTTATGATTGGCGTGCGCCCACAAGCAAACCCAGCCCTGCGTCTGGCTGGCGATGCGGTAGGACGCGCGGACCTGCGTTCGCTCGAAAATCTCTGCCGTACTTTTCCAAAGAATCGCTTCCTGGTGAGTGTGCTAAGCCGCGAGAACCAGCATGAGCTGTGCGTCTATGCGCGAAAGTTCAGCAACCTGATGCCCTTTGGTTGCTGGTGGTTCATGAATAATCCTTCCATCGTCGAAGAGATTACCCGCGAGCGCATCGAAATGCTGGGCACTAGCTTCATCCCGCAGCATTCCGACGCCCGCGTTCTCGAACAAGTGATCTATAAATGGAGCAACACGCGTCGAACCCTCGCCCCCATCCTCGCCAATGCTTATCGCCTGTTAGCTGAAGACGGCCGCAGCGTCACGCGCAACGATATTCAGCGCGATGTCACGCGCCTATTCCGATCCAACGCAGAAAGTTGGATGAACCTCAACGGGCACTGAGCGGTCGCGCTATTCCTGCTTCAACGCGCCCTGCAGAAATCCGGCAATCGATTCCGTCAATTTTCGGGGATAGTCTGCCTGCGCCATGGCGAGTGCCAGGCTCCGCGTCAAGCGCTGTCCCTTCACTCGCAGAGCATGGAAAAAGTATGTCCCCCGGACGGCATGCTCCGGAAGTATCGAATAGCCGAAGCCGGACTCCACCAGGCGCTTGATCGCTTCCGTGTCTTCCGCTTCCATGACCACATTAGGCACCAAATCGAGCTCGCGAAAAAATTGATCGATAACTTGACGGATGTTGCTGCGCGTCGGATACAAAAGGAAAGGAACGCCGGTAAGTTCGGCCGGTTGGATCGATCCGACGTGCCCGCCGCGCACCTTTGCCGTAGAGGGTCGCAGCAATAAGAGCTCTTCGTCGAAGAGCGGCATGATCTTCAGCTTCTCTTCCGAAACGGGCAGCGAAATAAGTCCAAGGTCGAACCGACGATCCAGTAGGCCGGTCACAATGTCTTCGGTAACGCCCACCGTTACACGAATCTCCATGTTGGGGAATTGCTTTCGCAATTGACGCAGCGGCCCGCCCAGCTGATAAATCAGAGTGGTCACGCCGGTCGCGAAATGAAAAGGACGCGTGTCTTTCGATAGATCGTTAGCGAATTCCTGCTGGATCTGGCTCATCCGTTTGACCACGGCCTTCGCGTGTTCCGCCAGCCGTGTAGCCGCAGGTGTCGGGACCAACCGTTTTCCGGAACGAACGAATAATTCCGTGTTCAGTTCCATGGCCAGGTTGTGCAACTGCAAGCTAACTGCGCCCGGCGACAAATGGATTTTCTCCGCGGCTCTGGTCATGCTCGATGATTCCATCACGGCGAGAAACAGCTCCAGTTGGTGAACGTCCATCGGTCCTTTCTCAACGCCGCCCTCCGGGGCGGACACAATCAAGCATAATTCGTTCAGCTTGTTTGAATCGAACTTCTAGTATTTCCCGTTTGACACACTCGTCGCTCAACCCTATCTTTCGCGGCGGAGGGCCACTTTAGCAGAACGAGTGGGGTTGTGTCCGGAAGCAACTGCAAACTACCGCGCTGGCCGCCCATTACGTAGCCATACCCAGAAAAACACGACGCAGGGCCGGGAGGTCTGAGAGACGCAGGCCGGAGTCGACATGGAAAGTAACCGCCCCAAACGAGCGTGCTATTTTTTTGGCTATACTACGCGCGGCACTTTAGGGAATCACCAAGAAATGATCCCTGAAAATACAAAGCAAGCGCTGAAGCTCGACGCCACGATTCCGATCCCTTCGACATCCAGCGTTGTGGACGTCGCGCAGGGTGCAAGGCGCCGCATAAGCCGTCGGCTAGTACCGTTTCTCTTCGTACTGTATATCATCGCTTTCCTTGACCGCATGAACGTGGGTGCCGCTGCGCTGCAGATGCCCGGGGATCTGGGATTCAGTGACCGCGCGATTGGTTTCGGCGCGGGTATTTTTTTCCTAGGGTACTTCCTATTGCAAATCCCGGGTGCCCTGATTGCGGAACGCCACAGCGCTCGCCGCTGGATCGCTGGCGTCATGATTCTGTGGGGATTACTGACCGTTCTCATGGCCTTTATCCGCACGGAGCGGGACTTCTACGTCGTTCGTTTTGTTGTGGGCGCCGCCGAAGCCGGTTTCTTTCCGGCCGTGGTTGTCTATTTGACGCATTGGTTTCGAGCGGCAGACCGCGCGAAAGCCCTTGCCGGCTTTTATGCGGCCATGCCGCTTTCCTATGTCATTGGCTCGCCGCTCGCCGGATTGCTGCTTGGACTGTCTTGGCTTGGTCTGAGAGGCTGGCGGTGGCTTTTCATTCTTGAAGGAATCCCCGCGATCCTCTTGGGCTTGATCACCTTGGTTTACCTCACGGACTGGCCACCGCAAGCGAAATGGCTTCGCGCCGAGGAGCGCGAGTGGATCACCACACAACTTGAGCGCGAAAAAAAAGCCAAGCAGGAAGTTCGCTCCTACAGCATCTGGCAAGCCTTGCGTCACCGCGACGTTATTCTGCTGACTTCCTGCTATTTCTTTGCGCTGACGGGAAACTACGGGATCGCGTTTTGGCTTCCCACTATGCTGAAGCGCTTGTCCGGGCAGAGCGATCTGAAAGTGACACTGCTCGCATCGCTGCCTTACTTGGCAGGTTTTTTGACGCAACAAGTGAACGGGTGGCATTCCGACCGAACCCGGGAGCGCCGCTGGCATGCAGCCGTTCCTGTATTTCTCAGCGGACTAGCGCTTTTTCTCGCCATTAGTTCGGGATCGCATGTGACGCTCTCTATCGTTTTCTTCACCATGGTGGGAGCCGCGTATTATGCGTTGCATCCCGCTTTCTGGGCTGTGCCGACTGAGTTTCTGAGTGAGTCTGCAGCAGCGGCATCCATCGGCTTGATCAATTCCGTCGGCAATCTCGGCGGCTTTATGGGCCCATTCATCATGGGATTTTTGGTTTCGCGGACGCGGTCGTTTACCGCAGGGCTTTGGTACCTAGTCGGCAGCTTTGTTGTCTCGGGATGTCTCATGCTTGCGGTCGGCGCGGGGCGCCGACAGGTTGCCCCAGCCATTGCGCAGCTCAGCGAATCTCGGGTTCACGATTAGACGTAGTCCCTTAGAGAGCTAAATAGGTCATGGCCGTGAAAAAACTTTCGATTCTCGTTCTGTCCGCTCCCGATGAGCCACAACTCTCGATGCTCAGCGAACTGCGTGAAACCGCGGATGTTGCGATTGGAAATTCGCCAGATGCTTTAGAAAACGCCACTGCGGGCGCAGAAGTCATTTGCAACTGGTCGGGTTCGCTGTCACTGATTCGCGAAGTGTTTCTGATGTCGCACAGCGTGCGCTGGGTCCATTCTCGCTCCGCCGGGTTGGAGCGGACGCTTTTCCCCGAACTCATCGCAAGCAACGTCACAATGACAAATGGGAGCGGCGTGTTCAGCCCCTCGCTCGGCGAGTTTGCCCTAGGAGCAATCCTCTATTTCGCCAAGGATTTCCGCCGCATGATTCGCAACCAAATGGCGGGTGTATGGGAGCCTTTTGATGTGCTACCCATTTCCGGCCAAACCGTTGGTATTGTCGGCTACGGGGATATCGGCCGCGCCGTTGCTGCAAGAGTCCGGGCAATGGGAATGAAGGTCCTCGCGGTCAAGCGGCATGTCGCGCAGAGCGATTCGGACCCGCTCGTGGACCAAATCTACGGTCCGCATCAACGTATCGAGATGCTCTCGCGCTGCGATTACGTCGTCGTAGCGACACCCTTGAATGCCGAGACGCAAGGACTGATCGGCGAAACGGAACTCGCGGCCATGAAGCCGGATGCCGTGATAATCAACGTCGGCCGCGGCCCTGTAATTGACGAACCCGCAATGATCAAAGCGCTTTCAGAAAACCTCATCAAAGGAGCCGCGCTGGACGTCTTTGCCGAGGAGCCACTTCCCAAGGGCCATCCGTTCTACACCCTGCAAAACGTCCTGCTCTCTCCGCATTGCGCGGACCACACACCGGACTGGCTGGACAACGCCATGCGCTTCTTCCTTGCTCAATTTGAAAGATTCCGCCGCGGAGAGCCGCTGCTGAACGTAGTGGATAAAAAGCTAGGATACTGACCGTCTTCCGCTTTCGTATCTACGATTTCTTACGCGTCGGACGTTGCGGCGCCTTTCCCTGCATCCGCCGAAAATTCGTGGCCTGACGCTTAGGAGCAACCGTTAATACCCTTTGACCTTGACTACGAAGTAGGTGAATTCAGGTGAGCCGTCCAGCAGGACTTGATGCGGCGTTTTCGCTGGAATCCGGATGATGTCTCCCGCCGACATCTTTCGCCGAACGCCGCCTTGAATCGTGCCGTTGCGCTTTTCGTGAGGCTCCGTGGTTTCCGCTCCGACCATCGTTCCGCCCACTAGCAGTGTCGCCGATCCCGATTGCACCACAAACACATCGACCTGCGTCTCGTGCCATTCTGGCTGGCCATCGGCTTCCCGATGAGCAAGCAGGAACAGATCGTTTGGGAAATCTGCCAGCCGCCTTAGCGCGAGGTGGTTCGCGCTCTTCCCCGCCTCCGTACTCAGTTCCTGACGCATTCCCTTCAACGCTGCCGCCGTCCACTGTTCGAAATCCTTTGGAAGAGTTTCCTGTGCAGTCACCGGCAGGAGAACAAATCCTAACAAATACAGCATCCACAGTCGCTTCATCGATCCTCCCCTCAAAAGCAAAACAGTCTTGCTGCCTGATTTTTAAATGTGCCTTCGCCGCGAACAATAGACACCAGCGGCCCCTGTTGTCAAACCGGAAATCCTAAGAATCCACTTTGCCAGGATTAAATTCAAACCCACTCATGGACCGTGAACCATGAGCTTGCAGCAGTCCTACTCTGTGTTTGTTGGTGGCGTGAATTAGCTGCTCTGATACCGGATGGCTAGAAACGTAACAAATGACCGAGAGCCGCAAATCTCTTAGAATCAAGGGAGCGCCCGTAGCTCAGCTGGATAGAGCGTCTGCCTTCGAAGCAGAGGGTCGGGGGTTCGAGTCCCTCCGGGCGCGCCATTCTTTTTCGGGTCCGGCCCGGAGACATGGGTTACACAACGTACCTAAGACATGGGTAACACTTTTGGGCCGAACGGATTTTCGAGCGGTTCGAGCACCCGAGTCTCCAGATCGAAGTACCCCAGATCATAATCCATAAGGCTCACCAGCCAGATGTCGTCGTGGACTTCTTTGATGCCGACAGCCTGACCGGCGAAGACCGTGCTGAAATTGATTTTTTTCTTGCCCAGACAGATGCGGCCGCAACGCGTGACCACGATGGTCTTGTCGTGGAGGGGATAGTCGATGTCCGGCAGTCCAGTGTAGGCACGCCTAGAGGGTTGATAGACTTCGGCCGGGCATCGCATGTCGAGAGCTTCGTGGGGACGTTGTTGTTGAACGATAGCGGGCCTTACCCTCCGGTGTTACACCGGCAACGCGACCGGAGGAACCTTACGTTTTGGGTCGGCAATTACTAGATGAGGCTGCACGGCAAAGGTCGCTGTGTGACGGAATACCGACGTCAACGGCCTAAGACGGCGAGAGGATTGCAGGTTCGGGGCTAACGCAAGTGGGCTCTTCTTTTGGAACTCGAAAGGGGGAAGGGGACCGTACATTAAAACGGGAAAACGATTACAGAATTCGATGTATGGATGCCGGGGCTTGCGTCTGAGAGTATGCACGTGCGGGCTAACAAGTTCCGCGAAGTCGAAGGAGAAGGAGCGGCGTGGTACGCTTCGAGAACCGAAGCGGTAGGGCTGGGACGCGTCGTTCCTTCTTCCTTCTACTGATTCCCTCCTGACAGACCTTCCTTTCTCACGTATAGCGTAGATCCCGAAATAAACGTCTCCAACGCCTGAACTCGCGACGCTTATACTTCCTCGGTGCGGCGACGGACGCCTTCCACGGCAGAACACAAAAACAGCTCCAAAGAGCGGGAGCACGCTCGAAGTGTCGGCCTCGCAAGGGCCATGTCAAAAATGGGCTACTCCTCGCGGGCGCAAGCGGCAGAACTGATTGCCGCAGGGCGCGTGCGACTGAATGGCGCGTTGCGTCGGAATGCGGAAGCGCCCGTGCGGCTCGGGCAGGACAAGATCGAAGTGGACGGCCGCGAGATTGCCGCCGCGAAGAAATCGTATTGGATGCTAAACAAGCCGCGCGGTGTGGTGACCACCGCGTCGGATGAAAAGGGACGCGAGACGGTGTATGACTACATTGGCGGGGGCCGCGAATGGCTGGCGCCGGTAGGTCGGCTGGACAAAGCCAGCGAGGGATTGCTGCTGCTCACCAACGATTCGGAGTGGGCGGCGCAGGTGCTCGACCCCGCTCGCCATGTTGCAAAAACGTACCACGTGCAAATCGCGGGGTTGGCCGGCGAGACGCTACTTGAAGCTTTGCGGGGCGGCTTGCGCCACGGCAGCGATTTCCTCCGCGTGCATTGTGTTCACGAGTTGCGGCGGGGAGAACGTAATTCCTGGCTGGAGATTGTGTTGCATGAGGGCAAGAATCGGCAGATCCGCAGAATGCTGGAGTCGCTCGGGGTGGAAGTTCTGCGGTTGGTGCGCGTTGCGATTGGCGGGCTGACCCTGGGCGAGTTGGCGAAAGGATCCTCGCGCAAGCTGACGGCTGAAGAGAAGGCCTCGATCGACGCGTAACTGAGAAGCGAAAACACTCAACGCAGAGTTCATCGAGAACACAGCGAGCACCGAGAAGGAAAGAATTGCACTTCGGTTGCAAATCGATAACGGAAGCCCTAGGCTGTAGGATTCATGCCTAACTTTTCGCCGGAACTGCTGGCTTACGGATTTGTCTGGTATGTGGCATTTCTGTTCTCGACCACGTGCCACGAGGCAGCGCACGCGCTGGTGGCCAAGCTGGGCGGCGACGACACCGCGGCCTCCGGCGGGCAGGTCTCGCTAAATCCGGTGCCGCACATCCAGCGCGAGCCGTGGGGCATGGTGGTGATCCCCATCCTGTCGTTTATTTTCACTCAAGGAATGATTGGCTGGGCCAGTGCCCCGTTTGATCCCCACTGGGAGCGCCGCTATCCGCGGCGGGCGGCCTTGATGGCGCTGGCTGGACCGGCGGCGAACTACACGCTGATGCTGTTGGCCACTGTGGGCTTACGCGTGGGCCACAGCATGGGCTGGCTCCAAAGGAATCCGGAAACCGGGCAGCCAAACCTGCTGACCATTGTCCTGCTTGTATTTTTCTCGCTGAACCTGCTGCTGGGCACGTTCAATCTGCTTCCGGTGCCGCCGCTCGATGGCAGCGCGGGAATTATGCTGTTCATGAGCGAAAACCGGGCGCAGCGTTACCTGGACTGGCTGCGCGGCAACAGCTTTGCCATGGTGGGCTTGCTGGTGGGTCTGCTGGTCTTTCGCTACTTTTACGGTCCGGTGGAGAATTTCGCCACGAACCTCTTGCTGCACAGCCACTTTTGAAGAACTCGAGAGTGGTTCAGAAGCGCACAGTTTAGCCCCAGTGTCTCTGCTGCGGCACAGGTTTCCGCTTCCAACTTCCAAGTAAATCGCTTAACTGCTTGCACTTACAAGCCATCGGCTTGGCCTTGCGCCTGCACCCCCGGGCCGCGGGAGAATGGAACGATTTCGACTGCCGAACATCCGGCCACCAACCTATATCGCGTGGAAGTCTCGGGCTGGGACGATAATAAGGCATTCTTCGTGGAGAACTCCGAATTGGACTGGACCGAGGAGTCAGGGAAGCAGGTCACGCTGAACCGCGACCTCAAGCAAGGTGCTGTCGTCTTCGTGCGGCTGCTCCAGCCAATTAGTAATGACCGGTCCCACCCCGTCGCCTACGAAGCGGAGCTGGTGGCGCGGACGGACCAAGGGCTGGGGCAGTTCCGGCTGCGGCCGGTGTCGTCGCGGGGCCGAACACAACTGTTCCAATAAACCGGGAGGCTTGTGCGGCGAGAGTGCCGAAAGGGAACAGGGGTCCGAAATGGTGGTGAGCGCGGGGTCGCGCAGCTTACCTGAGAAAGTCGCGCTCGCTCCTGCCGAGCGACTTTGCGATCTCTCTTCGCTTTTGAAAACAACAACTTAGCGCGCCGGATGTCGGCGCAGGTTGTCCCGAAGAAACTCAAAAATACAATGTAAGCCCGTGGAAGTTAAGATGCGATGCAATTGGCGTGGCTCAGGCTCACCTCAAGACTGTCGAAAACGCAGCGACGAAAAGTTCGCTGACCCCATGTATTCTGGACGAGGATCCCGCTCAACTGGAAATGCTGACAGCGCTGGTTGCCAGCATGGGCTATGAACCCATCGCTACGTCAGACCCTGCGGAGGCGCTGAAACTCGTCCAGTATGGGCGCTGCCGGCTCGTGCTGGCGGACGTGCATATGCCGGGAATGGATGGGTACGAGTTCCTGGACCAGGCGCTGCGCAGCGATCCAGGCCTGCACGTCATTATTATGACCGGGGAGTATACCCTGGAGTCCGCGCTGGAAGCTGTGCGCCGGGGCGCCACCGATTTTCTGCCCAAGCCGATCGACCGCGTGCGCCTGAAACGCACCCTCGACGATGTCGCGGCACTCTACGATCAGCGGCGGCGGGTGCGCGAGCTTGAAGAGCAGTTGCTCAAGGACCTGGAATTCCACGGGATCGTGGGGAAAAGCCCCGCGATGCTGGAAGTATTTGACTTCGCCCGCAAGGTGGCGCGCCACTACACGAACGTTTTGCTGATCGGGGCCACCGGAACGGGGAAAGAACTCGTCGCACGGGCTATCCACCAGATCAGTCCGGTGAGCCAACAGAAGTTGGCAGTGTGCAACTGTTCGGCATTAGTGGATACTCTGCTCGAAAGTCAGCTCTTCGGGCACATGCGCGGGTCCTTTACCGGAGCGACCGATAGCCGGCCGGGGTTGTTTGAATTCGCCAACAATGGAACCGTGTTCCTCGATGAGGTGGGCGAAACCTCGCTGCCCATGCAGGCCAAGCTGCTGCGCGTGATCCAAAACCGCGAAATTCAGCGCGTGGGCTCGCCCGAGGTACGCCAAATCAACGTGCGGCTGATCGCGGCTACCAATCGCGACCTGCGCGCGGAGGTGCTGGCCGGGCGTTTCCGCGAGGATTTGTATTACCGGCTGAGCTCCATTCAGATTCGCATTCCTCCACTGATGGAGCGGCTGGAAGACATTCCCCTGCTGGTGCAATTTTTGTTGAAGAAATATAACGAAGCGTACGGGAAGGCAATTGCCGGGCTGACGCGGCGCGCGCAAGCGGTTTTGCTGCAGCATGCCTGGCCGGGAAACGTGCGCGAGCTGGAAAACGTGATCTCCAGCGCATGCATCACGACCGCGGGAGATTTTATCGACCTGGCGGACTTGCCGGAAGGCCTGCAGCACCGTGGACCGCGCACGGCACAGGGCGACGCGTGGCGTCCTCTATCTCTTGAAGAAATGCGCAAGATACACATCCAGCGGATTCTCGAAATGTGCCAGGGAAACCGCCTGCGCGCCGCGCAAGTGTTGGGCATTGGGCGAACGAGCTTATATCGCTATCTGAAAGAGGACGGGGTGGAAAGACCCAAAGCCGCGAAATTCGGGCGTGCCTCGGCTGGGGCTCGCCTGTAACTTTTCCCTTCCACTATGACGCGCGGCCTTCCTGATTTGAACTGTATCTGTACCGTTAGGGCACAGTTTTCCGTGTTGAAGCAAAGCGCGTAACGTGCCCTCTCGCAATCTCCAAGAGAATCAGCAGCATGCGAGCGCAGAATTTGGCACGCGTCCTGCATTCACACCCGTGTAGCGAAATGTTGCGAAACAGATGAGAACGCCGCTTAGATTCAAAAAAGATTTTGCGGAGGCGATAACGCGCGCAACGTACGCGCCAACCTCCACAAGCAAGCTGCTACCGGAAGTACATCCACAGCGAACCCACTATCCACCAGCCAATACCCCCTAAGCGCCGCGTGGCCACCGCAAGGCGATTGCGCGGCGCTCATTTCCTCCCGTGAATTGAAATCTGGAAAAGGGCCTTTCAAGCGGAGCGATCCTCATTCATAGCGAAGCGCGACAATAGGATCAACCCGCATGGCACGGCGCGCGGGGATGTAGCAGGCCACAAGCGCCACGAATGTAAGCAAAATCGCAACGCCCACAAACGTAAGCGGATCGTTCGCGCCCACGCCGTAGATCACTTTGGTGATCAGGCGCATCAGCCCAAGCGCCGCGGCGATGCCGATGCCGACGCCAATCAGCGTGATGCGCATGCCTTCGCCTACGATCATGCGCAGTACGTCCGAACCGGATGCGCCGAGCGCGACACGGATACCGATTTCATGCGTGCGTTGGCCGGTCAGATAGGAAATTACGCCGTATATTCCCACGGCGGAGAGTACCAGCGCCAATGTGGAAAAGACCGAGAGCAAAATCATGGCCAGGCGCTGCTTGGCAATGGAGTTGGCGACGATCTCCAGCATCGGCCGGGCATTGTAAATCACCGCGCTGCTGTCCACCTTGGCTTCCGCCTCGCGCACGGAGCCTAGCACGCCGAGCGGAACGCCCGCGGTGCGCGCCACGAAACCCGAGCCATTGGCGAGGAGTGGCCAGAAACGGTCCGGCACTTGCCACACCAAGAGATAAATCTGTGATTGCAAATTCTGGTGCTCGCGCGAGCCGAGGCCCCAGTGCTCGACGTGTCCGGTCACACCCACGATTTCCGGCTGGAGGTCCAGCAGACCAATGTTGAGGTGCTTGCCGACCGGATCCTGGCCGGCAAAATGCTTTTGCGCAAAGCTGGAATCGATGACCGCGACCACGGGCGAATGCTCGTCATCGCGCGCATTGAAAAAGCGGCCGCGTTCCATGGGAATGCGCATGGCGCGCTGATAACCAGGAGTCACCAGGTAAAACAACGCGAAGGGCATTTCGTCTTGATTGACAGGCTTGGGCTGGCCCTCCACCCAGAAGGGCACCTCCGAATCGCCGGTCATAGGCAGCGAGCCGCCCATTATCGAGACTTCTTCGATGCTGGGAATGCTTTCCAATTGGCGCAACGTCTCGCGGTATTTCGCGCGAAGCCGGTCCGCGGTAATGGCCGAATCGGAGCTCAGCGAGATATCGAAGGTAAGAACGTTGCGCGCGTCGAAGCCCGGATTCACGCGCCAGAGCGCCGCCAGGCTGCGGATCATCAGACCCGCGCCGATGAGCAGCACCAAAGCCATGGCCATTTCCACGATCACAAAGACACTCTGGGTGCGATGCCGCGCGCCGCTGGAGCCGCGCCCGCCTTCCTTCAAGGTTTCGTGCATGTCCGGGCGCAATGTTTTGATGGCCGGCACCAGACCGAATAGGATGCCGGTAAGAAACGAAACGCCAATCGTGAAGAGCAGCACATGAGAGTCGAGGCCAATTTCTTCCGAGCGCGGCAAGGCCTCGGGAAGGACCGCAAGAATGGCGCGGGTGCCCCATTTCGCAAGCAGCAAGCCGATGGCGCCGCCCGCAATACCGAGCATCACGCTTTCGGTGAGAAGCTGACGAATTACGCGCGCCGGACTGGCCCCGAGTGCGGAGCGAATGGCGAATTCGCGGGCGCGGCCGGTGGAGCGCGCGAGCAAGAGGTTGGCCACGTTAGCGCAGGCGATCAGCAAAACGAATCCGACCGCGCCGAGGAGCACGAGCAGAATGCCGCGCACATCGCCGACGATGTCGGTCTTGAGCGGCACGAGAGCAATCCCAGTCCCTTTGTCGACCTCGGGATACGCAGCAGCGAGATTCTGCGCGACCTGGGCCATATCGTGACGGGCCTGCTCGATAGTAACGCCTGGTTTGAGACGGCCGATAGAGTTCATGCCCATGCTGATGCGGCGGTCGCGAAAGGTGGGATCGGTCCATTGACCTATCGGCACGTAGACGTCAGTGGGGCTGAAGACCGGCAGGCGGCTGGGAGCGACACCGATAATCGTGTAGGCCTTTCCGTTTAGCGTAATGCTCTTGCCCAATACGTCCGCCGACGAGCCGAACTTGCGTTTCCACAAGCCATCGCCGATCACGACGACAGGCGCACCGCCAGCCTGGTCTTCCTCGGCAAGAATGTTGCGTCCCGCCGCAAGCGTGACGCCGAGCGTGGGGAAGAATTCCGCGGAGATCATGTGCCCGTGCAGACGCTCTGGCTCGCCCGCTCCGGTCATGTTGTAGTCCTCGGAGCGGAATGCGCTCAACGAGGAGAAGGACTTGTTGTCCTTGTGCCAGTCGAGGAAATTGGGATAGGAGATGGAGCTTTCACCAAAAGCCGAAGTCCGAGAGTAGACGGCAAGCAGCTCGTCGGGATTGGGAAATGGCAGCGGATTTAACAGCACCCCATTCACGACGGAAAACAGAGCGGTGTTTGCGCCGATGCCGAGCGCCAGCGTCAATATGGCAATTGCGGCGAAGCCGGAACTCTTGGATAGCAGCCGCAATCCATAGCGGACATCTTGCCAAAAATTTCGCACAGATACCCCCTCGCGGACATCGTTGCAGTGCGGCTAATCAAGGTACGCATGCCTGTCGCGCTTTGTTCCAATCTCCTGAGTCTCCTGGTGCTGCT
>DATBYP010000053.1:0-2324 GCA_036513675.1 Candidatus Acidiferrum sp.
GCGCAGGCGCCACCTGGATAATCGGGAAGGTTTTCATCAAGCATTTTACTTCGGGTGGAACGCTTCTCGATTTCAATCCACCGAACTACCGTGAGTTCCTAAAGACGCAAAGGGCGAAGCTCGCTGACCGATCTAACCGCCAGTAATAACAGCCAAAAGAAATTTTGATCGCAAGTGCAAAGAGATTTTTGCAACAAAATCTGCAAAGCGTCGCGACCTTGTTCTTGGTGTCGACGAAACTTGCGAGTTAAGTTCGGAGTTAGAGAAACGTCGAGCAGATGCTCGCAAAGAAACACTAATGCTTGGCAATGCGTTATCGAGTATGACTGACTAGTTCCCCGGTATGTTGGAGCAATGCAATGCCGGATTTGACTTTCTTCCTCTCAGCCTGTTTCGCAAGCGTTATCCAACACGCTTCGCGTTCACGCAGGAATTCTTGTTCCTCGATGGTTTTGGCTGATTTAGCCAAATCACGACATTCCTTCGTGAACCGCCTGCATTCTGACGTTGAGACTTCCATGTCCCCAAAACCCTTTTTCCGAGGATACGTGCCGCAAAATCTCGCCACTAGAATGGCGAGGCGAATTTCCACAGCGCGCCCACAATCACTAACGGCAATGAAACCGCTAGGGTCGGCTTCTCGTGCTCGGCTCAAAGACCGAATACGATAAGTTCAAGGACGCTGATGCTAGTTATCAGCACCGCGAGGGCTACACAATCGTAATCGAGCCAACGTCGAGCATGTATACCCACGAAATGTTCCCCCATTTCCCCGGCGCAAGATTGACACTGCATGGTTAACGGAGGGTAAACGCGGACATCCTGAAGTAGTTGGGCCGCTCGAATCATAACCAAACTGCAAAACGGTGCTCCATTACTGTGATTCCTGAGCATCCGCCGCTCAAGAATCTCTTTTAGAGTCAAAGAACTTGAGGGGCCTAGGCGTTACTTGGCGCGCGAATTGATGACGGTTACCGCCAAAATCTGCCAGAACCGGACTCTGGCGCTGCAGCAAAAAGATTCACTCGATCACTTCGTCGTCGGCCACTAGTCCCAATCACGCTTCAAAAGGCAGTCCGACATATTGCTCCGCCAAAGATGCCTGTGCGTGCTCAGAAGCGTGTAAATAATCGAACTGGTTCAGCCGCATCTGCTCCTCGAACTGGGTCTCGCCGGGAAAGCGGTGCAATAGCATCGTCAGCCACCAGGACAAGCGCGCGGCGCCCCACACGCGGCGCAATGACATGTCGGAATAACGATCAAGGTAGTGTGTTCCACCGGCACGGTAGGCCTCGGTCAGCGCGCGGGAGAGGTAAAAAACGTCAGAAACCGCAAGGTTGAGCCCCTTCGCGCCGGTCGGCGGGACGATGTGGGCAGCGTCGCCGGCGAGGAATAGTCTTCCATAACGCATCGGTTCAGCAACGAAACTGCGCAACGGCGCAATCGACTTTTCGATCGACGGGCCGGTGATGATTCTGTCGACCATGTCCTTTGGACATCGCGCCTTGAATTCCTGCCAGAAGCGCTCGTCCGGCCATTCTTCCAGCTTCGCGTCGAGATCGCATTGAATGTAGTAGCGGCTCAGCATCGGAGTACGCATCGACGCGAGCGCGAAGCCGCGGTGATGATAGCAATAACAGAGGTCCGGGAACGGCGGCGTCTCCGACATGATGCCGAGCCAGCCGAACGGATAGGTCTTCTCGTAGGTTTTCCGCAGCGACGCTGGAATCGATGACGGGCTCACGCCATGTTGGCCGTCGCACCCGGCGACGTAATCGCAGTCGATCCGCCGGGAGCCTTCTTTCTCGTAAGTTACATAGGGTCGGTTCGAATTGAGCTCGTGCAGCCGGACATTCGCGGCTTCGTCGATGACCTGTCCGCCGGCCGCGTCGCGTGCCGCATAGAGGTCTTCGGTGATGGCCGTCTGGCCATAGGCCAACATCTGCTTGCCGGTGAATTTCTTGGTGTCGATGAAGAAGCGCGGCCGTCCCTCCCAGGCAATAGCCGAGCCGTCATGGGGATGCCCCTCGCGATCCATCCGCTCACCCAGTCCGACTTCGCGCAATAGCGCGATGGTGCCACCCTCCAGCACGCCGGCACGAATCCGCTCCAGCACATGGCGACGGCTCTGTCGTTCTAGGACAATGCTGTCGACGCCATTGCGGTGAAGAATATGGGACAGGAGCAAGCCGGCCGGGCCGCCGCCGATGATCGCCACTTGGGTCCGTTGCGTCGCCACTGTCATCGTCGCTTAGGCGAGAAAAATGCTGGCCCGAGCAAAGGCTCAATACCTGAAATTGGCAAGTCAATCCCGCAAGCGAGCG
>DATBYP010000054.1:0-35372 GCA_036513675.1 Candidatus Acidiferrum sp.
TGCCGCCGAAAAGATCAAGGCGTAATAGCGAAGCGCTCGAAGGCGGCGAAGCAGTAAGTGAAGGACCGTTGGTATAGAGCCGGTAGCCCGACAGGGCGGAATGAGAGACGCGCGATGCAACCTATGATCAAAACACCCTCCCGTAGAATATTTGTGAAAGCAGCAGCTTCTGGTCTCGCTGCCTCCCTCCTAGAGATCCCGTTTATGAAGGCCAGTCCTCTGAATCTGCCGATCGGACTGCAGCTCTACACTGTCGGCGACGAAATGGATAGCGATCCAGCTGGAACGTTGCGGGCAGTGGCGGCAGTCGGGTTCAAACAAGTGGAGCTTTCCCCACTTGCCAAAACATCGGCGAAAGATCTGAAGAAGATGCTCGATGACGCGGGCCTGAAAAATCCTTCGGGGCACTATATGCTTCCGGATTTGATCAGTAATCTTCAGGAGAAGATTGATTTTGCGCATCAGTTTGGGCAGGAGTTTATGGTTGTCACCGTGCCCTGGGTTGCCGATCCGTCGCGCTTCAAGCCTGATCCGCAGTCGGGGCAAATCGGACTTTTTATTGCGATCATCAATGGGATTACGTTGGACGACTGGAAATGGAATGCCGAGCAGTTCAATAAAGTTGGCGAGCAGATTAAAAAAGCTGGGCTCCAGCTCGCGTATCACAACCACAATTTTGAATGGAAGTCGTACGACGGTGTGACGGCTTACGATGAATTTCTTCGGTTGACGGATGCGGCGTTGGTCAAACTAGAGCTGGACTGCGGTTGGGCCACTGTTGCGGGCCAGGACCCGGCGGCCTACCTGACGAAATATCCGGAGCGTTACAGTTTGCTGCACATTAAAGATTTCCGAAAGGGATTTACGCCGCGAACGACATTGATGGGCAAGGATCCTGGGGCGCCGGTAGGAACCGAATTGGGGCGCGGCGCGATCGCGTATCGCCGAATTTTCGCAGCCGCTCAGAAGGCGCGGATTCGTGCGCTATTCGTCGAACAGGAGCCGCCTTTCACTGAGATGCCGGCGCTGGAAGCGATCAAAGTGGATTACGAGTACATGAAGAATCTGAAGCCTTGAGGCCGGGGAGAGACAGAATGTCCCATCGTTACTTCAGTGCTGTCGCTGTCTTGCTTCTGTTTGCTTCGATGAGTTCGGGGCAGGCGGACCAGGCGGCCAGTGCAGAGAAGCAGAAGACGGCGAATGCGCAAGCGAAAGATGCTCCGCAGAAGGAGAACGCGGGCGATGCGATTGCCGCGTTGATGGGCGGCGCGCGTATCGACAAAGAAGCGGCAGAACGCGGGCGGAAAATTTTCGTGCCTGCGTGCGGGTTTTGTCATGGCAATGACGCTCATGGGAAGAGCGGGCCTGATCTTGTCCGGTCCGCTTTAGTGTTGCATGACAACAAGGGTGATGTGATCGGGCCTGTTATCCGAAATGGGCGGCTGGAGCGGGGCATGCCGGCTTTCTCGGCCTTTTCTCAGGAGCAGATTGCCGATATCTCGACCTTTTTACATTCGCGAGCGGCTGACGTTTCGAATCGCTTTGCTTACAAGATCGGCGATCTGATCACTGGTGATGCGCAGAAGGGCGCGGCGTTCTTCAATGGTGAGGGGCATTGCGGCACCTGCCACTCTGCCACCGGCGATCTCGCGCATATGGCGACCAAATATGAACCTGTCGAGTTGCAGCGGCGCATGTTGTATCCCGCGCCGAACCTGATTGACGTGTTCCTGGGACGGGCGGTGGCGCCGCCTGCGCCGACCAAAGTTACGGTTCAGTTGCTTTCCGGTGAGCGCGTTTCGGGAACGCTCGATCATTTGGACGAATTTACGGTGTCAATGCACGATTCGGCCGGCTGGTACCGCTCCTTCTCGCGTGAAAACGTGATTGTGGATATACAGGATCCTCGGGCGGCGCATGAAGGGCTGCTGCCGACGTACAGCGACCAACAAATGCACGATGTTTTGGCGTATCTGGAGACTTTGAAATGAGAGTCTGGGCCCTCACGTTCGTGTTGTTGCTAGCCCCCGTCGTTCTTTGTGGGCAGGAATTGACTCCGGAGGCGCTCGTGAAGCCGGGGACCGATAGTTGGCCTACGTATAACGGCGATTATTCGGGGCAGCGGCACAGTCCGTTGGATCAGATCAACGCGTCGAATGTGACTTCGTTGTCGACGGTCTGGATGTATCGCGCCAGCAATTACGGTGCGGGCGGGTTCGGTTCGGTGATTAAGTCAACGCCGATTGAAGTGAATGGCGTGCTTTACTTCACCATGCCGGACAACGTTTGGGCCGTTGATGCGCGCAACGGGCGGGAAGTCTGGCATTACAAATATCCGCCTAACGAAGGCGGGCACATCGGCCAGCGTGGTGTGGCCATGCTGGGTAATTGGATTTACACCGAAACACCGGACTGCAATCTCGTTTCGTTGAACGCCAAGGATGGCAAGGAGCGCTGGCGAAAGCAGATCGCAGACGCAAAGCTCGAGTATTTCTGCACGATGTCCCCGCTGGTTGTGGGCAACCACATCATCACCGGCGTAGGCGGCGATTCGCTGGATAACCCCGGATATTTGGAATCGCGCGACCCCGAAACCGGCGACGTCCAGTGGCATTGGAACACTCAACCCAATCCAGGCGAACCTGGTTCCGAGAGTTGGCCCGACGCGGAAGCTCGAAGCCACGGTGGCGGTATGACCTGGATGACCGGCACTTATGATCCGGATTTACGCCTTATCTATTGGGGGATCGGCAATCCTAATCCTGTGCACGCTGGGGCCGGGCGGAAGGGCGACAATTTGTGGACCTGCTCGATCGTTGCGTTAAATGTAGACACGGGAAAGCTGGTATGGGGCTATCAGGTCTCGCCGCACGATACGCATGACTGGGACGCTACACAGACGCCGATTTTGTTTGATGGGGAGTTCAAGGGAAAGCGGCGCAAACTGCTGGCACAAGCGAGCCGGAATGGATTTTTCTTTGTGCTGGACCGCAGCAACGGCGATCATTTGCTGACCGCGCCCTTCATTAACAGCAATTGGACTCTGGGGGTCAACGCGAAGGGCCAACCCATTCCCAATCCGAAGAAAGAGCCTGCGCGTGACGGCACGCTGGTCTCGCCCAGTTCGAATGGCGCATCGAATTGGTTTGCTCCCAGCTTCACTCCGACGGCCGGGCTTTTTTACGTGGTGGCGTCGCAGAGTTACAGCGTCTTTTATTTGACCGCCGAGGGAAAAGCCGAAGGGTTTGCCGGGCGCGATGATTTTTTGAATTATCCGGGGACCATCAAGGCGATCGACTATAAAACGGGAGAGATTCGCTGGACGCATGACCTGGGCGGCCCGGGTAGTGGCCTGCTGACCACCGCGGGGAATTTGCTCTTTGCGGGCGACACCTCGCGGCATATCTTGGCCATGGACTCAACGACCGGCAAAACGCTTTGGCACACTACCGTCGCAGCCAATCAGGCAAACGGCGCAATCACCTACCAACTCGATGGCAAACAGTACGTGGTTGTCGGAGCGGGTGACTCGTTGTTTGCGTTCGCTCTTCCCCCCACCCACTGAAGCGCCAGACCCTGTCGTCCAGGTCGATTTTTTCCGAGCGGCTCGTAATCCGTCCAGGATCGATTCCAAGCGCGGAGATCGCTTCCCACACGCCGACTTCACAGGACTAATCCCGCCGTCGAAGCCGGATAGCTTCCGGGTGGCCGACAATACAGCCAGAATGTGCCGCCGGCTTCTACGTGCCTCGAGGTTTTTGTGACCCTCTCACTGCCGAAACACAGGGTCTCGTTATGCAAGGGCTGATACACTGCGCGAAGTTGGCATTCTAGCTGCTAGAGGAGGACTCATGGAGACTTCTGTTCAGGCTCAGTCCGCGTCAGGCCGTTATCCCCGCGCTGCTAGCCCAATCCACACGATTCTAGTCCTCGCCGCGATCGGCGGTTGGACGATCGGGCATAAGATTTTTGCAGATCAATTGAGCGCGACGGCTAATCCGAACCGCGTGGGCTTTTATGTAGTCACCCTTTTCTATGAATGGCTCTTGTTCGTTCTGGTGGTGGTGGGCGTGCGCCGTAGTGGTGCGTCTGTCCTCATCGTTCTCGGAGAACCGCATTCCGTCCGCCAGGTGCTGCGGGATATTGGAATTGCCGCTGGGTTCTGGATCGTTGCGGCGATGCTCCTTTGGATATTTGGCTGGCTCCTGCGCATCGCCGCTCTGGGTCGCAATGTGTCCATGCTCCCGCATCGAGGTATCGAACTGACATTATGGATAGCGCTCTCAGTTACCGCTGGTATTTGCGAGGAAACGATCTTTCGAGGTTACCTACAACGGCAGTTCATGGCCGTGACTAAGAGTGCTCCCGCCGGCATTCTCCTTTCTGCCACGGCATTCGGCGCGGCTCACGCGTACCAGGGCTTCCGGATGGTGATTCTGATCGGCCTGTACGGAGCAATGTTCGGGATTCTGGCCTATTGGCGCGGAAGCGTTCGCCCTGGAATGATCGCTCATGCGTGGAACGATTCATTGAATGGAGTGCTTGCCGGTTTAGTGAAGCATTAGGGTCTATTTGCTGCCAGTGATGTATAGTCAGTCAGCGGGGATGTAGTTCGCCTTGTCGGCCTGGGATTTGCGCCTGGATCACGGGCCACCCTGACGTAACGCGATTAGGTACGGGTTACCGACCATTCGCTCAGTGGCAGCCTCTGCGGAGGTTGGACCTGTACTCGGGAAACATCATCGATAGTTACCGTCTGGGTAGCGTCAGGTCTGGCGTCAGTGTCAAGACAGTTCCAATCGGTATCTAAGTTACCTGAGGGCTCTCATTTTTCCAAGGTTACTGTGGCGGCTTGTTCTTTCCACTCTTTTTGGCAGCGACCCTCATTGGTGCTGGCGGTTTTGGCGTCCAGAATTCCGGATCGCCCGCCGCAAACTCTTTCGATACGTGGGACTTTTCAGGGCTAACAGCGTAAAGGTTGCTCTCTGTGTGCGCGTACGCTGCGCGGGCGATCTGTTGCATGTGCTCAGCGGCTTCGCCTTCTGCTTCGCGCAGCAGATCCCGTAGGTTCAGCAAATCATCGTTCTGCGCTAGAGTTCTCATCGGCACAAACGCAAAAAATGTTGGCGAGGGCATCCCCACGTTCACCTGATACACGACCCACGGCAAATCGGATTCCGTTTTTTCGTACGCTGCAGTAAGGTTCTTAAAGGCTTCGGCGAACTCACCCTCGTGGCCGGGATGCAGGCGAACCTCGAGCACTCGCAAGAAACGTGCCTTCGACAGATCAATGCGGTTCGCGCGGTAGCTTAGGTCATCTCGCCTTTCGGCGACTATCGTGCGCTGGCTCGCCAGCGCCCCATTGATCTGCGCTTGAAATTTTGCAAGCTCCGCGTGAGCAGCGTAAATGGGTCGCCACCTAGCAAAGGCTTTGCCCATGTGTGCAAATGAATCGAACGGGTCGAACGACAGCACTTCCGAATCTCCGGTGACCGATTCCAGCACAATCCACGAATTCGGCGCCTCCAGATTCGCACAAGCACGTGCTGCGGCCGCGAGCGCCTTGCTGCTTTCAGCCGCTTTCTCGAACGGGAATCTTTGATAAACGAGCATTACCAATTTTGGGGGAGCCGTCTCCGACCGTATGACACCCTTTGTCTGGCCGGTTGCACCACCGGCGCAGATCAGCACGAATGCGGCAACCATCGCAATATAGTGCGCAATTGTCATTACGCTAAGGCCTCCGCAGCAACTATCGAGATGGGTCGTTAATTTTACATCAGCCGTTAACGATCGACCCGTGCTGACGAGTTTCCGCGGTTGCTGATGGATGACGGGCAACCCGGAAGTTATCAGCTCGCCCTTGTATCGAGTGATCTGGCCAACTTCCGGGTGGTCGGCACTTGGAAGTTGAACTGGTAAAGTAAGCGAAAGTTCCCGTTGAGCCTCTCTCAGCCAGACGCTACAATCTGTAATTCAATCGGAAGATTCGCAATTTCTGTGAATCAACATACTCACATGGAAGGAATGTCCTCTACGTACCCCGGGGGAATGGGAACAAATTGAAAATAGCTAGAGGACCCGTTCTCGGCCTCGCCGGGTGCCGCAGCCTTCGGTTTTAAGGCTGCGGGTTTTGACCCTTCCGCGATTATTTCTTGAAAAGCTCGGCGACGCAGTCAGTCTTGCAGTCGAATTTAACCGTTTTTTCCGGGAATTTTACAACCACCTGATTCCCCTTGTTTTTTATGACTTTCGCGCCGTATTTCGCTTCCCAATCGTGCAGGGCGCCAGGCTTGGAACTGGGACTGCTAGCCTGCGCGAAGCCTTGCCACATCGTGACTTCAGGCCCAGTGAATGGCGGAATCGTTCGTCCCGGTGCGCAATTAGAGGTCCCGTCGCTATTGGCGCACTCCGTGCCTCCCCACGAGCCCTCGCAATACTTTGTGCCGGTCGTGTACTTGCCGACTTGTCCCTTGTTCGTTCCGGCCGTGACTTTGCACTTATCGCCTTCCTTGGGGCCTGTGCCGGCATCATTGGGAGCCTGGGCAAAGGCCCGGCCCACAAGCAGAAAGATGGCGAGGCAAATTTGTGCGAAAACGGTATAGCGAAATGAGTGACGGAACATTGGGTGCCTCCAGAACGCATTCACCGCGAGTACATATCCCCCCGATGAGCGCAGTGTCAAGACAAATGCGCTAGGTGGCACACACCTTCACAGCTCTTGGCGTGGCCTACCGTTTGCGCCACTTGCAAAGGGTGGGTCCTTCTTCGGGATTCCCAAAATGGAACTCAAATTCTGCTTGACAAAGAGTACCTAAATGGTATAATATCACATGAAATATCCGCCACGGCCGCTAAGTCGTTTCGCTGCCACACCATCCGCAATTTCCACTCTTAATCCCGCTCTTTCAACTTTCAAATTTTCCAACGTTCAAACCTGCAACCGTTTCTTGCTACAACCATCGATTTTCAAAGCCTTTCCTTCCATCAAGTTACGAGTTGCTTTTTCCGCAATTCCCTTGTTTTCAGCACCTTCTGCGTTGCCCCCTGTTATTTCCAAATCCCATCTCTCAAAGGAAAACCACATGACCCAGCAAGATGCTAAACCCCGCTTCATCAATAACTCTGCTCGTTGCACCTATCTCTTTCCCAACGGTCGGCGCTGCCGTCTCCACGCGACCAACGTCAACCCCAACTTCTGCCCTGCCCACGCTCCGCTTCCGGCAAACCAGCACGATGCCGCCGAAATCGCCTCCACCCTCACCGTCAACCTCGACGACTTCACCTCCGCCGCCCAGATCAACGATTTCCTCTCGCGCCTGCTCCTCCTCCTCGCGCAAGACAAAATTTCCACTCGCCGCGCCGCCGTCCTCGCCTACATTACCAACCAACTCCTCCGCACCCTCCCCGCCATCGCCAAAGAGGAAAACGCCGAGCCCACCACCATCATCTTCGACATGCCCGGCCCCGACCGCGACGCGCCCGACCCCCACCATCCTCCCCGCTCCGACGTATCCGGCGCATCCCGTCCGCAGCACGTCGCGGCTACACTCGATCGGGAGCACCGTTAGAAGTTTCTGGACGAGGAGGTGTGAAGATGCCAGTTCAAGTCAATCGGGGAAGCAGGCACGCCGGGCGCAAGCCGCGAATGGATCGATGCGGAATGCCGGCTCGCGATTAGAAATGGCGCGGCTAGAACTTCAACGGCTGCTGGGAGAAAAGCATCTATGCAGTTGAGTGCGCCAGTCTGGAAGGGTTACGCCGAAGATCTGCATCAGAAGCGCGTTGGAGAGGACAGAGTAGGCGGGGCGACGTGTCGGTGAGCGGAACTCTTCTGTGGAGATCGGTAGTACGCAGCGAGCTATTAAAGGACGGCCTTTGGTTGCTGAGGTGAGCCATGGCAGGTCTTGAGGCGCGCGCGCCGCTTCTTCGAGGATGGCTTTTGCGAATTCGTACCAGGTAGTCTGGCCGCCCGCGGTCATGTGGTAGGTTTCGCCGGCCTCAGGAATAGTGAAGTGGCCCTCAGTGCCAATCAGGCCAGCCACAATTCTCGTGGTCGCTTCGGCTAAGTCAAAGGCGCAGGTCGGAGCCCCTAATTGATCAGAAACAATTTTCAATTCTTCTCGCTCGGTGGCAAGGCGCAATATTGTTAGTAGGAAATTTCGACCGTGCGTGGCGTAGACCCAAGATGTGCGAAATATAATGTGGGCGGCGCCCGAATCGCGAATCGCTTGTTCGCCCGCGAGTTTCGTTCTGCCGTACGCACTGAGTGGATTAGGCGAATCCGTCTCAACGTAGGGATCTTTTTTCGAGCCGTCGAAGACATAGTCGGTCGAGAAGTGAATGAGCACGGCGCCGATTTTTGTCGCTTCTAGAGCGAGCAATCGCGGGGCCTCGGCGTTGACCGCGAGGGCATTGGCTTCATCGGTTTCCGCCGCGTCAACGGCGGTATAGGCGGCGGCGTTGACGACGAGTTGCGGCTTCGCCTCGCGCATGAACCTCCGAATGTTTTCGGGTTCAAGGAGATTCAATTCTTTTCGCTCCGGCGCGATCACTTGTCCCAGTTTTGGAAGCAATCGATGGAGTTCGGAGCCTAGTTGGCCGGTTTTGCCTGTCAGCAAGATGGTGGGCTTCATTTTGGCGAGTATCGCGGCAGGAGTTCCCGTCGTACATCGGCGAGTTTGGGATTGTTGACGTCTCTTTGGGAAAGCACAGGACTAACCGCACCCCAGTCGATGGCGAGAGCGGGGTCATTCCAGAGAATGCCGTATTCGTCGGAAGGGGCATAGTAATCGCTGCATTTGTAGAGAAACTGAACGGTTTCCGTGATGGCCAGAAAGCCGTGGGCAAAACCCGCGGGGATATATATCAAATTTTGTTGTTTAGCGGAGAGCAGCACGCTGGCCCACTTGCCAAAAGTGGGCGAGCCGACGCGAATGTCAAGCGCAACGTCCAAAGCTTCGCCTTCGATGACGCGACAGAGCTTGGCTTGGGCGTTCAGCAACTGATAGTGGAGGCCGCGAAGAGTTCCGCGGGAGGAGGTGGAGTGATTGTCTTGAAGAAAGATGTCTTTGATGCCGAGGTTTACGAATTTGGCGTGGTGGTAAGTTTCGAGAAAAGATCCGCGCGAGTCGCGATGGACCACGGGGCGCAGCTCATAGACACCTGGTAAGGACGTTTCGATTCGTTGCATTTAAAAAGAATATTACGCATGTTGGTTCTAAGCAGGCAACTTCGCACCGGAGCCGGCGATCGCGTTCAAAGAGTTTTCGCGATTGTCGTAGTATTTCGCGTAATAGGAACGGTACTCACCCGCGCGTACGTCGGAAACCCATTTGCTGTTTTTCTTGTACCACTCGATCGTCTGGCGAAGGCCGTCCTCCAACGAAATTCCCGGTTTCCACCCGAGCTCAGTTTCGATCTTCGTGGAGTCGAGAGCGTAGCGCCGGTCGTGACCGGGACGGTCGGCGACGTAACGCAGCAAGCTCTCTGGCTTGCCGGTCAAACGGAGCAGGCGCTGCGCCACAGCAAGGTTCTCCTCCACGTGTGATCCGCCGATGTTGTAGACTTCGCCGATTCTTCCGCGTTCGAGAACGGCTAGAATTCCGCGGCAATTGTCTTCCACGTGCAGCCAGTCGCGCTGCTGCTTGCCGTCGCCGTAGATGGGAAGAGAGTTGTCGTGCAGCGCGTTGGTGATCATCAGCGGCAGGAACTTCTCCGGAAACTGAAAAGGTCCGTAATTGTTCGATGAGCGGGTGATCAAAGCGGGGAATTTGTAGGTGCGCACGTAGGAACGAACGAGGAGGTCCGAAGCGGCTTTGGAAGCGGAGTAGGGGCTGCTCGGCTGGACCGGAGAGTCCTCGCTGGCAAAAGCCCCTGGAGCGATGTCGCCGTAAACTTCGTCGGTGGAAATGTGAACGAAACGCGAGACACCGAGCCTGCGTGCGACCTCAAGGAGGGTGAACGTTCCCGTTACGTTTGTTTGAATCACCGGAGCGGGTTCGTAGATGCTCCTGTCGACGTGCGATTCGGCGGCAAAATGGACAACGGAATCGCAACCGCGCATGGCGGCTTCTGCCACCACGGGATCGCAAATGTCGCCTTTGACGAATTGATATCCGGCGTGATGCTCGACCGAGTGAAGATTGGCCAGATTGCCGGCGTAGGTCAGTTTGTCGTAGTTGACGATCGCATGATTATTTTTTGCCTGCAGAACATGGCGGATGAAATTTGAGCCTATGAAACCTGCTCCGCCGGTGACGAGGATTTTCATCGGGCGACTTCCCTGCTTATTGCGCGCTCAGCTAATTCTTCACTGGAGATTTTATTGGCGCCGGTTTCTGCCACGAGGTTGTTGGCACGCAAGAGAGACTCGAACGTGCCGGCATCGGTCCACCAGCCGTCGAGAATCTCGTAGGTTAAATTGCCTTCCTCGAGGTAGAAGTTGTTCACATCGGTAATTTCGAGTTCACCGCGGCCAGAGGGTTTCAGGCGGCGAATCTTTTGGAATACGGTGGAATCGTACAAGTAGATTCCGATTACGGCATAGTCCGATTTAGGATTGCGCGGCTTTTCTTCGATGCTGATAACGTGTTCACCGCGAACCTCGGCGACACCAAAACGCTCAGCGTCTTGAACTTCCTTCAAGAGGATTTTCGCGCCGTGGCTTTGCTTTTTGAAATTTTCGACGGCTTTACGGACGTTGTTTTCAATAATGTTGTCGCCGAGGACCACGCAGACGGGCTCCCCCGCGGCAAAATGTTCCGCCAGGCCCAAAGCCTCCGCGATGCCGCCCTCGCCTTCTTGGTAGGTGTAGTTGATGTGCTTCAAACCGAAGTCGCGACCGTCGCCCAGCAAGCGCAGGAACTCTCCGGCGTTTTTCCCGCCCGTGACCAGAAGAATCTCCTGAATCCCAGCATTCACAAGAGTCTGGATCGGGTAATACACCATCGGCTTGTCATAGACTGGGAGAAGGTGCTTATTGGTAACGCGCGTAAGCGGATTCAACCGGCTCCCAGTCCCACCCGCAAGGACGACACCTTTCATTCGCACTTCCCTCGATGACATGCGCTTTCTCCTAGACTGTCCACAGTTCTGCTTAAGTTCTAGTAGGCCCTAACCTATGTTCCCTCGGCTCTCATAATCGCGGGCAGCGTGCTGCATAAAATCCTCAAGTCAAGGAGCAGGTTCCAGTTTTCGATGTATTCAAGGTCTAGTGCCATATTCGTTTCAAAGGAGGGATCATGCCGTGCCTTAACCTGCCATAAGCCTGTCATGCCGGGCTTCACGTCCAGACGACGGAGGTGCTCAAGATCGTATCGCTCAAAGTCATCCACGGGATGGGGCCGTGGACCGACTAGGCTCATGTCTCCGATAAAAACATTCCAGAGCTGCGGTAACTCATCGAAACTGAATTTGCGCAACCAGCGTCCGCAACGTGTAATTCTTGGATCCTTGTCCATCTTGAAGAAAGGTCCGTTGCGCTCGTTCATGCCGCGCAGTGAGGTCTTCTGCTCGTCAGCTTCCGTCACCATAGTTCGTAACTTGTAACATCGGAATCTACGGCCCTTCCAGCCTACGCGCACGGCCACATAAAAGGCAGGGCCAGGCGAGTCCAATCGGATCCACAGCGCGGCCAAGGCAAGGACGGGTATGGCCAGAATTAGTCCCAGGAAAGCCCCGGCAATATCAGTTGCTCGCTTGATGGCCAAACCAACCGCTGGAATTGGATGTTCGTGGAGATCCATCACTGGAAATCCACCGATCTTGTGAAGAGCCGCGCGCCATCCTAGACCGTCATAAATATCGGGCACAACGTGTAGGTTGAGACCCAGCCGCCGGGCCTCCAGGAAGGTCTCCTTGACCAGCTCACCGTCAGCGGGAAGTGTGACAAATAGCTCGTCGACAAAGTGTGCCAACGCAACGGCGCGCAACTCGCCGATGGTGCCCAAGACACGAGCGTCTCCATTTCTGTGGGTGTCGAGGAACCCGCATACGCTATAACCAAGGTGAGGGTTCTTTGTAAGCCAAGAAGCAAGGCCCTGCCCCATTTTCCCAACACCTACAACTAACACTCGAGAAATGCCGATCCCTCGCAGCGTTCGCCTTGTGATGATCTTTTTCTTTAGATACCGCCAGCCTGAAAGGCTCAAAAAGTTCTGAGCGCCGGTTACGACTATTACGATCCTCGAAATATCCTTATACCCCGAGATAAAGATGAACAATACGAGGAGCACCGTAGCGATCCCAGTGGCCTTTGCAACTCTGATGGTCTCGTCGACGAAGCTTCGATCGCGCGGCGTTCGATAGAGGTCTTGCGTTACGCACGCCAGGACCACGAGTGCGGCGTACAATAGAAAGAAGCCGACATATATGTGGCCTACAGTCGTGCTGAAGACCTGACGGAGTTGGGCAATCGAGTGCGGTGTTCCGAAACGGAGACAGAAGATTAGGGTTCCGCCCAAGCAGACTAAACAGGCATCGATAGCAGCGTAGGCGAATTGCACGTGAGGGCCATGGGCCAGCGTCCGGCCGCGGCCAGGTACACGCGACTGCTCCGGGAGCGTAGCTTCACGAGCAAATTCGTGAAGTGGCGCCGAGTCGATTACAGGCGTAGTGCTATAACGCTGGCTACGAGTGCCGGTGCCATCCATCACATCGTCTCCTTTTACGGTTTGCTGCCTGGGAATGCCAAATCAGATTAACTACACGACTGGTAAATTCCTAATGCAACTACGAGGCACAACTTAATCGCGATACCTGGCTGAGACCTAGTGCAACTGATATTCCGCGCTGGGTTCGAACACGTGGTTTATTTGTGCGGCAAGTTGTCGCGGGAAACTGCCATTTCCAAGGTCGCCGAAGCACCCACAAAGGCCGGAATCGCTTCCCTATCGATGGCAGGTGACGGAATTAGGCTTGAATGTACTCGCGTAGGATCTTCTCCCGCGGCCAGTTGCAGGAAGAACTCCTCATATTGTTCTGTAACCTTATCCCACGTATAGGCTTCACGAATGCGCAGCGGCGCGCGAGCCCGATACTCGGCTGCCACGTCCGGACGGTCTTCGACATGTTGCAGCTTTGCTGCTAAATCGAGCGGATCGCGCTCGAACAGAATGCCGTAGTCTTGCAGAACCTCCGCATTGAAGGGCGTATTCAAGGCCAGCACACAGTTCCCGGATCCAAGCGCTGTCAACAATGAGGGATTCGTCCCGCCTATGCTGTGCCCATGCAGATAGGCGTAAGCATTGCAGTGGAGCTCCTTCACATGATCCGGATTCCCGATGTGCCCGATAAAGCGCACGCGCCGATCGCTAGTCTGTTTTAAACGGTCTACGAAAGCGCTGCGATAGTTTGCATCGCCGGCAATCGCCAGGACTCGTGAAGTCCGTAACCGCTCGAAGGCACGCACGATCAAATCGGCATTATTCTCTGGCACCATGCGACTTAAGATCAGGTAATACTGAAAAGGTTCCAGGCCGTACTTCCGGACCACGGACGGATTGCTTGCCTTCTCTATGTGTGCACCGTAGGCGATACAAGCACTTTGCGTACTAAACTGCTCACGGTAAATCCGTTGCATCTCGCGTGCATCTGTTACGACGCCCTTCGGGCAAATGCGCCCAACAAATTTTGCATTCAAGTAGAAGTAAGTCTTTCCTAACTTCCCCCATTTGTCCCGCTTCCAATCCAATCCGTCCACGTTAATCGCCACGTTTTTGCCTAACACCCGCGGCAGAATACAATGAAGGGAATTCACCAGGTTCACGACAAAAATCACATCCACGCGGCGAAACAACACGTCAAACATGGAAACCAGGGTGTGCGTTGGTGTGCCCAGCACTTTCGTCTCGATGCTGGGCAAATAGATCAGCTGTACGCCTTTGCATGTCTTCGGCCGCTCCTGGAACAAGCTGCTCCTGCAATAGACAATCACCTCGTGCCCTCGACTCGCAAGGCGTGGCGCTACTTCGCTGATAAATACTTCATAACCGCTATACGTATGCGGAAATCCGCGTGAACCCAGCATCGCTATGCGCAGAGGACGACGCGAAGTCGATCCCAGTTCTTTCGACACTTGTTCCATAATGTGATTCACGCTCGTCGATCTCCAGTTAGAATCTGAGCAGATTTCCGGGCCGCGCCGTTCCTTGCATGCTTCGGTTGTCCGTTTGGCGTAAATCGTATCCCCAGCTTCGCCCGCCAGCCGTCCGAGAATCCTTGCGCCATTTTTCTCAGGCACGCCACTTTCTTCGGGCTGAAGAGTACGACCGCGCCTGCATGCCGGGCCAAGTGGCCTAACACAAACCTCTTTGTTCCGCCGTTCGGGTAAAGATGCCAGCCGGCGTAAGCCAGGTTTCGACTGTAGTAGTACTCGCGCCACGGAGCGTACCCTGGCCACAGTCGCTGACGCCCGAGGAACCAGACCTCCCGCGCATTTCCAATTTCATGTCCCAGTTCAGCGCGCGGAATTACCGCGATCTTGTAGCCACTAGCACGGACTCGCAGACAATACTCGAAATCGACAAAGTCGATGAAGAAATCAGTGCGCGGCAAGCCAACTTTCTCCACCACCTCTCGGCGCACCATACACCCTGAGGTGATGACGAGATCCGCAAACCAGATGGGTTGCTGCAGTAACTCAGCGGACGGCTTTACGAAGCCATCGCGCCACATCAGAGGCGGATAGCAGACACCCGTTTCTGCGTGGACAGGCATTGCTGCCGCGATTCCCACCTTGCCTTCCACATCCCGCAAGGACTCCGTTCCGTTGAGCAAAGTTTCTAATGCGCCGTCGTTAGGCACGCTGTCTTGGTCGAATGTCAAGACCCAGTCATGCCGCTTTTCGAGTGCGGCGTAAGTCATGCCCGCCGCCAATCCTCCACCAACTCCGAGATTCTCGGGGAGCCTCAGCAGGGTTACCTGCGGGTAGCGCTCGGCAATCAATGCGCACGTACCGTCGCTCGAACCGTTATCTACTACAATGATCTCCTGCAGCGGGCGCATTTGTCCCAAAAGCGCCTCAATATGCTGTTGCAAAACCTTCGCGCCGTTATAAGCCACCGTCACGCTTGCGATTGACTGTGTCACGCCTTTTCCGCCTCAGTGTGTTCAGCGGCATGCAGAGCGCCGCCTTGCCTTCGCGAGGCATCGGCCCCAGGTCTCAGACGAATTCCTAATCGTCCACGCAAGCCGTCACGGAATCCTTGGACGATTCTGATAAGACACCTCAGCTTGTTCGTACTGAACAGCAGCACCTGCGCAGCATGTACGACCAAATAGCGCGCAACGAAACGCTTAGTGGCGCTACTTGGCTGCAGCCACCACGCGAAATAGGTTAAATTCCGACTGATGTAATATTCTCGGAAGGGAGGTTGGTTCGTCCAAAGCCGCTTGTAACCCAGGAGATCAATTTTGCGCCCGTTTCCGATTTCGTGTCCTAGCTTAGCCCGGCTAATGACGACGATCTTGTAACCATAGGACCGCGCCCGAAGGCAGTACTCCACATCGACAAAGTCGATGAAGAAATCAGCGCGCGGCAACCCGATCTTCTCCACAACCTCACCGCGAATAAGGCAGCCCGAAGCGATCACCAGATCGGCAAACCAAGTCGGCTGGCTGAGTAATTCTTCGGATGGCTTGACGAACCCGTCACGCCACAAATACGGCGTATAGCATGTCGCTGTTTCTCGGTGAATGGGCAGCGGGGCGGCTATCCCCACCTCAGTACCAAGCGTATCAACGCCGCTCAGCAGCACTTCCAATGTGTCCGCCTCGGGTACACTGTCGTTGTCGAATGTCCAAATCCAGTCATGCCGCTTGCTAAGCGCAGCGTAGGACAGCCCCGCAGCCCATCCCCCTGCCTGTCCGGAGTTTTCGGGCATCCGCAGGACCGTTACCTGGGGGTAACGCTCGGCAAGCATGGCGGCCGTGCCGTCGGTCGATGCATTGTCCACCACGATTATTTCTTGCAGCGGTCGCGTCTGCATCAGAAGGGCTTCGAGTTGACGTGGTAAAACCTTCGCGGCATTGTACGCTACCGTCACACTTGCGACGCACTGAGTCACGACGTCTGACACTTCGTCTCGAGTTTGAACATCGTTTCGATTGTGAGTAACCATCTGAAGCGAATCATCTATTTCTGATACACAACAATGGCTTCACCGCAGAACTTGGATAGCCCTAAGGACGTCAAGCCCTGATCGATGGTTCGAATTGCTTTCCAGAACGGTCGGGAAACCAATGGCCGGGAGAGATCGCGAATGGGAAGATTGCAAAACCTTTTGAGCATATATAGGATATGCCGCTTGTGGACCTTGGTCATGGCGAATGGCGCCCCAAACTCCTGGATCGCTCGACCCGTCAAATGCGTGTCGCCAGCTTCTTGACTTGGCATTGTCCAACGTCGCGCGAGGTTGATTAACGGATTGTCCCAAAGCGTCTCATGAAAAATCGCCCGGCCCCGTGGCTTAAGCACCCGGGCTAAATGAAACGCTGACTTGGGATATTTTATTACGTGATGCAGAACCCCAAAGCCCACTACTAAATCGAAAGACTCTCCGGGATAATCAAGCTCTTCCGCATCCATCGCTCGGAAAGAACACCGGAGACCGTACTTGTGCGCTGCCCAATTCGCCACCTCTATGCCTTTGGGCGACAGGTCGAATCCGCTGACTTCCGCGCCCAGCATGGAAAGATAGATTCCGAGTTGACCGGAGCCGCAGCCATAATCAAGAACCCTCAGGCCACTTACGTTTCCTATGAGCCGCATCATCTCGGTGCGGGCGTCTCCCCAGTAGGCCCACCCGCCATTGCAGAACGGTTCCAGTTGAACACGAGAGAAAAACTCGCGAAACTCGGCGGCGCTATCAGGAAACTCCCTTTTGGCATTCTGGTCGTACCAGTTGTCGTGCCAAACCTGCTCGGACGCTTTAAGTGCATCGACCGTTGATGTGCTCATGCGAGCTCCAGAGGACGCCGTCATGTGGGTTGGTTAGCGATCCTTCGAACCGGTGGAAAAGCCCAACCAACTGCGGACCTAACCGCTAACCCAACCGGGAACCAAACCCAGATCATCAGCCGACGGTCTACGAGCGGGTTAGTGAATATCATTACTATACACATCGCAACTACTATTCCAAGAGCCGTATAGCCCAGATGGGACTTCTCTTTCCATAGCAGGTGTAAAGCGCTGAACAAAAATGCGAGAAAGCACAGAACAACCGGGATTCCATACTCAGCTGCAACCGCTGGGTAAGTAGTTTCGAAAATGAGTGCATTGCTCACCTCCTTTGAGGCTAGCGGACTGAGCTTATTGCTAGACCCAAATGGATGTTCGGCGTTGTACTTTAACCCGGTCAGAATTTGATCCTGATGGAACTCCGCGGAGGGGTCTTGGCCCGTCTTGGTGAAAAAGAGATAGTCCTTGAGACCGAGAACTGGTATCGATGCGATAAAAAGCCCGAGGGCTAAAGTCGCATAGAGAGCCAAGCGTCTCTTTTGCCGCATCATCACGGCAAGGAGCACAATTGCCGCTGCGGCCCCAAGCCAAGCATTGCGGGTTACAGAACAGATTAGGCCAACGGCGGCCATACCCGCGGGCAAGGGATTGCGTGAATACACCCACCAGATGATCAACGCGATCATGCACAGAGCGCCGAACCCATTCGGTCCTACCATCGTGGCGGCTTCCCGCAGTCCCAAGAGTCCCGCGCCATGAAATGGGGTGGTCAGTTGACCTCCCTCAGTTTCCGAATCTATAGCTACATATAACAGCGTTCTGGGACCTTCCCCAAAAATAAAGACCTCGGCTAAACCGAGTACGGACAAAATACCGATTATCCACACAGCGCACTGGGCACCGAGTTGTTCCTGCTGCGTAGTCAAGACGGCCATTCTGCCGACCATGTAGGGAAGGATAAAACCAAGATCCGCTGCCAAGTTGAGCAGTGTGCCGCTAAAAAATGTCCGGACAAGAGCTAACACAAAGAATGCCAAGAGAAACCAATCGGGCGTCGATATTTTGAATCCGTTGCGCCGCCAGAGGAGGATTCCGACCAACAACAAAAGCCCTTCCTTATCGAACACGGAGACCAGAGTCATGTGCGGAAGACCAAAAAATTTGCCCAGCGCAATGGTCATAAAATCAAATGGCATGAAGGCCAGAACGAGTCCTAACACGGTCACAGGGAACTTGAGAACGAGCCACAGCGCCGCGGCTCCGACAAACGGAACGAGCACCATCAGCGGAGAGACAAAAACAGACAGCAATCCGGCAAGCGTCAGAATACAGACCGCAACGCTGATCTGGAGTCCCGACAGTCCTATGCTCGCGGGTCTATTTTGGGCTACCGTCGCTGAATTCATGTTTGGCGTTAGATCACTGAGAAGTGCGGAAGCGGGACGATGAACTTTCCGCCACTGACCAAGTAATTTTTCTCGCGCTCGCGAAATTCGCTGAGAAAATGCCAAGGCAATACGAGAAAGTAGTCGGGCTTAATATGGCGTGCCTCGTCCTCTGAAACGATTGGGATGCGAGTGCCGGCGGTTACTTTGCCCCATTTGTCTGGGTTGCGTTCGGCTGCGGCGGAAATCAAGCGATGATCCAGACCGAAATACTGGAGCATGGTGTTTCCCTTGGTCGAAGCGCCATAAACAAAGACTTTCTTATTTACATGCACTTGATCTCTGACGAAGACGGAGACATCTCGCTTGATTTGTTCGACACGATCGGCAAACTCCCTATAAGGTTTGATCGTGCCCAGGTCCATCTCAGTTTCTTTTTCGCGGAGCGCCGAAATTCGATCCGCAGCCTGCTGCCGGCGCAAACCATCACCGAAATCCGTGGGATGGGCTGCGCGATTGCGGATATAAGCCCGGAGACTTCCGCCATTGACGTCGTTTAGTTCCGCGTCCACGAGGACAAAATCATGCAAATTGAGCAGGCACTCGAGCGAGTGCAGCGAGTAATACTCCAGGTGCTCGTGACAGATATTTCCGAAATCGTTCTGCTCGAGCATGAGCGGGAGGTAACTCATCTGCATGACCCACAGCCCCTCCGGATCCATGACTCTCTTGATGTCCTCAACGAACTTGTTGGGGTCTTCCAAGTCATAAAACATGGCGATGGAAGTGACAATCTTAGGCCGCCGGCGGTTCAGCTCTGGATCGCGATGGAAAGCTTCTGATTCGAAGAAGCCGCAGACCACGCGGTCAGCGACCTTGCGCGAAAAGATAGCCAAATTCTGGGCGGGGTCAAAGCCAATTCGGTAAATCCCTTCTGTCTTATAGGACGCGAGCAATGTGCCATCATTGCAGCCAATGTCCAGCACGGTGTCTTCCGCCTGGAGGTTCATCAACCGTTCGGCAGTGTTGGAAATATCGGCTAGGGCTGTCCGCATACTCTGATTTGTTCCCGAGCGGTACCAATAATTCTGATACATCATTTCGCCGGGAACCGTGTGCTGCAGCTGGAGCAGCTTGCAGCGGGAGCAAAGTGCCAAGTCCAAGGGCGCCTTGGGACCGTCCGGCTGCTGCGGCGACAAGAAATTCGAGACGTATTGCTCGCCCAGCGACAATATGGGCTCAAGCAGTCCCTTGCAAACTCGGCAGCTAGTTCGAGTCTTTGTGCTCACGCGCTTTACTCTCTAGATCAAGGCCGATACGGAAGCTTTCTTTTCCGATATCTGGTTGTCCCGGATTGCTTTGATGTCAGCGTCTACCATCATCTTCACTAAGGCGTGGAAGGTTGTCTTCGGTTTCCAACCAAGAACACGATGCGCCTTTGCAGCGTTCCCCACCAACAGGGCAGTTTCGGGCGGTCGATGGTCCGAGACATCCTCGATGACGAAATCCTGATAGTCCAGACCTACATGGGCAAACGCAACTTTACAGAAATCGCGGACCGAGTGAGTTTCCCCGGTGGCAATTATGTAGTCATCAGCAGCCGGTTGATGGAGGGCTAGCCACATCGCCTGTACGTAATCGCCCGCAAATCCCCAGTCGCGTCGTGCCTCCAGAGAGCCCAATCGCAACTCCGTAGCTTGCCCGAGACTTATCTTGGCGACCGCGTGACTAATCTTTCGAGTGACGAATTCCAGCCCGCGCCGGGGGCTTTCGTGGTTGTACAGGATACAAGAACAGGCAAAAAGCCTCTGCTGCTCCCGGTAGATAACGGTCATCCACTGACCATAGGCCTTGGCGACGCCGTAGGGATTCCTCGGGTGGAATGGTGTTGCTTCGGTCTGTGGAACTTCCGCGGCGTCGCCGAAGACTTCGCTGCTTGAAGCTTGGACAAATCGCACTTCGCGATCGATTTTGGAGATGGCGTCAAGCATGCGCGCCACGCCTAACGCGTTGAGTTCGCCGGTCAGCACCGGCTTCGTCCATAGTTCGCTGCTCGACGCGCGAGCAGCCAAGTTATACACCTCGTCAGGCGCGTACTTCCGCAAGACATCTTCGAGCAGTCCCTGGTTCAGCAGGTCCATCTCAACAATTTCAATCTTTTCACGAATCTCGAGAATGCGCTCCAGATTGGCGTTTCGACTCTGCGTGGCACCGACGACGTGGTACTCCTTTGACAGCAGAAACTCCGCGAGGTACGAACCGTCTTGGCCATTAATTCCAGTGATGAGCGCAGTAGGCATGGTCAGAGGGAATCAGATCGGAGCTCCCGAGACAAAGCGGTGACGGCCTTTCGTCCCCTGCTCGCGGCGAACTTGCCCACTTTGAGATAGAAAAACGGGCTATTCCTCAGATCCAAGAGTTCAAGCCGTGTGCCAGTCCGTCGGCAAAAAGTTGAGAAGTAAAAGGCAGCAAGAAGATTGGCAATACGACCTGGCAAATAGGCGATTGACTGGCTCTTAACCCGCCCCCAAAAGGAATTTAGCCGAGGCTTCAACCACTTGCGATAAGTACCAGCCGTATAGGTTCCCTTGGCGCGATGAAAAAATAGGTTCAGCGGCCGTCTCCAAGGCTCTTTGAGCGAGAGTTTTAGTTTGACCCCGTCCGGGATATGTGTGAAAGACCAGATCAACTCGGGCCATTTGAACATCCAAATTTCAAAGTACCTGTCAAGCCACATCGCATTACCGTAGCGGATCGAGATCAAGGGTTTCGCAATGACGAGAGTATCTTCGGGAAGTGGGCTCTGAAATATGACGCCGACATGTACAAAAAGCGAACCAAAATACCTTTCACGATCTCTTGCATACCACAACTGACGCTTTATAATCACGCAGCCGATAAATGTCAGATAACTTCCAATATCGGCCAAAAGCTGGTGGCCTTCGTTCGATTTGTAAATCCGATCCGCGTCTAGCAACAACCTCTGAGGCTCTAGCACTTTCGAAAGGTCGGCATCCCGCACTTCGGCGTTCGCGATAATCAGTCCATATTGACCGGCGATCGCATCCAAGACAGCTTGTATCGCTCCAGGCCTTAGGAGGTCGTCGTCGCTGAACAACCAGCAGTATTCACCTTGCGCTAGGTCGACCGCCTTCGCGAAATCTTGGTCTACACCCCCGTTAACGTTCTGCGGAAAGTAACGCAGCCCAGGAAAACCCGTTTGGTACTTTCGAACAACTTCCCCAGTGTTGTCCGTGGACCCGCCATCCAACACTACAATCTCGACCTGTTCGGTCGCTTGCCAGATGATGCTTTCTAGCGTCGCGCCGATAAAACTTCCCCGGTTGCGTGTTGCTATACAAATTGAAAGGCGGGCGTTACTCACTTTTTTCAAACTCCATTGCGATCACACCCTCTCCAGGCAGCTCGCTAAGCTCGTTGAAATAACGAAAATCTTGTCCCATCATGTACGGCTCTCTCCAGTAGGGATAAGAAGGATCGGCCATTTTCCGATCCAGATTTCTACGAAGAGTGCCGGGAAGCTTCTCTCCGTAGATTGCACGCCTGCTTGGTTGTCCTGTGATCGAGAAAATTCTTTCGGCAAGTGATAATTGGTCGTACAGCCTCTGAAAAAAGAAGTACCCTCGTTCATTGGACGCGAGCAAGCCATATTCATTCCTGTTGATGTATTGCTCGGAAGCATTAGCCGCGCAGGGCACGGTCAGAAGCAATCGGCCTCCCGGCTTCACGAAATTCCACATGGTACGAATGGCTTGAGTATCTTCCGGGATGTGCTCTACTACAGAAATACTGGTGACCACATCAAACGACTCCGAAGCGAACGGTGCGACGCCGATAAGAAGCCCATGAAGGTTACATCGATTCTCAAGTTCAACTGCTTTAACCAAATTGGAGGTACAAGCCAGGTCGTTGAGATCTGGATTCATGAATTCCGCAACCACGCCGCTCTTCTTAAGGGTAAGGATAATAGGAAATAGCCGCGGAGATGAGACATCCAAATACCGAAAGGCGGAATGATCGGACAGAGTGTCCCACGCGAATGCAAATTCAAAGTAGCGAGTAGAATCCATTGGCCAAAGAAGCAGGTTGTAACTATCACGAAACGACAGCGGTGACTTTCTTCGGAATAGCAAACGAAGTGCTAGCCGGGCGCATTCAAGTCGGAAGTTCAAACCGGGGACTCGGTAGGGATACGCCAGCAGCCAATAGATTGGGGACAAAAAACCGCCTAATAAGGCTCGGCGCAACCTGCTTATTGGGCCAAGATTTGGCCTATCAGGAACTCGAATATATGTTTTGGCTTGAGTCGTGGAGAGCACGGAACTTTCCCACAAATTTTGCCCGCCGGCGATATCCGAAGCGTTAAAGTTTCCAGCTTGCGTTGCCATATTGAAGCTTCGCACCCATTACTTGAGCCACTACCCAAGACCTGACATAAGGCGCAGCCAGGACGGCAACGACCAGACAGCCGAGCCACACGCTCAAAATACACGCAAGCGTCACGAACGGAGAACTTAGATCGGCAAACACCACCCGACCAAGCATGGCAATTCCCATGGTGGCAAGCAATGGAAGACCGATATCGGCGAAGTAGCGCCAAGTTTCGCCTCGCAACAAGCGGCGATGCATGATCGGAACAGCAATCAACATGTTTAGAATGTTCAATACCGCCCACATGCTGGCTGCACCTATGGCGCCAAAATATTTCGTCAAAGGAAACAACGACGGAATGAGAATGGCCACCGACAGTGCACCAGCAACGAAGCTCAATTTCGTCCACCCAAATGCGAGCTGAAGCGCATAGGGGAGGTACAGCAGGGAGTTCAGCGCTGAGCCGACAACTAGGACAGTTAGAATGCGGGCATCAAATGCAGCTGTCTCTGTGCTGCGAGTCCACAAGCGCAGAATCTCGAAAGAGAAAAACGAGAGGACCGCCGCAGGTGGAAGCACCATGACAGCCATCAATTGCGCCCCACGGTGATAGGACTGGCGGACCCCGTCTTCGTCCGACGCCGCCACCTGGGCCGACAACCTTGGGAAAATCACGTTGAAGATCGCGCTTGAAATAATTACTAAGCCATTGGCAACGGTCCAAGCCAACGCGTAGTACCCGAAGATTCTCAACGTAAGCAGCTTGCTTACGAGCACCTTATCGACCTGAGTGATAATCAAACCGATGAGCGTGATCCCGCTCATGCCCACCGCGAACCGCCAGACTCCCCGGACAACGGAAGGATTAAAACGCGCTGCACGAGCCGAGCTGGGCAAACTGCTCCAGACAAAGACTGCGATTAGCGCAGCTTGAACGGCACAGACAGCGACCTGCCATAACAAAAAAGCCCTAATAGTCGAGGACACGCGCCACAGGACGAGAACAGCTCCGCCATTGCTGACAGTAACCACGACAATCTTAAAGACGTTGAACAATACCTGACGGTGGAGACCCATCAGCGCCCCTTGATAAAAACTGATGGGCCACTGCAAGACTGCCAGAACGCCCATCAACATTAAAGCCTTCGTGATCCCGGGAACCGGCAGAGTGCTCGATTTAATCCAGTGAGTGGCGATCCACGATGCCGAAATAAACAGAGCCGCCCCGAGAATGAGCCCGATGAACCAATAACCGACCTCGAGGGTGCGTACCAGATCACGCGCTTCACCGGCTTTTTCGGGTTGTACCGAATAACGGGCCATTTCGCGATTCACGGTGGGGCTGAGTCCTAAATCCATGACCTGGAACACGGTCTGAAGCATCAGGTAAAAGCCGATTAGCCCATAGCCCTCTATGCCCAAGAATTTGATGTATAAGGGAATGCATGCCAGTTGCACCAGCGCCGCCCAGCCGGTACCGACAAAGTTTGCCAACAACGCGGGCTTCAGGCCTGAGAGTGACTTTGGATTTCGCGATGCGTTCATTCCGCTGCTGACATGCGGCGGACGAGGTGGCCTTCCAGTTGGTCGTCGAGCAGCTTAATGTCGGCATCCACCATCAGTTTCACCAGTTCGTTGAACTTGACCTTGGGCCGCCACTCGAAAGCGCGCTCCGCTTTGCTGGCGTCGCCCTGAAGAATATTGACTTCGGTTGGCCGAAAATACCTGGGATCAATCTCTACGTATTTTTTCCAATCGAGGTTGGCGTGCTCGAAGGCGCGCTCAAGAAATTCTCGAACGCTGTGCGTCTCACCCGTAGCGACCACGAAGTCGTCAGCTTTGTCGAGCTGCATCATGCGCCACATCGCTTCGACATACTCGGGTGTATAACCCCAGTCACGTTTGGCCTCTAGGTTTCCCATGTACAGCTTGTCCTGCAAACCCGCGCGAATTCGTGCAACTCCTCGTGTGATTTTACGGCTTACGAACGTTTCCCCGCGACGCGGCGACTCGTGATTGAAAAGGATGCCGTTGCAAGCAAACATTTTGTAGCTTTCCCTGTAATTCACGGTCATCCAATGTGCGTAGACTTTGGAACAGGCATAAGGGCTGCTGGGCCGGAACGCTGTTGACTCACGTTGCGGCACCTCGGAGGTGGTTCCGAACATTTCGCTGCTGGAAGCCTGATAGAACTTGGTCTTGATCCCCATTTCTCGGATCGCTTCCAATAAGCGAACCGTGCCGAGCCCAGTGACATCGCCTGTGTACTCAGGGTTCTCGAAGCTTACCTTCACGTGGCTTTGCGCACCCAAATGATAAATCTCGTCAGGCTGCAATCGATACAGAAGCTTGATCAAGCTAGTTGAATCGGAAAGATCGGCAAAATGCAAAAACAACCGCGCAGCGCGCTCATGCCAATCTGGAAGGATTCCGTCGATACGAGACGTGTTGAAGCTGCTCGATCGCCGTTTGATGCCGTGAACTTCGTAATCCTTGGAAAGCAATAATTCGGCAAGATAGGATCCGTCTTGACCCGTAATGCCGGTAATCAGTGCCCGTTTCATCCTGACTGTCATCCTTTACATTTCGATCATTGCAGAGGCGGCCCGAAGACAATTGCTCGCCTGGCGATATCGGGTCTTCAAATCCGCTCTAAATCTGCCGCCTCAACCTCGACCGCGGCGGCGCGATGGATCAGATCGAGCGAGATGACCAAGCGCAGCCGGTTTTTCCTCCGAACGACAATCCCCTCGACGCCCTCAAGGGGGCCCGCCTTGACTCGCACACGCCGCCCAACGCTCAAGAACGGGTGTGGCTCCGCACGCACGCCACGCACCATGCCCTTTTTCAGCGCCTCAATTTCGTCGTCAGGCAATGCTGCTGGCATTCCATTGAAGCCGACCAGCTTTGCCACCCCAGGGGTCTGCAGCACGCGCAAGCGGTCCCGTATCGCCAGCCGTACGAACACATACCCCGGAAATAACGGCAGGTCGAGTTTTACGGAGCGGTCCCTCCACTTCCGCAGCGAGCCATACAGCGGCAGGAAGTGTTCCACGGACCTCTGCATCAACTGTTCGGCCACGCGCTTTTCGTGGTTCGCGCTCGTGTACGCCGCAAACCACCGCACCTCGACCTGCTCCGCCGACAAGACCAGGCGTTCTCTTACGTCTAGCGCGTGTACTTGCGAGATGACCACTGCTTCGACCTCCGGCGCCATGTATATAGCTTCGCCCCGTCACTTACAGGGGCGTGTGTGACCTAACCCATTTAGAATGAAACGTCTACATCCACAAAAGCCTTATTTAGACGTCTTGCCCTCGTCAGAATGCCGCCCGACTGAGCGCCAAAGCCCCTCTTTGCCGGTGTGGTTTCCCGAACCGTTCTGCGCGACGCGCGGCAGCCGCGCCTTCAGCGTTGTGAACACTTCCTGCGCAAACGTCTTCCTCGCATCGTTCGCATCCGTTTGATCCCAGGCGGTTTTTCCGAACACCCAAGTCGTCGCGGTGGCAAAGGCAAAAGCCGTTCCCAGTAACATGATCACTGACCGTGGCGGAAACGACTTCTTGTCTGGAATGTGCGCAACGTCCAGCACTTTGACCGTGGGAATTTCTTTGACTTCCTGAACTTTAGCCATCTCGTACTCTTTAGTAAGAGTCTCGAGAACGGTCTCCTGGATCTTCGTCCGCCTATACAAATCCGCGAAGGCAACACCGAGTAGCGGCAGCTTCCGGATGGAAGGATACATGGAGTCGCCAGATTGACTTGAGATGGTTGTTGCGCTTTCGCCTTTGCCGCCCAGTTTCTCGAGCTGTCGTTGAAGTTCGTCGATGCGAGCCTTGACCGTACGCACGCGAGTATTGTTGTCAGTGTAAATCTCCCTCAGGCCCTCGTATTGTGATTGCGCGGCAATAAGTTGGCCCTGAAGCAGTGCCGCCGCTCCAACCATGGCCCTACCCTGTTCCTTGACGTCGATTGCGGTGTTCTTGCTGGCGAACTGGCTAAATTCCTTTTCCGCCGCTTCCAAATCCTGACTGACAGCCTGCAAACGACCTTCGAGGAAGATGCGCTCGCGGCGGGCCGAAGATGTACTCAATTCGGCTACCAGGCGGTTAAGTTCTTCCACGTAGGCCTGGCCCATGGCGGCGGCCCTTTGCGGGCTCCGGTCCGATACGGTGATGGAGATGATCTGGCTCTTGCGATCCACGGCAATGCCGGTATGTTCCGCTAGTACTCTCCGTGTATCTTCCATCCTCCGAGTCCCATAAAGTTTCCTCAATTCGAATTGTTGAATGAGTTTGTCTTGCACGGTGCGGCTGGTCAGGATGCCCACGAAGATGTCGCTTGTGCTCTTGAGACCGAGAAAATCGGTAGCAATCCCTCCGAGTCCACTAGCCGCGCCGGACATCGCCGCGGCCACCATAGCCAAGCCGGAACTGGACTGATTGTCCGGCGGCATTAAACGCGCCGTTGATTCATATTGTGAAGGGATGAGGAAGGCGACTAAAGTGCTCGCCAGGAGTGCGTACAGCGCGACGCGAGACAGCATCCCACGGTTTATCCAGATCAGCCGGAGAGACGCGAGAGTCTTCTCACCCGTCTCCGGAATCTGTTCGGGTACGGGCGTTTCGGGGAAGTCGTTCTCAGGCAATTCGGGCACGGGCTGGCGAACCGGAGCACCGCTCGAATAATTCACGGCCGTCCTCCCGTCTCCAATGTGGAGGTGTCCGCATTCGAGGCTGATCGCTGAAACAATTTCTGAGGTTGAAACAAGATTTCCACCGAGGCGCTAACATTCCTCTGAGCGCTCGGCTGAATTACAGGGAAGAGCCAGCGCTCGTACTGCACTGAAGTAGAAAGGCTGACATTTGGACGCACCCAGTAATCGGCGCGTACCCCTGCATCAGTCAGCGATCCTCCGCCAGGAATGAACTCTTGACTAACTTTCTGATGCCTAAAATTGAACTGCAGGCGGTTCCTCGCGCTAAACCAGTAGTTCGTCCAGGCCTGAGCGCCCTGACCCTGTCTGCCAATCCAGCTGCCTATCAGGTCCCCGTTGCTTGTATACCCGTTTCGCCATGTAAAGTTGAAATAATAAAAGCCGTGGCCCACATTACCGCCAATCGGATTGTCTGTATATACGCCCTCGACTCGCAGATCCAACTTAGGAATCTTTGGAAATTGGGACAGATACAGGCCGGCGTGCCACGCGGAACGGTCGAAATACCCGATCGGCGAGAATTGGTCATCCGCAAAGCCATCGCCATAAAAGCTCAGCCATTTGCGCATTCCAGGAAGCCGATAACTGAAATCGATTCCCGATCGCCGATCTCCTGGCTTCCGGGCCGTACCGAACGTTCCTTTGTTCTCAGTGGAAAAGAGACTGCGGGCGAAAGTATTGAAAGTAAGAGGATAACCAGGCCCGCCATAAACGGTCGTACGGAATGCGCCGAATTCGAAGTTACGCGTGGGCTTAAAACTGATCTTCTGCCCATTGATGAACGGCTGCGGAGAGAGCGATTGACCGAATTGGCCAGCGAAACCCGAAGGGGTGACTATGAATTCGGCGCCGTCCAGTTGGCCCAGGAAGAACTCCGTCCGCATAGGGCCCAACCAACCGAGAATACTCGGCAGTTTCAGTGGCGCAACGCGGTTCACCCGAAACATGCCGATCGGTGCGGCGTTGTCGCTAAACATCATCGGACCTCCGTCGCCCGGTCCCCACCACAAGCTCTGTTTTCCAAAGGAGAACTGCCAGTTCGACCACGTCATGCCAACATAGGCATCAAGCAACTTAAACTGCGTCACAGAAGGCTGACTTGTTCCCGGCGGTAGCTGGGGGTAATTATCCACCTGCTGGATTGTCTGGCGTGTTGCCAGAGAGTACGCCGGAATACTCGGAGCACTCTGTTCTTCTCCACGCACGTAAGCCACCCAACGTCCACCCGTCGCATATGCCGAAAAACCGTTTACCGTGCTCCATCCTTCGCCATATGGCCGCCCAAAATCGTTAATCTGCGTCTGGCCAAAGGTATAACCGTCCGTCAGTGGAGCACCGGAAATATGTTCCGTTCGGGAGTAGAGGGATTCTAGACGTACTGCCCCACCCGCCAATGTTCCGTCGTTTTCCGGGCGAAATTCGCGTTGCAACGCTTCGATCAGCCTCGATTCTTCAGCCTCGCTGCTATCACCTTCAGCGAAGAGATCAGCGGCGTCGCTCACTAGACGCGCGCACTCGCTGCGCGTCCATGGGCGCATGCCCATGAACTCATCGTTGAACGCACCAAGCCCCGCAAGCCGCTCCATGGCGGGGTAGATCCAACTGTCTAGCGGGACGTAGGGTGAGCCGATGTTGCCGGCGCTGCGTTCGCTGCTGTCATGCGCTTCCGCGTAAGTTTCCCATTCCCCGCCGCCGATTCTGGGGTCGTGATGCTTGCGGTAGACGTACATGCCTTCGAGCCAGCCGATGGCGCTGCCGACCAGAACGTCGGAGGGAAAATGCTGCTTGGCATTGATGCGCGACGCAGTGACAGCTGATGCTAAACCGTAGACGAACAGCGACGTCAGCGGTCCTGGATATTCGTGGGCGATTACGCTGGCGATTGACCATACTGCCGCTGCGTGTTCCGATGGGAACGAGACGCCGCCCTGGCCGAATCGTCCGCGATAATTATCTTGGAGGGGACGCTCGCGGCCGAACGCGTATTTCAAGCCATATATTGGAACTAGGCTGTCGATCGCGGCTTCCCCTGCGAGAATGCCGGTCTCGATCTTATGGTCGTCATGTGTGAGGTGACCCCACAGATACAGCCCGCCACCAATCCCGACTATTGACACGAGTCCGTAATTTGACACGTTTTTGCTGAACTTAATCCGATTTGGAGAATTCGAAAGATGCTTGCTGTATTCCGTGTCGGTCGCAAACATCGCCGCAGCAGTTCCGCCTAGCGGTACAAGCCAATCCGCATCAACCCAGCGCAAATTCTTCGGGCCGATCCACAACGCTTTCTGGTCTGCGGCAATGTTTTTCAGCAAATGCAGCCCCACGCTATTCTCGCGGTCTTCCCATTGGGGAGCCCGTTCCAAAGCATCTGGCCTGCCAACCTTGCGATTTGAGCTTCCACCTTCATCCCTGCTCTTCCCTGCTCGAACGTTCGCTTGCGAGCCTTGTGGGGTCGCGTAACAATTCGCGGCCAGCACCGTCGCCCCAAGCAAACTAAAACCGAGTCCCCACTCTGTCCACCAACGAGGCATTAAAGAGTTCCCATCAGTAACGCAACGCTATAAATACCGTGCTGGCGACCGATGACGCCACTTGCGTGGCCAGGAACAGTGTCTGCCACTGGACGCCACCGCCAATCGCCTTTTCCGGAACGACAACCGTGTCTCCCGGTTGCAACACAGCGCTAAGAGAGGGTCCCGACCATAAGCCTTCCTTTGCGCCTATTACAGAGCCATCGGCGCGGATCACAAAAATCGCTTTCTTGTTAGCCACTGCCGTGGGACCGCCCGATTGACTGAGGTACCATTTCGCGCTTTTCCCTGGACGGTAAGAAACCGCCGTCGGGTTGAAAACCTGGCCGGTGACCATGACAAAACTCGGCCGCTTGGGAATAACCAGCGTATCTCCAGCCCTGACTTCCACGTCAGCCGCAGTGTTTTTCCAGCGATTCACGTCAGGAGAGATTCGCATCGTTACCCGCCCTATCGGCACGTTCGTTCCCAATTGAGTCAAAGCGTTTTGATACTGCCGCAACGCATTTTCTTTTGCCCGTTTCTGATTCGCATCGCCCTCTGGCAAGAGTTCAACATTGTTTTGCAGATCCTTCACGCGAAGCATCAGCTGCGTTTGCTCCTTGGTTTGGAGTTCGCGGACTTGAGCCCTCTCCAAGATCGCGCCATAGACATATGCATCCGCTTGAAACCCGCCGGCGCGTTGCAAAACTGAGCTAAGCCGCTCGCCGGGACGAATTCCGTACGTTCCTGGATGCTTCACTTCGCCCTTTACGCTGATGGACGCGCCAATATCATTCCAACCCGGAAGTTGGCGAATCGTGAGCACGTCGCCGTTGCTCAAGGGCAAGTTGGCATCCGCCTCTCCAGACAGTGCCGCTGAAATTGGGATGGTTTGCTGTTGTCCGGTCAATTGTCCGTGGTCGGGCCACTGATAGTGCGTCAGGTCGGCGGTTTGCGTATCAGCGCTCGGCTTCAGCCCGCCTCCCACGCGAATCAGATCGGCAACTGTCATGTTCGTCGTTAGCGGATAACGGCCCGGCTTTCCGACTTCTCCCTGGACGTAAGCGCTCGCCGGCTGAATGGCGTCCGGACTGCGGTGAATCAAGAGCCGATCGCGAGGCTGCAGCACAATATTGGCGGTCGGGTCACCTTCGAGCGCCAGACTTAGGCTGACGCTGAAGATCTTCGACTTGCCATCCGGGAGGTATCGGAACACTTGGGCATCTTCGACCTTGGCGTCCGGCGCAAGTCCACCGGCCAAGTGCACCGCATCGCTCAAACGAATCTCGCCCGACGTGCGGTAGGTTCCAGGCCCGCGCACATCGCCCCAAACCGAGACCGTCGGCGGGTTCTCAAAATCAAAGCGGCTGAAAATGCGCACTGTATCCATCGCATGAAGCACAGGTGATTGAGAAGGATTCGCCAACGCTCCTGCAAGATCGAAACTCTCAACGGTCGGGTGAAAATCCGGCGCGTTTAACCGAATGATCTCCGCGTATTGATTCGCGGGCTCCGGAAGCAAATCTTTGTAGGAAGCGATGACATCCGTGACCTTCATGTTGGGCCGATAGGAGTAACGGCCTGGCCGAATGACATGTCCTTCCAGATAGACGGCGTCCTGGTTATACGGCGCGATGGGGAAAACACGGATGCGGTCGCCATCGTGAATCTCGAACGCCTCGAGTTTTTTTGTCACTTCTAAATCGCTATCGACCTCTGGAAGATCGAAACTCAGCATGGTTTGCTTCTCGTGCGCTGCTAGCCGCTGCACTTCGATGTGACGTAGCGTGGCAGTCGGCAGCAGTCCACCAGCGAGTTCGAGCACGCTGGCCAGGTTCTTCTCGTCCTTTAGCTCGTAGATCGCCGGACGGCGAACCATTCCTTCGATCGTCACTTGCGCTCCGATCGTGGGCACCAACACGGTATCCCCGTTTTCCAGCCGTTGCATGTTGGACTTCACTCCGTGGAGCAGCAAATCGTACAGATCGACGACCTCGATTAGCTGATCGCCACGATAGTGCTTCACGATTCGAAGCGATCCCTTTTGAGTTGGGCCACCAGCAACGAACAGCGCATTGAGCGGCGTAGATAGCGAGCTCACATCGTATGCACCCGGATTTGCAATGTCCCCAACTTCATAAATCCGGATTGTCCGCAGGCGGGCGAGCGAGACATCTGCGGAGACCCGGCGGAATTCGGTCCTTAAAAGCTGCTGCAAGCTCTCCTGCACGTTAGCCAAGCTCTTGCCGCTCACGAGTAACGGGCCGACTTCCGGAAGGCTTACGCGGCCTTCTCGATCAACAACCCGGTATATTCGTTGCGTCGTGCCGCCCCACAGATTGATCGACAACCCATCGCCCGGTCCGACCACATAGTCCGGACCCGCGGGTAGATCCATCGGAATCAACTGCAAATCGCGTGTTCCATTTTGGAAGACTTCGGCGCCAAATCGCCTCGGAACCGCTGGCCGAGGGACCGCTTGTATGTACATATCGTAGAGCGACGGAATGTCATTGTATGGGCTCACCGCTCTTACCAGTTCAGGCGCTGGGGGCACCGGTTTGGGCTGACGCCGCCGTTCGAACAGGGACATCGAGTTTAGCGACGAAGGCAAGGATGGCATGGCCGCATTGCTCTCAGGATTTAAACGTGACAATTCGGGCGTGGCTGTTTCCGGTTTACCGGAACCTACGCCATACGTCGCGAACGCATCGACCAGGTTGCGATCCCCAGTGTTTGCCACGGACATAAGGTTGCCGTTTTGGCCGTTCGCTGGCATGCTCGTTGGAACTGTCATTCCGTCGCTAGATCCTGCATTGGACAGGTTGAATGACGATGCGGCCTCGCTTAGGCTTCCTAACGGAAGCTGCGGAACAGAGCCTCCGAATTCGTCCATGCTATCCCCGTATTGCGCACGCAAAATCTGGTTCGAATCGGGTCGGGGCATGCTGGGCACATTTAACTCATTCGGGGCGAGGGTCGACGGCGGCAGATTCTCTTGCAGGCGCTGCATTTCAGGGGACTGCTGACCCGTCGGCTTTTGTTCATTGTTGCACTGCTCATCAAGTTGCGAGTCGCAAGTGGCTGCGTTCCGAACCTTGTCCATCCGTTTTTGGCTGGCAATTGCGCGTTCCTGTTCCTGAGCCTGCGCGAGCCACTTGGTTCGTTCCTGAACCAACAATTCGCGCTCTTTAGCTGCCTCGGATTCAGGGTTGAGTTTAGGGACAAGGTACCCGTATCTTTGGACGAGCAACGTCGCTACTGAACGAAATTGCACGTCCACGTCGAGCCGGTCAAATATGGCTTCATCAGTCAGGTCTGGATCGCTGATAATCTGGCCGTGGCTGGTCGCATCCTTTGCAATCCAGCGCTTCAACTCCACCATTAGCCCGGCGTCTTTGATCAGTACCGCCTTGATATCCGTCGCTGAAGCCGCCGCCCGGCTCAGATTTTCGCGGCCGAGTTCAGAAATCTGGCGGGTACCAGATTGGCGCTCTTGCGCTTGCCCCAAGCTGGCGCACAACAGTAATGCCGAAAGAAAAAACAGAAACCCACGCGCTATTTCTCGAGTGCAGACAGCTATCACTGTGAAACTTAATTTCTGGATCTTCATTGCTGCCACCTCGGAGTGAGCTGCGTTTTTCCCCTGAGCGCGCCTAGCACACCGGCCTCGGAAGCCTCGATCTCGTTCGATTGCACCTTCAGCGACGCCCAGTAAAACATGGAGCTATTGCGGTCCGACGATACGGCGATCACCTTCATTTGCGGATAGGTCTGAAGAATCGAATGACACACGGGCGGCAAGCGATTGAACTTTTCCAGAGCCACAATCAAAAAGTCCGGCCGTGTTTTCTCCACGGCCGTTACCAACTCAGCCTCATCCTGCACTTCCCCGACAATCTCGATGTCCGGCTGCTCCGAGATCGTAGCCACCATAAGCTCGCGCATCAACCGAGGTCGATTCGCCACCAGGACTCGTATCGGTTTCATTGTTGCTCCGTATCCACAAACACCAAAGACCGCCCTGCACAGCAAAGCTTGGAATGATTTCGGATGTGTTAAACCGGTTCCCCTGCCCCCATGGTTGCAATGTTGCGTACGGCACTAAGAATCCCTTGCTCCGACGCCTCAATCTGGCTCGAATGAATATCAAACGAGGCCCAATAAAAGACGCTGCAATTCTCTTGTGACGCCACCGCGATGATCCGCAGTCTCGGGCTGTCACGTAAGAGCGTGTCGCAAATCTGCGGCCGCTTGGAAGGCTCGTCGAGGGCGATCACCAATAGATCGGGCGCGACTTCGCGCACCCGCTCCGCGATCTCCGACTCATCGGCAACTTCGCCTACGATCTCGACGCCCGGCTCATCCGCAAGAGTTGCAACAATCAGCTCTCGCATGAGCTTCGGGCGATTAGCCACAAGAACCCGAATCGACCTGGCCATGGCACACGTAACCTCAGTGCGAGTAATTGTCGCGGAATCTAGGGTAAAATGAAGGCTCAATGAGGCACTCTCGGGGCAGCTAGTGCTACCGGAGCCAGAGCACTAGTTCCTGGGCGGTTGGAGTACCCAAACAGTACCAAGCTGCTCATCGAACTGCCTTACGAAAATGTAAGAGTGGACTTCAGGGGTATTCCTTGACATGGTAAGTGACTACCAATAAACTGTGTCGCACCAATCCGATACGAACTGATACGAGAATTAGTTTCGGCGCAAATGAAACGCAAGGAAGTGCGCAAACGAGATCAGAGGGGGCTCTCGCTGCATGCAGATCATTGCCAAGCGGTCATTTTCTCCGACGAAATTATATGTAGTGGCCGAAAATCGCCTACTGCGTGAGACTTTGGTGCGTCTCTTCCGCAAACGCAGTGATATCAATACCGTAGGCGAGGCATGCTTCTCGGTGTCCGCGATCGAGGACATAGCATCCGCCAAATCCGACCTTCTCCTGCTCGACTGTTTCAATACCAAACATTGGACAAACGATTGGCTAGCGGAACTGAGGGAAACCGCTCCCGACATCAAGATTGTTTTGTTTGGTATGGAGGAAGACGCGGACATCTTCCTCCGAGCCGTCCGCTGTGGCATAGCCGGCTACGTCCTTAAAAGTGCCTCCGCCGCTGATTTGGTGGAAGCGGTCAGGACCGTAGCCCAAGGCGAAGCCGCCTGCCCCGCAAGGTTCTGTAAGGTCCTTTTTCAGGCGTTGGTGGGCAAGGCGGAAGAAGAAAAAGACCAACGCGCCGTGGATCAACTGGAGCTCACGCAGCGGCAGCGACAGCTTATGTCCTTGGTAGCAATGGGTCTGAGCAACAAGGAAATTGCGGCCAATCTGAATTTATCCGAATTCACCGTAAAAAATCACATATATCGCGTAATGAAGCAGTTCGACGCGCAAAGCCGTCA
>DATBYP010000055.1:0-6570 GCA_036513675.1 Candidatus Acidiferrum sp.
CCTGAACATTCCGGACAAGAATACGAGCGTCTCTCGCGGGCCTATTAGCCGAAAAATATCGTCGATCGGTGGCCGCGCTTCACGAACCGTGAAGACGCTCATGATATCTTTACGGCCATGCGAATTTCACACCTAGCAGCACTCTGCGTGCTTGGCACCTTGGCATTCGTTGGGGCGCTTTCCGGGGGCGCCAAGAGCGACATTCCGCCGCACGGCAAAGCCGTGGTCTTGTTCGATGGCCGTGATCTCACAAATTTCGATACGTTCTTGAAGGAGCATGGACTGAACAACGATCCCGATCACGTTTTCCGCGTCGAGAATGGGACCATTCATGTTTCGGGAAAGGAATTCGGGTACGTCATCACCAAAAAAGAGTTTGCGAATTACTACTTGCGTGCGGAGTTCAAATGGGGCGAAGGTACGTACGCGCCGCGTGAGGGACAAGCGCGTGACAGCGGAATTTTGTACCACGTGCAAGGCGAGCAGAAGGTCTGGCCGCGGTCGGTGGAATTTCAGATTATCGAGGGCGGAACCGGGGATTTCTGGATGACGGATGGCGGCGCGGTGACGGGGAGAGATGGCGTGCGGGTGGTCGGGCCGCCGGGAACAGCACTGAAAATCGACCGGATCGGCAAAGGGCCATGGAATAACGTGACGGGTTATCGCGATCCGGTGGGTGAATTGGAAAAGCCACACGGCGAATGGAATTTGCTGGAGCTGGTGGCGCAGGGCGATCGCGTCAAGCAATTCGTGAACGGGAAATTGGCGAACGAAGGGTCGCAGGCATTTCCTGCGAGCGGGAAGATCTTGTTGCAGTCTGAAGGCGCCGAAGTGTTCTTCCGGAAAATCGAGTTGTTCCCGCTGAAACGGTGATTATGCGAATGAACTTTCAACGTGCTTTCTTGATCCTGTCTCTTGCGACAGGCTTTCTTGACGCTGTGGTTTCCGGGCAGGAGCCGGCGGTGCTGCCACTCGACGCCGAACCGCATCATCATCTTGCGCTGAAGAATGAGTACGTGAAGGTGTATCAAGTGGAAGTGGCGCCGCATGATGCCGTGAAGTTACATCGGCACGATACGGATGCGATTAGTTTGTCGCTCAGCGAGTCCCTGGTGACCGTTCATTTTCCGGGCAAACCGGACGTGCAGCAGAAACTGACGAATGGGCAAATCCGCTTGCAGGCGCGCGGGTATGTGCATTCGACTTCGGTGGATGGAGATACGCCTTTCCGGAATGTCACAGTGGAGTTGTTGATGCCGCAAACGGGAGCGCGGAACGGTTGCGCTCAGGTGATAGCGGGACAGGCGGTACATTGTGTGGTACACGCCGGCGAGGCACCCGTGCCGCAATTTGAGACGGAACAGACGTCCGTGGGGCTGGTGCGGCTGCAGCCGCGGCAGCAAGTGGTGATCGGAGAACCTGGGCGCGCAAAATTGATCGTGGCGCTGGACGGGGGCGTGTCATATAAAAATGAAAATGGAGTACGGAAGTCGCTACAACCCGGCGATTTTGTGTGGCTCGATAAGGGCAAGCAGGGAGAGGCGTTCCGCAACGAGAGCGCTAAAGAAGTGAGATTTGTTTGCTTTGATTTGGCACCTACGGATGGCGCAGCCAAAACCGGCAGCTAAGGACATTCGCAAAGTTTCGGGCACAACCCACCAGACTCATTTACTTGTCGTCGTCTCCCTTAGAGAAGATCGGATTTTGGATCGTGCCCCTGATACGGAAGGGAAATGTCAACTTGCCGTCCACCAGTTTGCCTCCGGACAGGCGGCCGAAGATGTTGGTGAAGAAGCCTTGGTTCGTGGTGATTTGCGCGGTGCCGCGATAGTCGAGGGCGTCCGAACCGGAAACACTGACACTGCCGGAGCCATCAATATCGACGCCGTAGCCATCGACATCGATTTTGGTGCTGGCAATGCGCAGGTTGGCAAGCTGCAGATCGGTGGAAATAAAATTAAACGAGGACGGGTCCTTTTTGGCGGGGCCGAGATCGTTGAAATGCATCAACTTCATTAGATTGGCGTTTAGCTCGAGACTGGGCACTTCCCCGTTGCGCACGGTTACGTGTCCAGCTCCGCGCATGCCCGCCAGGGGGTGCGAGGAGTGCTCGATATCTCCGACTAGCGTCAAGTCTCCGGCCATTTTTCCGGTCATCATGCCCCGGGCATTCCCGAACGCGGCAAGAAGATGAGCCATTTCGATTCCATGTACTTGCGCTTTGGTGGCGAAGCTTGGGGTTTTTCCCGACAGTTTGAAGACAAGCTCACCGTTGGTACTCCCGCCATACATTTCCGCGGTGACATTGCTGAAAACAATCTGCCTGGATTCAAGGCTGAGCTTGGCAGTGACATTTGTCGCATGAACGGAGCCGAAACGCAGGCGGCTGGTTTTCAAAGTACCCTGGCCATCGACGGAGGAAGAAGAAGGATTGATAATTGCTTCGAGATTCACATTCGCAAGTTCACTGGATATATCGTGAGCTTCGAACAAAACTGGACCCGGGGCGTCGGACGGCAGAAGATTTGACGCGATCACCTCGCCGCGCTTGATTTGTACGCGGGCAATCGGTTCGAGAGGAAAGAGTTTTTGCGAAGACGTCGCTTGAGGATTTTCGAAGTTCCACGGGCCGTCGGGATCCGAAATCAAGTGGATGACCGGGGCGTCCAGCACTAACGATTTAATGACTACCTTACGATGCAGAAGCGCCGAGGCATCGATGCCAGCGTCGATCCGCGCGACGTGGACGATGTAGCCGGCAGGAAACAATGATGGATTCTTGACGCCGAAGCCATCGACGCGAATGGAAAGAGGAGAGAAACTGAGGCCGAGGCGCCCGATCTCGATCTGTTTTCCCGTTTTCTGCTGGAGGTAGGAGATTACCTGGCCGCGGTAACGATCCACGTTGATCAGAGCTGGCAGAAGAAAAAGCAGTGCAGCAAGGAGAATGGCCGCGACAACGACGAGAACAGTGGTACGGCGGATGGTCATAGCTAGGTTGGATGATCGGGACTCCGTCACGGATTCGCTGATCATAATCCGAGGAACAGAAATAATACGACAGCGCGGCGGAGAGTCCAACGATCACGCGGTAAGTTCGCGAATGGCTTCGGCAAAGATTTTGGAGTGCAGGTCGATGTCGGCGGCGGTGGTGTCGGGACACATTAGCGCCATGTTGTGGAACGGGGTTAGCAGGACGCCGCGGTTTAGGGCGTAAAGGTGGAGGAAGCGCTCTAGCTCGAAGTCGGCGGCTGCGGCGGATTCGCCGCCGTTGCGCGGAGGTTTCGCGGCGAAGGTGTATTCGGCGCGGGCGCCTAGTTGCTGGACGTTCCAGGGAAGATTGGCGGCGCGGATGTGTTGGGCTACGCCGTCGGTGAAACGCTTGGCGAGCGGAATCATTTTTTCGAAGGCGGCTGGCGTCAGGACGTGTTCGAGGGTGGCGCGCATGGCGGTTAGGGAGAGCGCGTTGCCGGCTAGCGTGCCGCCGATGCCGCCTACGTCGCAATCTTCGAGTTGAATGCGGGCGGAGATGCGTTGCGCGACTTCTTCGGTGACGCCGTAGGTCGCGCCGGGAATGCCGCTGCCGATCGGTTTTCCAAAGACAACGAAATCGGGATCGAGTTTCCATTCGCGGGTGCAGCCGCCGGGACCGGCACAGATGGTATGCGTTTCGTCGGCGATGAGCAGCGTGCCGTAGCGGCGGGTGAGTTCGCGGGCGGCGCTCCAGTAGCCGTCGTCGGGGAGGATGATGCCGACGTTGGTCATGGCGGGCTCGGCGAGGACGCAGGCGACGTCGTGATGCTTTAGCGCGGATTCGAGCGCGTCTAGATCGTTGAATTCGACTACGCGCGTGGTTTCGGCTGGATTTACGGGGGGGCCGATATTGCCGCGGCGCGGTCCGACTGTACCGTTTTTGTCGAGGAGAGCGGCGAAGGATTCGTCTACCGTGCCGTGGTAGCAATAGTGGAAGACGAGGATTTTTGGGCGCTGCGTAATTTCGCGGGCGATGCGAATGGCGAAACGGTTGGCGTCGGTGGCGGTCAGCGTGAATTGCCAGTACGGGAGGCCGAACCGGCGCTTTAGATCTTCGCCGACCCAGAGCGCCTCTTCGGTGGGGAGCATTAGCGTGATGCCTTCGCGGACGCGGCGGGCGACAGCGTCGGCGACGACATCAGGGGAGTGGCCGGTCATGGCGCCGGTGTCGCCGAGACAGAGGTCGATGTAGTCGCGATTGTCGACGTCGGTGAAGTGCGCGCCTTTGGCGGATTTTACGAAGATGGGGAAAGCGCCGGCCCATTTTTTCATCCAGTTCATGGGGACGCCGCCGAGGAGAGAGGATTGGGCGCGCTGGTAGAGAGCCGCGGAGCGGGGATGGTCGGAGATGAAGCGGGCGGATTCGCGTTGGTGGAGGGCGTGGGGTTTTTTGCGATCGATGGTGGTCATGAGTTTGGGCCGCAAACCGTCAGGGCGCGGAAGGCGACAGGATCTGGATGGTGCGGAGCCAGGTCTCTACTAGTTGGGGCCAGGCGGTTACTGGCTGAGCGGTGCGGCGGAGACCGTAGCCGTGACCGCCTTGTGCGTAGAGGTGGAGCTCGGCGGGGACTTTTGCGTTTTTTAGGGCGAGAAAATAGACAGTGGAGTTTTCTACGTGGACGGGATCATCTTCGGCTTGGAGGATGAAGGAGGGCGGGGTTTGCTCGGTGACGTGGATTTCGGGATTGGGAGCGAAGTTTTGCTCGGCGAGGGCGAGGTAACCGGGATAGACGATTACGGCGAAGTCTGGGCGGCAACTGAGTCTGTCAGCAGCGTCAATAGGGTCATAAAGGCGCTGATCGAAATGCGTGCTGAGGGCGGCGGCGAGATGGGCTCCTGCGGAAAAACCGAGGACGCCGATGCGGTGCGGGTCGATGTGCCACTCGGCGGCGTGGGAGCGAACGATGCCGATGGAGCGCTGGGCATCTTGCAGGGCAGGGGAGGATTTGGGATATGGTCCGGAGTCAGGGACGCGATATTTGAGGAGCACGCAGGTGATCCCGACGGAGGTGAGCCAATCGCAGACCTCAGTGCCTTCGAGGTCGATGGCGAGGATACGGTAAGCGCCGCCGGGGAAAACGACGATGGCAGCACCGGTGTTGTTTCCGGTGGGCGAATAGAGAGTTAGCGTCGGCGCGGAGACGTTGCCCAAACGGACGAGCGGTTTGCCGGCGATGAGATTGTCTTTGGGGGTGGTGGTGTCGGCTTCGGCGGCGGGATTGGGATTTGCGCCGGGTGCAGCGTGGGGCCAGATCGGAAGAGTGGTGTGGGCGGGAGTTGGTGGCCAGCCGGATTGCTGCGCGACCATGCTGGCGGAAATGCCGGCGATGGCGAGTAGCAGAAACAGTGAGTGGCGCACGATGAAGCCCTCGGATTTTGCAATTGGCGGCGACGATGATAGCAAGAGTTGCGCTTGCGTCCTACATTGGACTCCTTCAGGGAGGGCATCGACGATGTGACCGCTATGGGTGATTAGGATCGACCATGTCTGATATTAGACGTCCTTAGTGTTGTTCCAAGCGATAAAGCGGCGGCAAGTCCGCCGCACTCCACATTCATCGGAGGGCGTGGATTATTTCGTAGGCGGCGTTGGCTCCGGAGGCGCCGGTTAGGCCGTTGCCGGGATGGGTGCCGGAGCCGCAGAGGAAGAGGTTGCGGATGGGAGTTTTGTAGCGGGCCCAATCCAGGACGGGGCGCATAGTGAAAAACTGGTCTAAGGCTAGTTCGCCGTGGAAGATGTGGCCGCCGGTGAATCCGTAGGAGATTTCTAAATCTTGCGGCGTGATGACTTGGATCGCTTCTACTAGATCGGGAAGATTTGGCGCGTAGGTGGCGAGCGTTTTTACTACGGTGTCGCCCAGTTGCTTGCGACGGTCAGGCCAATTCCCTTCTTTCAATTTGAATGGCGCGAATTGCACGTAGGCGGAGAGGACGTGTTTGCCTTCGGGTGCGAGGGTGGGATCGAGGAGTGTCGGCATGGTGACGTCGAGATAGGGGGCGGAGGAAAACTCGCCGTACTTGGAGGCGTCGAAGGCGCGCTCGAGGTAGTCGATTTCGGAGCCGATGTGGATGCGGCCGGAGAGGGCTTTGAGGAAACCGTCGGGGGCGACGGCGTCAGTGAGCGCGGGGAAATTGGGGAGATCGTTGAGGGCAAGATGGACTTTGGCTACGGTGCCGTTCGAACGGAAATTCTTGATGCGCTGTGCGAAGGTGGGATCTAGCTGCGACGGGTCGAGGAGATTGAAGAAAGTGCGCTTGGGGTCGACGCCGGAAACTACTGCGTTGGCGGGAATTTCTTCGCCGGTGGCGAGGACGAGGCTGCTGACGCCGCCGTCTTTGACGCGGATGTGGCGGACTTCGGCGTCGGTGCGGATTTCGGCGCCGGCTTGGCGCGCTGATTCGGCTAGCGCGCGGGCGAAGGAGCCGAGTCCGCCGTGCGGGAAGGAAGCCGAGCCTACCGGATGCGGGTCAGCGGCCGCGCGGAGAAGTAGAACCGCAGTGGAGCCTGCGGACCATGGGCCCAAAGCGGTGCCGAAG
>DATBYP010000056.1:0-10597 GCA_036513675.1 Candidatus Acidiferrum sp.
TTCCAAGCCATCTTCCACGGTTGTCCGTACGCGCTCGCATTCAATCAACCGGCCATGACGTACCAGGTATCCGGCCAACTGGCCGGTCCAGCCGGCTGCGCGGCGGCTTTTACGAACATCGGGCCGGCGATTCCTATAGCCAATGGAACCTCCGTGACGCTCAATCAAAATGTCACCTTTCAGTTCCGGCCCGGCGGGCTGACGCAGACAACGCTTGGCGTCCCCACGTTGGTTTTGGATTGCCACGGTTCGAAAGAAACTATCACGGTATCCACCTATGGGAACATTACGGTCACTCCGTAAGCCTCAGAAGCAGAGCGGCTTCACTATCATCGAAACGATGGTGGCCATAGTCGTTCTCACCATCGGGCTAATGGGCACCGCCGCACTGATGACCCAGATGCTTAGTGATAGCGGCCATTCTCGATACATGAGCATTGCGTCGATGTTGACCTCCGAGAAACTCGAGGACCTTAACCGGTTCCCGATAAACGACCCTGCGATTGCTGTGCCTGCCGGTCAAACGGCGGGCAGCCTCACGGCAGATACGTCTCAGAGCGTTACGGTCGGAGCCACTACGGAAACAGTGGATTACTTCGATGTGGTTCAACTTTCGTCAGGCAACGGCGGTATTTCTGAAACCTCCAGCGGTAAGGATGCTACGGGAAGCACGGTTTACACGACCATTACTCACCAACCAGACGGCACGGTGGTAAGCACGGTCAACGCAGCGCTTCCTCCGGTTGCTCAGGACACCGTCACTTTCAACCGGCGCTGGGTCATTGAGATCGACCAGCCCGTGGTCGGCGTACGCCGCATCTCCGTATTGGTCACGCTAAAAAATCCTCTGTTATCGCAGGCGGTCACATTTCAAAACAGCATGGTGAGGCCATGACCTACGCGTTCGCCGGTACGCACAGCAAAGGCTTGCGCAAGCAAGGCAAATCGTTCGGCTTCACGCTCATCGAATTGATGGTTGCAACCACAGTCTTCCTGATTATTGGCGGCGCCGCCTTGACGCTCTTTCACCGCCATGTCCGCCTGTTCGGTGATCAGCAAAGCCAAGTGGCACTGAATGTCTCCATGCGAAATGCTCTGGCCTTGATGCAAATTGACAGCGTTAACGCCGGTACGGGCTACTACGCTGGCGCCAACATTTCGAGCTGGCCTGTCGGCCTCACGGTTGTCAATAACAAAGCAGCAGGCTCGTGCTACACGGCAGGCACAAACACGTACGCGGCAGGATGCTTTGATCAGCTGAACATCATTGCCAGCGACCCGAACATTCCTCCGTCTCATCCGGACGACGGTGCTGGCAATTGCGTAAGCACTACCAGCACGACCCTTTTTGCCACGCCGCAGGCCGGTGCCACCGCGGCACAGCTTGCAGCCGATTTTAACGTCGGTGATCAGCTCCTAGTCGTCAAGGGCGATGGCTCTCAAATGACCACCACGATCCTGAGTGGCGGTGACAGCGTCGTGGGCGGCAGAGTTCAGTTGAAGCACAATCCCACTGCAGCGGACGGCACCAATAGCGGAAGCTTTGACCCGCTCGCCCTGACCACAAACCCAAGCAACAAGCTCGGTAGCACCTTCTGCCCCACGGATTGGGTCCTCAAAATCTCACCCGTGATTTACAAGGTCGACACCACTAACCCTGGAGATCCCACGCTAACACGCACACAGGGGGGCGTAACCTCTGTTGTGGCCGACCAAATCGTCGGCTTCAAGGTAGGGGCTTCCATCTGGAACGCGGCAACCGCCACAAGCAACGACAATTACAACTTTGACGCGTCGACCTATGCCTACGACTATTCGTCGATTCGCTCAATCCGCATCTCCCTGATCGGTCGCACGGCGCCCCTCAACTCCGCGCAAAGCAATTATCGAAACTCTTTCGACGGCGGCTCTTACCGAATAGAGGCCATCTCCACCGTCATCAATCCGCGGAATCTGAGCATGAAAGACAACTGAGGAGCGCACGATGAAAAAATCCGTGACCAGATACAATCCTCTGCGACGTTGCAAGCAACAAGGCGCGGCGCTAGTTACTACGCTTTTAATGCTGCTGCTGCTTACCGCGATGTCGCTCACGATGGTTCTCTCCGTAAGCTCAGACATGTTGATCAACGGCTACTATCGCAATTACCGGAGCTCTTTCTACGCCGCCGATTCCGGCCTGAACATCACGCGGCAGGCCATGGTCAGCGAGATCCTCTCGAAAGTTCCCCCGACGTTTGCCGTCGGGGTTGCTCCGATACCACCAGGGACTGCGGCTGCTGTGCAATCCGACACTCTCAGCTACTATGGGCAGAACTCTTCGCTGAACAACGGGCAATCCGCTAACTCATGGCCGGAGAGTTACAGAATTTCCGCAGCGTCCCTTGCGCTGGTAACCGCGCCGCCTCAGCCGGTAGTTTCAACCGATATAAACGGAAAAATCACCGCCTATCAGTACACCTACAACTACTCGCTGACCTCCGTAGGGCAATCTCGAGGCAACGAAAACACTACGCTCTCCGATTCCGGCAGCTTCATCATTAACGCCACGCTTGTGCCGGCCGGCCCAGTGAGCACCAGCTTCGCGGCGTGGGGCATGTTCATTGACCAGTGGCAGATCTGCAGTGGGTCGACCTTGGTTCCGGGCACTATTACCGGGCCTGTTTTCACCAACGGCGCGTGGACGTTTGGCGATTCCGGCGCTTATACGTTTACTGGGACTGTGGGAAGCGCTTCCGCGAAGGCTGGCTACTCGCACAACAATGGCACGTGCAATGGCGTCGCCGGAACATCCGATAAATCCGGCAACAGCACCATCGCTCCAACTTTCCAGGCAGGTCTAAAGTTGGGTCAAGCGGCGATTCCCCTGCCCCCCAATGACTACAACCAAAAACGCGCGGTTCTCGACGGAAAGGGCAACAGCGGCACCGCAATTACCAGCAGCGACCTGAATAGCGCGCTGCGCGACGTGAGTAAAACTCCTTATCCCTCCGGCGGCACAAACTCCGGCGTCTATTTGCCCTACACCGTCGATTCGCAGGGCAAGGCCACATTCACCGGCGGTGGCATCTACGTAAAGGGCGATGCCAACGTCACACTCTCAACCAGCGGCAGTTCCGCGGAAGTTTATACCGTGACGCAAGGCGGCGTGACCACTACCATCACGATCGATAACACCGCTAACACCACCGTGATTAGCGCTGGCGGCAAGACCACGACCATTGCGGGTGTGCCAACACAGAACGATCCCAGCACCGGGGCGGTCACTCGTGACGCAACCATGCTCTACGTCGACGGGAATATCAGCTCGCTGTCCGGACCAGGCCAAGGCAAGCCCGCCATCCAGGACGGCACTGCTCTGACTATTACCGCGGCCAACAACGTAGCCGTGACTGGCGATATTCTTTACAAGACGGAACCCGTGACACAAACACAGAACCAGATCCCCGGCACTCCCGCGGATACCCTTATTCCGGGTAATGATAAGCAACAGGTCTTGGGGATTTTCACCGCAACCGGCGATATTCAACTCAAGAATAGCCAGCCCAACAGTAACCTGGAAATCGACGGGTCACTGGCGACGATCTCACAAACTGGCTCGGGTGGTATCGTTAACACCGGCGATGCCATCAATACACTGGCTATCGTTGGCGGCCGTATTCAGAATCAGATTAAGAACATCAACGCCACGACCAGAAATGTCTTCTTCGACGGACGCTTTGCACGTAATGGTTTCGCGCCTCCGTGGTTTCCTTCCACCACTATTTCGTCGGTCGGGACCGACTCAGCCACTTTAAGCAGTTCCGTGCAACGTGTGCAGTGGCTGAACAAGTCCTCGTACTTCTAAGCTGCGCAGCAGGAACGCGCTCTTAAACGGCTGGCTAGCCGCGCACTCGTCGCATCAGCGCGGCGAATTTTCGACGGTCCTGTTCGGTGAGGGCCGTGAATTTGAGTCCCAAGCCGCGGCCCGGCACCATGTGCCTAATCACGGCGTCGGCGCGAATTTGCCCTTCACTCACCAGGAAATCGACTTTCGTCGGCGCGCCGATCGCCCGATGCGAGGATGTCTCAAGGAATAGTCCGCCAAGACTCAAGTCGCGCACCCGGGAAACATCATCCCGTCCATTACACTGCCAGCAAACCCAAACCTCCTGGGTCATAGCAACTCGAGAATTGAACCTTCTCGAAGGTATAGCTGCGTACTGCGGCATCGGCCCGTCTTTCTGTGAAGGATCTATTGTTCTTTTGCGCGCGGCTCGAGCGGTGGGGCTGAGAGAACGGAAGTTTGCACACAAAATCCACTGCGGCCCTGCGAACTCAGCGCCGGAAAACTGCGAGAAGCCTGAAGCTTGACCTACAGTAGAACCACTAGAGTACGTCGCGAAACCTGGGAAAACAATCCGGGGAAACCTGTATGACACCTCAGGGGATTTCGGTCTGTGAGGCTAGGTTACGCGGACTGATCTATGAGACGGTGGTGAATGGCGTAAAGAGCGAGTTCGAGGCGATCGGAAACGCCCAGCTTGTCAAAAATGTTATGCAGGTGATTCTTTACCGTCTGCTCGCTGATAAAGAGCTTCTCGCCGATTTCCTTGTTGCGGAACCCCTGCGCCACGAGTTGCACGATTTCCTTTTCGCGATCGCTCAGCAGCGGCTTTTCGCGGCGTGGACCTGATTCCGAAGATTTGGAAAAAGCCTTCATAACCTCCGCAGTCATCCGGTTATCCAGCCAGATTTCGCCGGCATGCACGCGGTGAATGCTCTTCACCAGCAAGTCTGTAGCGGATTGCTTCAGCACGACTCCGCGAGCGCCCAAACGCATGGCGCGAACTACATCGCGGTCGTCCTCGGCGGCGGTAAGCACAACGACCCGCGTCGGCAGGGTGTCAAAATTGACTTCCTCCAGCACCGCCAGCCCGTCTTTATCCGGCATGCGTAAGTCCAGCAGCAGGATATCCGGCTTGAGCTTGGCGAGCATTTTGATGCATTCGGCGCCGTTCTGTGCTTCTCCGACAATGGTTATATCTTCGTCGGCGTCAAGCAGTTTGCGGAGGCCATCGCGAAAAATAGCGTGGTCGTCCGCAAGAAGGACGCGAATCTGTTGTTTAGTCTTGGCCATGTCAACCGAGTGGAATTTCGATGGTTAGACGCGCTCCATGGCCGGGATTGGACTCCACGGTCAACACGCCCCCCACAGTACGCGTACGCTCCTTGATGGAGATCGGACCCAGCCGCAAGCGGTCCAGCTCATCCCCGGTGAACCGTCCTGCGAAACTAAAACCCTCGCCGTTGTCGTCAACCACTAAAACGAGTCGGCTGTCGTCCTGCGACAGTTTTACCACGACATGGGAAGCCTTCGCATGTTTTTTTATGTTGTTGAGTGCTTCACGGTAAATCTGGAAAATCTCGCGGCAGACGCGGTCCGGAGCATGCAATTCCACCGAATCTATGAGCACATCGAGGGCGAGCGTCGATTCATTCCGGTAGCGTTCAGCAAAACCCCGCATTAAATCGACTAAATCCGCGCTCTGCACGCGCAGCGGCCGCAAATCCGTGACCATATGCCGCAGCTCCGCGGACTCATTCTTTACGGTTTGCTGCAGGTTGGCCAGCCCCGTGGCGGCCTGCTCCGGCGAACCGGCAACGCGGCGCCGCAACACGTCGAGCTGAATTTCGATACTCAGCAGCGTTTGCAGAATACCGTCATGCAGGTCGCGCGAGATACGGCTGCGCTCCCCTTCAATGGCCCTCGCCCGCAAGTGCCGCAGCAAAAAGATATTTTCCACCGAGGGACCCACATGCCGCGCGATGCGCTCAAACCAAATCAGGTCCTCGCTCCGGAATGCCCTCCTGCCATTTAGCAAAAACAGGCGCCCTGCCGGCTGCCCCATCTGGTCGAAAGAAACGGATAGGAACGAACGCAGCGCAAGAACCTGCTGCGTCGCCGCCGGCAATCGGGGTAGCGCTTTCAGCATGCGGCCATCACGTCGATCCCAGCCGAATCCCGCCCCGGCCCCCACCAGGCTGTTCCAGCAAATCGTCGCGTCCAGGTCGTCGAGCAGAAAGCCATCCGCGCGCGTCAGGGGCAGATTTTCTGGTATGAGCCGTTCGCTTTCCCCCGATTTCAATTGCCACACAAATATTCGCTCCAAGTCGGAATCCCGATAAACCAGCATCGCTCCGTCCGTGTGAAACGCTTGCGTCAGCTCCTCCAATAGCAAACGCAACGATTCTGACAGCCCTTGGTCCACCTGCATCGTGGAGCTGACCCGCGCTAACAGTTCATTCTGCGCGGCGAAGCTGCGGCTGAGGTCTCCCAAGAACGCGCTGCCGCCACCTGCGGCCAGCGTCGCACCCACCAGGCCAAGCCACGCAACCACGCGCAACCATTGGATTTCACCCTTTACCGCGGTGATCATGACCAGCACTAGCGCAAGACCGCTAGCCAGCGGAAACGCCACGCGCAGGCCCCAGCGGATTCCCGCCGCGTAGCACACAAATAGGTAGGGAAACCATGCCGGCACCGTAGTGGGGCTCAGATAAATAAAGAAACCGAGCGCCAGGAGGTCGCACCCTACAGGTAAATGCCACGTCAAACCACTTAGCAGCCCCTCAAAAAGCAGCGCAAATAGGGCAAAGAGGAAATAGGCGATTAGAAAGTAGATAGCGCGGTGAGCGTGGCTGAAGGAAGTCTGCTCCAGCAACGCGATAAGCGCCAGCAACGCGACGATTGGCCGCGCGTAAGCGATCTGGCGCTCAATGTGCCGGCGATCCGATTCATGAGGGCTCATGCGCGGGGACAAAGTTCCTATGCGATTAGTCTAGCAGCGCGCGAGACCCGCCAAGCGCCGCTCGGCAAGAGAGTTTTCCAGATTGCAACGGGAAAGCGCAGTCGCCATTGTGGGCGACTTCGACGACTCATAAGGAGTGCGGGAGTCTTGTTTACCCTGAGTTTCGAAGGGCTCCCGCTTTCACGGAGACAATCACGCGGCTCGGCTGCAACCAGGGCCGAATAGCTTTCATGTCGCTATTGAGAAGCGACCTATGATCGGGGTGTGGAGGCCGCAATCGCACGCCCTACGAAAACAGCGGACGGCAACACCTCGCCAGAAATAGAACTGTTGGCCCTCTCGGGTGCAGTAATCGCTCGCCGCACTGCCGCCAACGGCGCGTCTTCGGTAAGGCGAACACTCCTTCCGTCCGCGGCAACCCCCAATTCGTTCCACATTGACGCCAGATTGACTTCGACCGCTTTGTCCTTCCAGCTCATGTATAAGTCGCTCAACACTGTCGTTCCCGTCGCGCGATCTCCAATTTTCAAAGCCTCGCTCAGCTCCCAATCGTGCGTGATATCGCCACCCGCGTCGAGAATTCCCCGCAGCGCGTCCTGCAGGCCCTTCTTGTTGTGCGTCTGTTTGCGAATCTCTACGTCCGCAGCAAAGCAGAACAGCGCGCCTCCCCAATACGTCCGCGCCCAAGTATGCGTGTGGTCCAATCCGCGGTCGCCGCCTTGTGGCAGACCCTTCGGCATATCGCGCACTAGATCAGCCCACATTTGTTCCGCATTCATTTGCTTCGCTTGGATGCGCGCGATCGGCTCCACATAGACCGCGATTCCCTCTTCAATCCAGTGATGTTCGTCAGCCATCGACGGGAACGATAGGTGCACCATCTCATGCGTCAACATCCAGTCGCTCGGCAACTCGGCAGCCTGCGCCTGCTTCCCCACGCGAATCTTGATTAACCCACCGTCGTAGCCGAACGTCTGCCCATGCCGCACGCCCGAGCCGTCCACCGGAATGATCCGGACTTGCACATGCGAAACAGGATACCGCCCATAATATGTAGCCACAGCTTCCGCTGCCGATTTTACCCACTGGATCAACTCTGCTTGGGAAAGCTTCATCTCACCGGATTCAATCGTCACGTCGATTTTCGAGCCGCCGATGACGAGCGTTGAAGTCACCTGTCCCGCCTGCGAAGTGAAGGTCCGAGAGATCAGCAGCAGAGCGCAAACAACAAAGAGCATCGGGAGTCCGTACGTTCGCGCCTTGAGAAGCATCGCTCTATTATGATCGCTTGGCACCTCGAAAGTTCCCGGCGGAAGGCGCCTCAAACCCTATCCGAGACTTCCGGGCTTGCCCGCTTCGCAAGCCATCGGTCGAGAAGAGTATCCAGGCAAAGCTTCCCTGGACCGAGAATCAACACAATCAAGGACGCTACCAGGAACGTGTACGGCGCAGCCGCATAAAACTTGTCGGGATCGGAAAAAATCGAAAACAGCGCTTCCCGGTCAGCCGTGACATACGCCGTGATCAAATTCACTGTGAGCACAAGGGCCGTCAGCCGGGACAATAATCCCAGGGCCAGGAAAATGCCCCCGAAAAATTCCACGCACGAGATGAATACCGCCATCTGCGCGGGCATCGGTAAACCCAAGCTAGTGAAGAAATCCGTCACTTTCTCCAAATGATGCAGTTTGCCCCAGCCGCTTTCGATCAGTTGCCAGCCCCAGTAAAGCCGCACCAGCAGCAGGAAAGGCGATTGCAAATAGTCGAAGGCGCCAAAAAAACGCTTGTACAAGTGTCGAAGGCGAAGAAAGAGTGATTTCATAGGACTGAAGAGATTGACATCCCAGGTGATCGGCCAGTCAGCGGCAAAACCATCCCAGCGTCGCCCAATTCTGAAACCACTGCTGCACCAAGCCCGCATGTTCTTCCGCTGGACCCCGGCGTTTCCGAAACGCCGCCTCGATCGCCTTTCCCAGCGCGTTTCCGTCCCGCAGCGCGATCAGAATGACGAATTCCTCCCGCGCGATTCGCCGGAAATACACCGAATCGTCCACTCGATGCACCGCCAAAAAAATCTCGGCTGGCTTCAGCTTGGCGACGGTCTGCACGCGTTTGCGCTTGTGCTTTTCCTGAAACGCGTTGCTCGCAAAATCCGTGTCTTCGTCCTCTTTCCGCACTTCCAGCAACAAATCGTCGACGGGATATTTCAAGTCCAGCAACCGCACATACGGCTGCAATTTCAATTTCAACTTGACTCCACCGTCCGTACGGAGGTCTTCTGGCCGCAGCGCCGGCTCTGCTTTCCCGTCGAACGCCTCTATGTCCGCCCATTCCAGCCGCGCAATATCCACCGCCAACTCCTGCTTCGGCCCCGCCCATTTCGGATGCTTGCGCAGCCAACCTTCCAAGCGCGCCCCGAGGTTCCGCAGAGTGAAGGATCGCGATGGGCAGTCCACCAGATACGCCTTGCTCATGGCCTCGAATCGCCGGTCGCCCAGCACCGCCCGCAAACCCGGAAAATCTTCGATCATGCTCGAGAGCAAGCGAAACCAGTACTGCCGGTTATAAATCTCCAGCCGTTCGAACGAGGTCAGCCGGTCATTGGGCTTGATGAAGCGCGAAGCATATGCGCGCATGGACTTGCCGTCTGGCGCAGTATTTTGCATGCGCTCGTCAGAAGTGAGCGGCTGCATCACCGCCCGCGCCATCGTTCGTTGCAGCGCCGCGAGCCTCATACCGCCGTCGCCAAAAGGGTGGAAGACAGAAACTTGCTAGCCTTCAGCGCTTCGTCGTGCACTTCATCAAAGGAAGGAATGCTGTCGTCCCATTCCAGCAGAGTTGCCGTGTGCCCCACGCGCTGAATCGTCCGCTCGTACAACTTCCACACCGGGTCGATCACCGGATGATCGTGCGTATCCAGAATGTACCGCCGGTATTTCGAATGCCCCGCAATATGAATCTGCGCCACCCGCTCCGCCGGAACGCTGTTCACATAATCAAACGGATTGAAGCTGTGATTCTGCGACGAAACATAAATATTATTCACGTCCAGCAAAATCCCGCAGTCCGCTCGCTCCACCACTTCGTTCAAAAACTCCCACTCCGTCATCTCCGAAACGTGAAACTCCGCGTAGCTGCTCACATTCTCGACGGCGACCGGCACTTCCAGGAAATCGCGCACCTCGCGGACCTTCTGCGCCGTCACCTTTGCGGCCTCAAACGTGTACGGCATCGGCAGCAAATCGTGCGTGTAGCGCCCGTCCACACTGCCCCAGCATAAATGGTCCGAAAGCCACGGCGTCTTCGTGCGCTTTACCAATTCCTTCAGGCGCCGCAAGTGCTCGCGATTCGCCTTCTCCGCCGACCCGAAATACATCGACACGCCGTGTTGCACCACTTTGTATTGCTCCAGGATCTCATCGAGAATTCGCAGCGGCCGCCCGCCATCGATCATGAAGTTCTCGGAAATAATCTCGAACCAGTCGCACACCGGCTTGCGCGTCAAAATGTGATTGTAGTGGGTTGCGCGCAGTCCAATCCCGATCCCATACTCCGTAAATCCGTTAAATCGATTTGCAGGCATACCCGTGGGCTCCGACCGCAGCAAAAATGAAGGAGGGCCAGCGATGCTCACCAGCCCCCCAACAGGCGTGGATCATTCGCTCCGTGTTACGTTTAGTTCGAGTCCGGCATCTTGCTGCCGTCCGTTGCGCAGCCGCCCTTGCCCTTGCAAGAGTTCTTGCCCTTGCAACCATTGTCGCTTGATTTGCAGCCGCCTTTGCCTTTACAAGAGTTTTGGCCTTTAC
>DATBYP010000057.1:0-34401 GCA_036513675.1 Candidatus Acidiferrum sp.
CATGATGTTCCCTATCTTGCCGGTCAAATCAAAGTGGGAAAGGTAAAACTCGGGGTTCGCGCTTTCGAATACGACGACCCGCAGGCTCGGGCTGGCGTTCATTCGCGCGAGCAGATCCTGTAGGGCTTCGAATATGCTGGCGTCTACGATGTTGAAAGGCGGGTAATCGAACATAACCCTCCAGTACGCAGGCGTTTCCTCGATCACCCGCACGTGAGCCGCAGAATTAGTATTAGCCATATGTTTCTCCCTTCTTAGACCTCGAAACCGCGGGACGGCGAGGTGACTTATGAGAACCGATTGTAAACACTCCCGGATAACGAGCAAACCGGAAACTGACCCACTACTCCAAGGCACGGAAGCGTTGTGCGGGTTGGGGGCGTGTGGTAGGTTGGCGGAAAGTGTTATGGCTACTACGACCTACCTTGAAACTGACACGATCCGGGACACGAGCCGCGCAGATACATTGCGATTCTCGTTGCTGGTGCGGGTCACGCATTGGCTTAACACGATTAGTTTTGTTGCGCTGGTGATTAGCGGATTTGGGATTTTGCTGGCGCATCCTCGTTTTTACTGGGGCGAGACTGGCGGGCTGGGTACGCCTTCGATTTTCGATTTGCCGCTGCCGTTTATGCTGGGCGGGCCGTCGGGTTGGGGACGGTATATGCACTTTCAGGCGGCGTGGCTGTGCGTGCTGACGGGATTGCTGTATGCGATTTCGGGATTGATTTCGCAGCACTTCCGCAGGAATTTGTGGCCGGCGAAGGGGCAGCTTTCGTGGGGTTCGCTGCGCAGCGAGGTTTGGAATCGTTTGCGATTTAAGAAGCCGGCAGCGGAAGAAGCGTACAGCTACAGCGTGCTGCAGAGACTTTCCTACCTGGTAGTAATCTTCTTTTTGTTTCCGCTGATGATCTGGACAGGGATGGCGATGTCGCCGGCGATTACTTCGGTGTTTCCCTTTTTCGTGAGGTCGAGCGGAGGGTTCGAGACGGCACGAACGATCCACTTTTTCGCGGCGAATTTGCTGGTGTTGTTCGTGCTGGTACACGTGGCGATGGTGTGCCTGGCGGGATTCGTGCAGCGCACAAGGGCTATGATCACGGGCCGAGTGAGCGGCGGGAGGGAGCGGCCATGAGCACGCATGTTTCGCGGCGAAAATTGATTACGACGGGATTGACGGCAGCGGCAGGCGTAACGGGACTCGGAGTTGCCGCGAAGATTGCGGATCACTACGGGTTGATACCTCCGGATTGGGGCGGAATTTGGGGGCCGGGCGAGACGCTGACTTATGCGACGCAGCGGCTACTGATGGCGAGCGGTTCGCTGGCGCGGGAATTCAACCGGAGCGAGGTTTCCAAAGTGGTGCCGGTGAGCGGACCGCAGCCGAAGACCGATCCTTATCAACGGTTGCTTGCCGGGGGATTTGCGGATTGGCGGCTGACTGTGGACGGGCTGGTGGCGCGTCCGTCTTCGTTTTCGTTGGATGAGATCAAGCGCATGCCGGCGAAGACGCAGATCACGCATCAGGCATGCGAAGAGGGCTGGTCGTTCATCGCGGAATGGACGGGCGTGCCGCTTTCTTACGTGATGAATCTGGTGGGAGTTTCGGAGAAGGCAAGGTTTGTGGTGTTCTGGCCGTTCGATGAGTCTTGGGACAGCCTGGACTTACCGGATGCGTACCACGCACAGACATTCCTTGCGTACAACTTGAACGGGCAGGATTTGCCAGCGGATCATGGAGCGCCTTTGCGGGTGCGCGTGGCGAGGCAGCTGGGGTACAAGAGCGTGAAGTATTTGCAGAAGCTGACGTTTGTGGATTCGATGAAGAATGTTGGCGACGGGAAAGGGTCGGCGGCGCCTTCGGCTGGATATTCGTGGTATGCGGGGATTTGAATTTTGTCGCGTCGCACATCAAAGAGGTTATATTCGGTGCGGGGTGAGAGTTTGATTAGAGCGGCTGACGCCGCTACTGGGACGCGCTAAAGCACGCCCCTACAACGCCTGGGCGCTTCCTTTCGCTGTGATGCTTGGCAGTTTGGCGCGGGCGGTGGCTACTATTTCCAGGAATTTGCGGGCTGTTTCTACGATTACCTCCGGCTTGTTGGATTTTAGGGCTTCGTGTTGCACTAGTTCGCCGCCTATGCCTAGGGCGGCAGCGCCGGCTTCAATGAATTCCGCGGCGGTGCTGAGGTTTACGCCACCCGTGGGCACTAGGGGGATTTGTGGCAGTGGGCCTTTTAGGGCTTTGATGTATTTTGCGCCGCCGATTTGGCCACACGGAAAGACTTTCACGAAGTCGGAGCCGGCGGTCCATGCGTCGATGATTTCGGTGGGCGTCAATGCGCCGGCCATGATCAGCTTTGCTTCGCTCGCAGCAAATTCCACTGTCGCGGGGTTGAAGCCGGGAGTGACCAGAAACTGAGCGCCGGCGTCTAGACAGCGGCGTGCGTCGTCGGCGTTCAGCACGGTTCCCGCGCCGATGAGGATTTCGGAGCCGGCGCTTTTGGCTAGCTCGCGAATGACTTCGATGGCGCCGGGAACGGTCATGGTGATTTCAACGATGGGGATGCCGCCCTTGCAGACGGCTTCGGCGGCGATGCATGCCTCGCGAGCAGAGGAGGCGCGGACTACGGGAACGATTCCGATTTCTTCGATTCGACTGCGAACTTTTTGCTTATCCACTTGAGAGTCCTCGATTGAAAGCGTCACGGATCGCTTAACGAAAGTTTCAAAAGCCGCAGGGCTCCGCGGACTCCGCCCTGCGCCACAGGCTTCTGCGAAACGGACTAGTCCTGCCGAGCTGGGGTGCAGCGGTGCTGCACCCCTACACAGAAATCGGTTGCGTGTTTCAGCGGGCGATGCGGGCACCTACGCCTTTCATTACTTGCACTACTTCCTGCAACGTGACCATCGACGTATCGCCGGGCGTGGTCATGGCTAGGGCGCCGTGGGCGGCGCCACATTCTACGGACCACTGCGGATCTTGCCCGGAGAGGAAGCCGTAGATTAGGCCGGAGGCGAAGGAATCGCCGCCGCCTACGCGGTCGAAGATTTCGAGATTCTCGCGGTTCTTCGCTTGGTAGAACTTGCCGTCGTAGTAGCAGACGGCGCCCCAGTCGTTCACGGAAGCGGTTTTGGCCTTGCGCAACGTGGCGGCAACTACCTGGAACGGGTAATCCTTTACAACTTTGGCGATCATTTGCTGGAAGCCTGAAACTTCGAAGGCGGAATGATGCTCGTCCATACCGGGAACTTCGTAGCCGAGCGCGGCGGAAAAATCTTCTTCGTTGCCGAGCATGACATCGACGTGGGGAGCGATGCGGCGGTTTACTTCCTGCGCTTGCTTTTTGCCGCCGAGGGATTTCCAGAGGGATGCGCGGTAGTTCAGATCATACGAAACGATGGTGCCGTGGCGCTTGGCGGATTGCATGGCTTCGACGGCGACCTCCGGCGTGGTGGAGGAAAGGGCGCAGAAGATGCCGCCGGTGTGAAACCAGCGGGCGCCTTGCTTGCCGAAGATTTGGTCCCAGTCGATGTCGCCTTTTTTCAGGTTAGCGACGGCGGTGTGACCGCGGTCGTAGGAGCCGAGAGCGGCGCGCACGCCGAAACCGCGCTCGGTGAAATTGAGGCCGTTGCGGGCGGCGCGGCCGACGCCATCGTGCTCAACCCAGCGGATGAGCGACTGGTCGACACCGCCTTGATAGACCAGATCCTGCAGCAAGCGGCCTACGGGATCGTCTGCGAACGCCGTGACGACCGCGGTGTCCAAGCCGAAGCAGCGTTTGAGTCCGCGCGCGACATTGTATTCGCCGCCACCTTCGCAGACTTCGAACGAGCGCGCGGTGGCGATGCGCTTTTCGCCGGGATCGAAGCGCGCCATGATTTCGCCAAGGCTGACAAGGTCCCAGCGGCATTGTTGTTTCGGTTTGATCTGCAGAGTCATCCCCTGTTGTATAACTCTCGTTCGGCAACTCTCATTGGCTAACTCGCGCGGGCTCTAGTTTCGGCGCCAAAATGTGAATCAGGAATAGCGCGATGAGGTAGGCACTTCCCGCCATCAAGAATGGAATCATGTAGCTGCCGGTCCACTGCAAGGTGTGGCCGACCACTTCGGCGATCAACATCCCGCCAATCGCTCCGGCCATGCCTCCGATGCCGACGACAGAACCGACGGCGCGCGCGGGAAACATGTCCGAAGTCAGGGTGTACAGATTTGCGGAGAACCCTTGATGCGCGGCGGCGGCCAGGCCGATCAGCAAGACCGCGCCCCATAGGCTTTCAATACGATACGCGAAAACAATGGGAGTGACACAGAGCGCGCAAATGAGCATTGTGATTTTGCGGGCGGCGTTGACGCTGCTGCCGCGGCGAATCAGGCGAGAAGAGAGCCAGCCACCGGCGACGCTGCCGACGTCTGAAATTAGGTAGATGACCATGATGGGAGGACCGATTTTCATCAACACCAGGCCGTGCTGGCGCTGCAGAAAATCGGGCACCCAGAAGAGATAGAACCACCAGATGGGATCGGTGAGAAATTTACCGACGACGAAAGTCCAGGTTTGGCGATGCGGGATCAGCGTTGACCACTTGATTTTTCCGGTGGCTTCCGACGGATCGGAGCGGATGTAGTCCAGCTCGGCCTTGGAAACGCGCGGATGCTCGTCTGGTTTGGAGTAAATCAAAAACCAAAAGATGAGCCACACAAATCCGAGGGCGCCGGTGAGAAGGAAGGCGGAGCGCCAGCCCCAGTGCGAAGCGATCCATGGCGCGACGAGCGGCGTGACGATGGCGCCGACGCTTGTGCCGGCGTTGAAAATTCCCGTGGCGAGCGAGCGCTCTTTTTTGGGGAACCATTCGGCGACAGATTTGATGCTGGCGGGGAAAACGCCGGCCTCGCCGAATCCGAGCGCGAAACGCGCGGCCGCAAAACTAACGAAGGAGCCGGCGGCGGCATGGGCCATGGACGCGAGACTCCAGAAGGCCATGGCCAGCGCATAGCCTACGCGGGTACCGAGACGATCGATGAGGCGGCCGACGAGCAGCATGCCGGCTGCATAGGCAATCTGAAAATAGGAAACGAGGTGGCCGTATTGGATGTCGTTCCAGCCGAAGTCGTGCTGCAGAGTAGTTTTGAGCACGCCGAGCAACTGGCGATCCATGTAGTTTTTCGTGACGCCGAAGAGAAGGAGCGCGCAGATCACCCAGCGGAAATACCCCACGCGCGTCAAAGGGGACGCGGCGGCGAGGTCGCCGGGTTGCACCGAGCGGAGACTCGGTGAAGGCGCCAAGGCGCTGGGCGGAGGAATAGGTGGCGCGGGATCCATTTGGCAGAAGCTGACTATAGAAACGGGCTGGAGTTCTGTCAAACCCGAAAATTTGAAGCTTATGCGCGCCTTCGAAGCTCAGGATAAGAGAAAGCGCGCGATACAAAATCTGGTGCTACCAACTGTGCATAGTGCCGTCGAGCTTGCGATTGATGGGCAAGTAAGCGCGGCCGTACGGGTATTTCGAGGCGAGTTGCTCGTCGATGTCGACGCCGAGGCCGGGCGCGTCGCCGGGATGCATCATTCCGTCGGTAAAGGTGTAGGAATGGGAGAAGACGCGATCGGTTTCGGCGGAGTGGTGCATGTATTCCTGAATGCCGAAATTGTGGACGCTGAGATCGAAATGAAGAGCGGCGGCCATGCAGACGGGGCTCATGTCGGTTGCGCCGTGGCATCCAGTGCGAACGTGATATATGTCCGCGAGGCTGGCGATTCGCCGGAGATGGGAAATTCCGCCGGCGTGCACGACGGCGGTGCGGATGTAATCGATCAGTTGCTCTTGAATGAGCTGCTGGCAATCATAGATGGAATTGAAAACTTCGCCCACGGCGAGGGGCGTGGTGGTATGGCGGCGAATCAGGCGGAAACTTTCCTGGAGCTCGGTGGGAACGAGGTCTTCGAGCCAGAAGAGGTGATAAGGCTCGAGCTCCTTGCCGAGGCGGGCGGCTTCGATGGGCGTGAGACGGTGATGCGCGTCATGAAGGAGGTGAAGGTCGGAGCCGAATTCCCTGCGCAGGCGTTCGAACAAGCGGGGAACAAAATTGAGATAGAGCTCGGAGCTCCAGGCGTCTTCGGCTGGCGCGTCTTTTTCGGCGGGCTCGTAAAACATCTTGCCGCGGCCGACGCCGTACGTGCTCTCGAGGCCGGGGATGCCGCTTTGCGCGCGAATGGCTTTGTAGCCGAGCTTGGCGTATTCGGCAACGGCCGCGACAGTGGCGTCGATGTCCTTTCCATTAGCGTGGCCGTAAACCATGACGGCGTCGCGGGAGGCACCGCCGAGCAGTTGATAGACGGGAACGTCGAGCGACTTGCCCTTGATGTCCCATAGCGCGGTATCGACGGCGGAGACGGAGGCCATGGTCACGGGACCGCGGCGCCAGTACGCGCCCTTGTAGAGGTATTGCCATGCGTCTTCGATGCGGCGGGCGTCTCGGCCGATGAGTAGCGGGATCACATGATCAGAGAGATAGCTGGCGACGGCGAGTTCGCGGCCGTTGAGCGTGGCATCGCCGAGGCCGTAGACGCCGTCTTCCGTGGTGATTTTTAGCGTGACGAAATTTCTTCCGGGGCTGCAGATGATTACTTTGGCGTCGGTTATGCGCATTGCGGGTTGAATCCTCTATCTGGATTTCAAAACAGGCAAACTCAAACGGAATTGCGCGGGCGTTCGCGTCGCACAAAGTCGGTATCTTGCACGGGTTCGGACTCGCACTCGATCGCAATCGTGGTGACTGGATGATCCGGAGCTTCGGTAGACAATCCGGTGAAGCGCACGCGGAAGCGATCTTGCTGGAATTTGACCAGCTGACCGCTCGCGAGGAGGCGCGCGGACTTCACCTCAGTTTTCAATCCGGCCAGCGATACGGTTTCTCCGGGCCAAAAATAAACGTGCATATACAGAGTGTTTCCCTTACGCGTGAAACCGGCGTAGTTCGAGCGGTGCGGCTGACAGCGGTCTTGAGTATGGATCGACTCGGCGTTGCGCGAGGTCCAGCGGCCAACCTCGGTCAGAATGCGCACAGAGTCTTCGGGGATCGAGCCGTCGGGCTTGGGACCAATATTGAGCAGATAATTTCCTGCATCGTGCGCGCAATAAACGAGATTGCGTACGACGGTTTTTGGAGTTTTCCAGGCGTCATCCGCCTGATGATATCCCCAACTTTCATTTAGCGTCATGCAGCTTTCCCAGGCTCGGCCAGGTTGGTCGGCGACAATTTTCTGTTCTGGCGTCGAGAAATCTCCCGGGAGCGCATTGCGATTGTTCACGATGATGTCGGGCTGAAGTTCGAAAACCATCTTGTTCATACGCTCAGATTCCCAGCCGCGGGCATCGAGCGGCCAGGACACGTCGTACCAAAGCACGTCGACTTTTCCGTAATTGGTCATTAACTCGCGGATGAGGCCGTGCGTATATTCGACGAAACGCTTGCGAGCGTCTTCGTTAGTGGCGCAACGTGCGCCGTCCGGATGGTGCCAATCCATCAGGGAATAGTAAAAGCCAAAGCGCAACCCTTCGGCGCGGGCGGCTTCGACGTATTCATGAACGAGGTCGCGGTCAGGGCCTTGCTTTGGCGCGCAGTAGTTGGTGAGCTTGGTGTTGAAATTGCAAAAGCCTTCGTGGTGCTTTGAGGTCATCACCATGTATTTCTGGCCGGCTTGTTTGGCGAGCTTGGCCCAGGCGCGCGCGGCGTTCGGCTTTGGTTGGAAGCGCTTGGCGAGCTGTTCGTAATCGACTACGGGGATTCCTTCGTTTTCCATCACCCACTCGTGACGGCCGAGCACGCTGTACAGACCCCAGTGGATGAACATGCCGAATCGCGCTTCGTGCCACCATTGCATGCGGCGGGCACGGTCGGCTTCCTCGGCTTCGGAGGCTTTTTGCGCTTGCGCGGGGGCTGCGCCGGTTTTCGTTGAGGCTGCCAGAGTAATAAGAGACGCTCCAGTGCCAAGCAGCCAATCGCGACGCGGTATGCTGTTGGGTTTCATGAGCAGCAGATCCTCCTGTTGTGATTCCAATACGACTACGATTCCAGCTTGAAAATCCGCTCCATGAGCAGCCATTTTTCTCCCGGCTGTGCGGCCGGGAGCGGCTTCTGGAATTTCCACATCAAATCTTCCCATTCGCGGACTTTGGGATTTGCGCGGTCTGCCTTGGCTTTGGCGTCGAAGGAAAATCGCTCGTCCACTTCCATGACCATGAACATGCGCGTGCCGAGCAGATAAATTTCCATGTCGATGATGCCGGAATCTTTTATGCTGCTCGTAATTTCCGGCCAAATTTTCTGGTGATGCCGGCGATACCCGGCGATCAGCGCCGGGTCATCTTTGAGGTCGAGCGTGAGGCAGTATCGTCTGTTCATCGTTCTCACAAATTAGATAGCATCGCTAAACTCACTATCATGTCAGGGCGCGGTCAAGATGGACGTAGCCGCCGTCCACGAGCACGTGTTGGCCAGTTACGTGGCTGGCCTGCGCCGACATTAGAAAGAGGGCCATCGCGGCAATCTCGTCAGGCTCGGTCATGCGCTTGCCGAGTGGAATTTTGGCGGTGATGTGCTTGAGTTTCTCCGCGGGGTCCGGGAAAGTGCCGAGCCATTGTTTATAAAGCGGCGTCATCACTTCCGCTGGGAGCAGCGCGTTCACGCGAATGCCATAGGGGAGTAATTCGGCAGCCCATTCGCGCGTGAGCGAAAGAATCGCGCCTTTTGCCGCGGCATAGCCGGAGGTGCCGCCTTGGCCCGTCATGGCGACCTTGGACGCTATATTGATGATGCAGCCCCGCGATTTCTTCAAAGCAGGCAAAGCGTAATGGGCCATGTTGTAGTAGTGGTGAAGATTGAGCTCCAAAGAGCGTAGGAATTTTTCTGGGCTGCCGCGCTCGAGCCCGGCGTTGTCGTTAATGCCGGCATTGTTGACCAGCACGTCGACTCTTCCGAAATCGCGTAGCGTTGACTCAATCGCCGCAGCGCAGTTTGCGGCGGGCAATAAATCAGTGCAAATCAGCCCGCAGGATGCACCAGACTTCCGTAGTTCGATTTGCAACTGCTGTCCCGCTTCAGCGTCTTTGTCGACCAGAATGGGAATTCCGCCTTCGCGCGCACAACCGCGGGCAATGGCGGCACCGATGCCCTTGGCGCCTCCGGTGATTACAACGACCTTGCCATTAAGCTGCAAGTCCATGTTGAGCCATGTTCAATTCGTAAAATTGTGCGGCGTTGCCGCCGAAGAACTTGTCCTTATCGGCTTCGGAGTATCCTTTCACGTATTCCTCCATGAGCTGATTAACCTGACGATACGTCGCAGCTAGCAAGCACACCGGCCAATCGGAGCCGAACATCAATCGGTCCGCAGCGAACGCGTCGAAGACTATGTCAAGATAAGGCTTGAAATCATCGGGTTTCCAGTGCTTCCAATCGGCTTCCGTGACCAGTCCCGAAATCTTGCAAAATACATTTCTGTTTTGCGCGATTTCTCGCATCTGCGCGGCCCAGGGCGCGGTTTTCCCGGCCTTGATCTGCGGCTTCGCAAGATGATCGATCACAAAACGCTGCTCGGGAAGCCGGCCTACGAGTTCCATGGCGGCAGGCAATTGCTTCGGATAGATGAGAATGTCGTACGTGAAACCGAATGGACGCAACTGCGCCACCGCTTTGAGAAAGTCTTCCCGCACGAGGAAGCGATCGTCCGGCTCAGCTTGTGCGATGTGGCGAAAGCCGCGCAGCTTTGAAAAATGCGCGAAATATTCGAGATTTTCCGCTAGCTGAGGCGAGAGAAGATCCACCCAGCCGACGACGCCAGCAACGCGCTCGTTCTTTTCAGCAAGATCGAGCAGAAACATAGTCTCGTTTTCGGATTGGTCCGCTTGCACGGCAATAGAGGCGTCGAAACCGTTCGCGGCTAATTCGGCAGCGAGGTGCTCGGGCAAGAAGTCGCGCTTCAACACCGCCATTGAGTCCGTGATCCACGCGTCACGCGCGGTATCATAGCGCCAGAAATGCTGGTGCGAATCAATCTTCATCTAAGATCCTGCTCGCACCGACTAAACGCGCCTATTTTATCCACGGAGATTGAAGAACCCTCCGTCGAGCGGATAATCCGATCCGGTGATGAATGCGGCTTCGTCGGAGCAAAGAAAAAGAGCCAGTGCGGCAACTTCTTCTGGTTCGCCCATGCGGCCAATGGGTTGCGATGCAGACAATTTCTGGAACATTTCCTGCTCGCGACCGGGATAGTTTTTTCGCAAATAGCCGTCGACAAACGGAGTATGCACGCGGGCCGGAGAAATGCAGTTACAGCGGATTTTGTGCACCAGATAATCCTTGGCCACGGAATAGGTCATGGCGACTACCGCACCTTTGCTCATGGAATACGCAAAGCGATCGGCGAGCGCCGCGGTGCCGGCGATCGAAGCCATGTTCAGAATCACGCCACCTTGGGACTTCATATGCCCAATCGCAGCGAACGTGCAGTTGTAGACACCTTTCACATTGATGCGGAAGAGTCGGTCGAAATCGGCTTCGGTCGTAGTCTCGACCGTGCCTATATGAGAGACGCCTGCATTGTTCACGAGAATATGAAGGCGCTCCTGCCGCGTTAGTTTGTCGAAGATACTTCTGGTCTGCTCTTGATTGGAAACGTCGCATGCGTAGGCCTTGGCATCACCGCCGGATGCTGCAATTTCCTGCGCTGCAGAATTGGCTGCTTTTTCGTCGAGGTCGAGGATGCGTACCGCCGCGCCCTGACGCGCGAACCGCTGGGCGATGGCGAGGCCGATTCCGCTGGCAGCGCCGGTGATCGCGGCGACTTTGCCGTCGAGCCGGAAAGCATCGCGATGTTGCGCGGCGCCGCTCAGAGAGAGACTCCTCGCTTCCAGGGGATGAAATCGTTTTGAGCGAGCAACTCGGCCTTGGTATGAAGCTCGCCGCTCGCCACTTGTATAATGCGCTCCAAAATACTTTCGCCCATTTGCTCGATGGTGATTTCTCCCGAAATGATTCCGCCTGTGTCGATATCAATGATGTCCGGCATGCGGCGGGCCAAGTCCGAGCTGGTGGACAACTTAATGACCGGGGCGATGGGATTGCCGGTGGGCGTGCCGAGGCCCGTGGTGAACAGGACCACATTGGCTCCCGCGCCCACTTGCGCAGTGACGCACTCTACGTCGTTGCCCGGCGTGCATTGCAGATTTAAGCCAGGTTCGGCGGAATATTCGGGATAGTCGAGCACGCCGGTGACTGGCGAGGTGCCGCCCTTTTTGGCCGCACCCGCCGATTTCATAGCGTCGGTGAGCAGCCCGTCACGAATATTTCCGGGCGAAGGGTTCATCTCAAATCCGGCGCGGACGGCTTTCGCGCGTGCCGCATAATCGCTCATCAGATGCATGAAGCGCTCCGAGACGCTCGTGCTCACGCAACGATTGATGAGCTCCTGCTCGACGCCGCACAGCTCCGGAAATTCCGAAAGAATTCCGCGGCCACCGAGGGTCGCGAGAAGATCCGCCACGTGGCCAATGGCGGGATTAGCAGAGATTCCAGAGAATCCATCGGAACCGCCGCATTTCAGGCCGACGCAAAGCTGCGATAACGGCGCCGGCTGTCGCTGGGCTTTGTCGGCTTCGACTAATCCCAGGAACGTCTCGCGAATCGCTTGCGAGATCATGGCCGCTTCGGAGGCGCTCTTTTGCTGTTCGAAAACGAGGAGCGGCTTCCGGAAATTTGGGTCGCGGCGCTTGATTTGCTCCTGCAACATGGCCACTTGCGCGTGTTGGCATCCGAGGCTCAGAACCGTGGCGCCGGCAACATTCGGATGGTGAATATATCCGGCCAGCAGCGCACACAAATTTGCAGAATCCTCATGCGTGCCGCCGCAGCCGCCCTCGTGTACCAGGAATTTTATGCCGTCGACATTGTCAAATACTCTCGCGGTGGCCGGCGGAGGATTATTTTCCGTGAACGAAACAGTCCGAAGTCCTTCCGCCTTACCCTCTTTATAGAGGCGCACCATTTCCGCAACCTGGCGGCGATAGATTTGCGGCGCAGCAAAGCCTAGCTCTTCCTCAAAGGCTTGCTTCAAAACGGCAAGATTCCGGTTTTCGCAGAAAACCAACGGAAGCACGACCCAATAGTTGCGTGTGCCAACCAGTCCATCCGCCCTTTGGTAACCAAGAAATGTCTTTTCTCGCCAGCGAGAAACGTCAGGCGGCGACCAATGCGGGGCGCTATCTCGATTGTGGAATGCGGCAGCAGCGTGGCGGAGATTGCGCGTAGACAACAGATCGCCGCGACGGAGAGGCTCGGCGGTGCGCCCAACGAGCACGCCATACATGATTACTTCGCCGCCCGCGGGAAGATCTTCGGTGACAAACTTATGTTTTGCCGGGATGTCAGACAGCAACAAATACTCGGCGCCCGCCAAAGCTACGCTTTCGCCCTTGCGCAGGTTCGTCAAGGCTACGAGAGCGTTGTCTCTCGGATCAAGCCGCAAGACGCGGCGCTGTGTTGCTCCGTTTCCTGACATTGCGTTCGATTCTATACCACGCGGGGTTTTGGTTCAGCGCCCGGCAATATCTTTCCATCGCCGCTAAAGCTGGCGCACGGTATTCGTGAGCGTGCCGATCTTATCGATACTGATGCTCACTTCGTCGCCGTCCTTGAGCCACAACGGTGGGTTCTGCGCCATACCTACTCCGTGCGGCGTGCCGGTGAAAATGGCGGTGCCCGGGAGCAGCGTGGTGCTCTGGCTGAGGAATTCGATCAGCGCTGGGACATCGCGAACCATATCGCGGGTGTTGCCGTCCTGCATCACGCGGCCGTTCACCGTGGTCTGGATACGCAGCCCACTGGAGTCCGCGATGGACTGCGGAGTCACCAGGCAAGGACCGATGGGGGCGAACGTGTCGAAGCTTTTTCCGCGGCACCACTGGGTGCCGCCTTTCTTCAACTGCCAGTCGCGCGCGCTCACATCGTTGCCGCAGGTGTAGCCGGCGACGTACTCGAGAGCGTGCTCGCGGCTCACGTCTTTGCAGGCTTTCCCGATGATGACCACGAGCTCGCCCTCATAGTCCAGCTCCGCCGTTCCCGCGCGCGTGGGAATGGCAATGGGCGCGCCGGGATCCTGCACGGCGTTCGGGCCTTTCGCAAAAGCAACGGGATATTCGCCCGAGCTCATGCCTACTTCGTCCGCGTGCCGGCGATAGTTCTGCCCAATGCACCAAATCATGACCGGGACTACGGGCGCGAGAATCTTGGCAATGCTCACCGATTCCTGAGTGACGCGATTCTTGCCGAAGGGATCGCCCTCGATTCGCAAGCGCGCGCCGCCTTCCTGCTCGACAGCATATTGAATCTTTCCAGATTGATCCAGATATCGAATTAGCTTCATGTTTAGGGATTATCCTCAATGACCGGAAGAACGTGGAGATTGCTGATCGTTTTCAGTTCGCACCTGCGCGCGTGCGCCGCGGCGGCTGAGCGCAAACATCAGCGTGCCGAAAATTAACAGCACGATTCCCCAGTCGAAATTGACATTGATGCCAAGGGATTGCCGGTATAGCGAGGGATCACTCGCGGCGCCGTAAACGACCAGGATTAATCCTAGCAGCAAAAAAAGAATTCCTAGCGGCAAGCGAATGTCGATGCCCATCGGCTCTCCTACCAGAAGATGATATTCAACAAGACCGTGCCGGCGATGACCATGAGCGCCAGCGACGCCGGCCTTGCATACCAGGCCATTGGCTCTTCTTCGGGTTTCGGTGTGAGCGAATAGACCAGCCCAACGAGCTTGCTCTCGTCTGGAGCGCGCGTCACTAGACTCACGACGATAGTGACCACGAAGCAGGTGCTCCAGGCATAGATCGCGGTCCAGAAATTCTGTGCCATTTCACTCGGATAGATGTGCGTTACGGCCAGCCATCCACCTTTAATTCCGACAACGGCTCCGGCCGGAAGCGTCAGCCCATGATGAATCGCTGCCGCGGCGGTTCCGGCGAGCAAGCCGGTGAAGGCGGCGTGCCCGGTCGTGCGCTTCCAGAACATGCCGAGCAAAAAGGTGGCGAAGAGCGGCGCATTCACGAATGCGAAGACGAGTTGCAACATGTCCATAATATTGTTGAAGCGATTGGCCATGTACGCGGCAGCGATGGAAAACGCGATGCCAAAAACGGTGGCCGCTCGACCCATCGAAAGATAGTGCGCATCGGTTGCGCCAGGCCGAATGTAGGACTGATAGATATCGTAGGTCCACACGGTGTTAAAGGCGGTTACGTTGCCGGCCATGCCGGACATAAAGCTGGCGAGCAGCGCGGTGAGTCCTAGCCCGAGCATCCCTGGCGGGAAATAATGCAGCAGCATGCTGGGCACGGCGAGATCGTAGTCGAGCTGCGGCTTGCCGTCATTGTCGAGCATGGGCTTGCCGGAGCTTGGGTCGACCTTCATGGGAATGATGCCTTTTCCGGGCACCTCAGCGCCGACAACTACACGCGCGTGGGGCGGTACTGCGGGCTGGGTGGGCAGCGCGATAGCAATCAAACCCGGGAGGATGACCAGAAACGGAAACAACATTTTTGGGAATGCGCCGATTAGCGGCGTGCGCCGGGCGGCGCTCATGGATTTCGCGGCCATGGCGCGCTGTATGACAAGAAAATCTGTGCACCAGTAACCGAACGAAAGCACGAAGCCCAAACCCATGACGAGGCCGAACCATTCGACGCCCAGCCGGTTCGTGTTTGCGTGGCTCAGTCCCGCCCAGGAGTGCGTGTAGCTCGGCCCCAGCGTGGCTTTCAATCCCGACCAGCCGCCGACATTTTTCAATCCCAAATAGGTGAGCGGCAGAAATCCCGCGACGATGAGAAAAAACTGCAGCACTTCGTTATAGATGGCGCTCGACAAGCCGCCGAGAAAGGTGTAAACGAGCACGACGATGGCGGAGATTAGGATGGCGAAATCGAAAATCCACGAGCTGTTGAGCCCCAGCCGCTGGAATACGCCGTCAAATACGTGCAGGGTTTGAATCAGCTTGGCGATCGCATACATTGAGATGCCTGACGAGAAGATCGTCATAATGGCGAAGGAAATGGCATTCAGTCCGCGCGTTTTTTCGTCGAAACGCAGACGCAAGTATTCGGGCACGGAGCGCGCGCGGGAGCCGTAGTAAAACGGCATCATGAAGATGCCGACGAAGACCATCGCGGGAATAGCGCCGATCCAATAGAAATGCGAGGTCGCAATTCCGTACTTCGCGCCAGAAGCACCCATGCCGATGACTTCCTGCGCGCCAAGATTGGCGGACATAAATGCGAGACCGGCGACCCACGCGGGAATGGCGCGGCCGGCGAGGAAGAAATCCGCGCTCGTCTTCATCGAGCCCTTCAGCGCCACGCCGATGCCCAATACGAAGGCGAAATACAAGCCTAGGATTAGCCAGTCGATTCCCGTCATTCTGAATGGCTCCTTCCATCCGCCTGCCCTGAGATTTCGATGGGACGCACTTCTAGCAAAAATAGGCGCTTACGAAAGACGGAGCGTACATGACCCGCGAAGCTGCTGCAAGGGTTTGTGCTACTGCAGGTTTGCTGCGGTTGCAGTTAAGATTTTTTGGTTTGACAAGAGCGCTTGTCCCCTTCTATGTTCATTTGTGTTCACAGCCTCCGCTTTAGCCCAGCTTTAACCACGCGGTGAATTTTGCGTTTCAGGATTCGACCATGCCATACAAATTGACGGTGAATGGACGGCCTGCCACGGTGGACGCTCCCGCGGACATGCCGCTCCTTTGGGTCATTCGTGATGTACTGAATCTTCGCGGCACGAAATACGGCTGCGGTATAGGCCAGTGCGGCGCTTGTGCGGTGCACATCGGCGGACGCGCCGTGCGCTCGTGCCAGACGCCGGTGTCCACCGCGGACAACGCTAAGATCACCACGATCGAAGGGCTTTCCGCGGACGGGTCGCATCCTGTCCAGCTTGCATGGGCGGATCTTGACGTACCGCAGTGTGGTTACTGCCAGGCGGGACAGATGATGTCCGCGGCGGCGCTGCTGGCCAAAACTCATAAGCCGACGGATCAAGACATTGACGCCGCCATGAACGGAAACATCTGCCGCTGCGGAACCTACATCCGGATTCGGCAGGCGATTCACAAGGCCGCTGCATTGGCGGCAAGTCAACCAGGGCGCACGGCTCAAGCGGTAAGCAGCGGCAGCGTCTCAGGCTTGGAGTAAGGAGGCGATTATGGCAACCGCAACTATTCCCAATATAATCGGGCGCCGCTCCTTTCTTCGCGTGAGTGCCATCGCGGGCGGTGGTCTGCTTATTTCCGCCTACATCGATCCAAAACTTTTTGGGCAATCGCCGCAGGGACCGCCGCCCGCCAATCTGATGCCCAACGCATTCATTCGCATTGCGCCAGATGGCATTGTCACCATCACCGCGAAAAATCCGGAAATCGGTCAGGGCATCAAGACGATGCTGCCGATGCTTATCGCGGAAGAACTCGATGTCGACTGGAAAGATGTGCGCACGGAGCAGGCCGACGTCGACTACGCGAAATACGGGCTGCAAGTCGCCGGAGGCAGCACCGCGACGCCGAACAATTGGGATCCGATGCGCCGCATTGGCGCAGCGGGGCGCGAGATGCTCATCAGCGCTGCCGCGCAGACGTGGAGCGTGCCGGAGTTGGAGTGCACCACCTCCTCGGGCCGCGTACGGCATGACTCTTCGAAGCGTTCGGTCGGTTACGGCGAGCTCGCCGCAAAAGCCGCGACCTTGACGCCACCCGATTTGCAGACTGTCCATTTGAAAGATCCTAAGGACTACAAAATCATCGGCAAGTCCATCCCGCAAGTGGACAACGCCGCAATTTTGACCGGCAAGCCCCTTTTTGGAATCGATTTCACCATGCCCGGCATGCTATGGGCCGTTTTTGAGAAGTGCCCGGTCTTTGCCGGCAGGGTCATCAGCGCAAACGTCGACGAAATCAAAGCGATGCCGGGCATCCGGCACGCGTTTGTCGTCGAAGGTGGCAGCGACCTGACTGGATTGCTTTGCGGCGTCGCGATCGTTGCGGATAGTTGGTGGCAAGCGCGTACCGCGCGGCAAAAGCTGCAAGTGAAATGGGATGAAGGCAAGACTGCGCAGCAGAGTAGCGAAGGATTCGCGCGCCGCGCCGAAGAACTTTCCAAGCAGCCGCCTGGGCGTTCTCTTCGCAAGGACGGTGACGCCGAAGCCACGTTGCAAAACGCGGCGAAGGTTGTCGAGGCATACTACTCGTATCCATTCATAGCGCACGCGCCCCTCGAACCACAAAACTGCACCGCGCATTATCGCGATGGCAAGCTTGAAATGTGGGTGCCGAGCCAGACGCCGCAGCGCGGCCTCGGGCAAGTCGCAAAGACGCTTGGCATCAGCGAGAAGGACATCACCATTCACCTGACGCGCATGGGCGGCGGGTTCGGCCGGCGCTTGACCAACGATTACATGATCGAAGGCGCGTGGATTTCCAAGACCATCGGCGCGCCCGTAAAGCTTTTGTGGACGCGCGAAGACGACATGCGCCACGACTTCTACCGCCCTGCGGGATACCACTATTTGAAGGCGGCAGTGGATTCCTCCGGTAACCTGGTCGCCTGGCGCAATCATTTCATCACTTTCGGCGAAGGTGAGAAATTCGCGTCCGCGGCCGGAATTTCACCGGACGAATTTCCCGCGCGCTTCGTGACCAATTTCGCCATGCATACGTCGCTGATGCCCACGGGCGTGCCGACCGGCGCCATGCGTGCTCCCGGCAGCAATGGCATCGCGTTCGTGATGCAATCTTTCATCGACGAACTGGCGCACGCCGCAGGCAAGGATCCAGTCCAATTCAGGCTGGCCCTGCTCAACACCGCGCCGCTCGCTTTCACACCACCGGAGGGCACCCCCGCCGGCGGCCCACCGCCGTTATTGCTCAATCCGCAGCGAATGCGCGGCGTGCTCGAACTCGTCGCCGAAAAATCCGGATGGGGTTCGCGCAAGCTGCCGAAAGACACGGCCCTCGGTGTGGCCTTCCATTTCAGTCACCGCGGACACTTTGCGGAAGTCGCGGAAGTCCACCTCGCGCCGGGCAACAAGATTCGTGTCAACAAAGTGTGGGTGGCAGGCGACGTCGGCAGCCAAATCATCAATCCCAGCGGCGCGCTCAACGAAGTGCAAGGTTCGGTGATCGAAGGGCTCAGCCATCTCATGGGCTACGAGATCACCATCGAGCGCGGCCGCGCGGTCCAGAGCAACTTCCACGAATACCCGCCGGTGCGCTTGACCCAAGCCCCACCGGAAATCGAAGTCCACTTCCTCAAGACGGACAATTCCCCGACGGGGTTGGGCGAGCCCGCGTTGCCTCCGGTGCTGCCCGCCGTGTGCAACGCGCTTTTCACGCTAACAGGCAAGCGCATCCGCACGCTGCCACTAGCCAAGCAAGGCTATTCGTGGGCATAGCGCAAAATTTCATAACGCCGCTCTCATAACGCTACTTTCATTGCGCAACTCTCTCGATTGCTGACGGCACAGCGCACCGCATGTTCAGCGAGACGATTGAACTCTTCTTGTGGGATACTCCCCCTGCGTTCGCAATTTTTCCATGACAACAACAGCGCAGCTACAACCAGCGGCGCAAGTGCTGAAAATCCCACGCCGCCGATGGGGCATCGCCTTGCTCCTCGGCTTCGGCGTGCTGGTGAACTATTTCGACCGCGTCAATCTTTCCGTCTCGCGCGATGCGCTGCAGGATGCGTTTGGAATTTCCGCTGTGATGTTCGGGTATTTGTCTAGCGCCTACAACTGGCCCTACGCGCTTCTCCAGCTTCCTTCCGGGCTATTGCTCGACCGCTTCGGCGTTCGGCGCGTGGGAATTATCAGCACAGTTATTTGGAGCATCGCTTCCTTCGCAGCGGCAATTTCGAGCGGTATTGGCGGCCTGTTTGCCGCGCGATTTCTTTTGGGTATCGGCGAAGCTCCGACATTTCCAGCCTATGCGAAAGCCACCGGCTACTGGTTTCCGAAGAACGAACGCAGCCTGGCAACGGCAATATTCGACGCCATGGCAAAATTCTCTTCCGCCATAGGTATACCCATATTGGGCGTCTTGCTGCTGCACTTTGGATGGCGCTGGAATTTTGCCGCGACGGGACTGATTAGTGTTCTCTTTTTCGCTCTGTTCTACGCCTTTTACCACAACCCAAGCGAAGACAAGTTCCTTACACCCACCGAGCGCGAATACATCGCTCGCGGCGGGGCGCAGCCGGAAGATCGCGCAAGAGCCGCGAAAGGAGCGCCTCTCGCCTACTTACTGCGGCAGCGCCGAGTCTGGGGACTCGCTTTGGGCTTCGCCTCCTACAACTACAGCTTCTATCTGCTCCTGACCTGGTTGCCGAGCTATCTTTCCGCCACCCATCACGTCGATCTTCTTCATTCGGCGCTCTACACGAGTATTCCCTGGATAGTCGCCACTCTGCTGGATTTGGCGGTTGGCGGTTGGCTCGTGGACTTCCTGATCCAGCGAGGCAAGAACCCGGTTCGTGTGCGTCAAGTCGTTCTGATCGGAGGAACCGCTCTGGGTTTGGGAATTTTAGGAGCTGCAAACGCTCATACCGCCACCACCGCTCTCTTCTGGATAAGTGTCTCGATAGGCGGGCTCTCAGCGGCATCGCCGGTGGGTTGGTCGATTCCTTCCCTGATTGCACCGAAGGAGAGCGTTGGCACCCTGGGAGGGATCCTGAATTTCGGCAATCAGCTCGCCGGAATCGCCGCACCCATTGTGACCGGTTACGTGGTACAGGCGACGCACTCGTTCTTCTGGGCCTTTGCCGCCGCAGGCATTTTCCTGCTCATCGGAATCGCCGGCTACGTTTTCCTCTTGGGATCCATGGAGCCGGTGCCGGAGCCAGCGTGAACTGTGGTTCAGTCGTCGCGCCGTAAAAGTAAAAGGGGGAGCCGCGGGGCTCCCCTTTTTACTTTCAGTTCAGCAATTGGTGTAGATCAGAACATCAGCCGCAACGCGAACTGCCCGAAGCGGCGCTCATCATGGTTGGTAGCAGTGACATTGTTAATCCCGAGACCACCCTTTAGCGCGGTTACAGGAACGGGCAGCGGCGTAATGATGGCGTTCGTTATCGGATCCTTGATCGCAAAATTAGATGCGTCAAGGTTTGTCCCCAGGATGTAGAAGTTGTGGTGATTGAAAATATCAAAGGCTTCAGCGCGGAATTCCAGCCGGAATCGCTCGGTGATGGCGAAGGATTTCGCGACAGCCATGTCAAAGTTCCATGCACCGGGGCCGCGGAACATGTTTCTGCCGGTCATATCGGCAGGAAAGGGACCGAAATCCGAGATGCCCGTTGGGTGAGCGCCGTTTTTAAGCGTCGGATCGAAAGGCGCGGGGTTTGCCGCAGGCAAAGTTAGCACCGTGTATTGATTTGGTCCCACGTTTACGGGAGTCCCAGTGCTCGTCCGCGGTACAGAACCAGTGGACGGCACATACCTCGGGATTCCGTTCCCCGCAGCCGCGTTGGCCGAATTTGTGGTGTCAAAAATGGAAAACGGTGTTCCGGTCCTCGCGATGAAAATACCGACCACACTCCAGCCGCCGAGGACTTGGTGTGTTACGCCTCTTCGATCTCTGAAGAAGGGGATGTTGTAGATGGGAGTGACGGCTATACGGTGCCGGACATCATAATCCGAACTGCCCCAATCAAGCCGTGGATTGCGAGGATCCAAATATCCCAGATTACCGATGCCGTTGGAAGCTCCCTGCGTACTGTCGGAGAATGTGGAGCTAAGATCGTCGGTCGAATGTGACCAAGTGTAATTCGCCGTCAAGCTTAGCCCGCTGTTGTGCAGGTTTTGCGTTTGCAAGCGAATGTTTAGGGCGCTGTAGTGCGAAGCGCCCCTGCTGCCGCGGGTGTTGATACCGGTGTACTGGTTATTGACGCGTGTCAGGACAGTGCGGGGATCATTGAGATAAACGTTGCCGCCACCGACGGGGTTGGACGCGGCGATGTCGTACAAATGAATGCCATGCGCTCCGCTGTATTCGAGCGCAACCACGGTATTGCGCGCAATTTCGCGTTCTACGGCCAAGCTGACGAACTGCGTCTGCGCCGTCGCAATGTTCTGATCTACGTGCCGCAAGCTGGAAGGCCGCAACGGTACCGTTCCAGTGGAACCGGCGAACGGACCTAGATTATCCGTTGTAACCGTAATTGAAGGAAGACCGGCTGTTCCCTCCGTGATTTGCACGCTAGCGTAGTTCGGCGGGTTCTGAATGACGTTAAACGTCACGTTGCCAAAGTTTCGCTCGTAGCTCATGCCGTATCCACCGCGTAGACTCGTTTTCCCATCTCCGAAGATGTCCCAGGCAAAGCCGATGCGCGGTGCGATGGTTCCAAAGTTTGGATTCCAGAGTCCGTGCACCGGGCTATCCGGTGCAATCTGCACCGCGCCATTGCGAATCCGGTCAAAGAAGGATGAACCTGGACCGAAGTAAAAGTTGGAGTCCAGTCGCTGATTGTTATTATGCTGTACTCCGAAATATTCGTAGCGGAAACCATAGTTGAACATTAAGCGCGGCCTGATCCTCCAGCTGTCTTCCAGATAGGCTGCCCAGTCGTGGTAGCGATAGCTGCGCGCGAAGCTTGGTGAGGTGGCTGGTAGCGTCAATGTGCAGCCTGGAGTTACAAGCAATCCGGCCACGGGGTCCCGTCGGCATGGGAATCTACCTTGTGGATTAACGGCAACTTGAAACAGCGACAAGTTCCCTGTGACAAAATTGGCGAAAGCGGAAGTTTGATCGGTTCCAAGCTGCTCAATTGCCTGTGCGAAGGCCCCAAACGCAGTATTGATCTGCTGATAGTTGTATGCACCGCCGAAGCGGACGGTGTGGCTGCCTTTAGTCCAAGATATATCCTCGAACAATTGGAGTGAATTCTGCGGCCCACCGAAGGGTTCGCCACCCGAACCTGCGAACTGCGCCCACAGACCTGGAAGCTGAATCGGATTCGCTCCTATGCTAATCGGGGCTGCATTCATAAGCAGCTCTGGCACGTTCAGGACGGACGGGTTGAAAGTCTGCCTGATATTCAACCGGCCGAATGCAATCTTCGAGCTGCTATAGAGCGCAGGGGTAAAGGAATGATTGATTGCAAACACACCCTGATTGTTGAACTGGGAATCGCCGACGTTGTACTGGGAATAGGGGCTGGAGAAAAGGCCTCCGTTGAAGTCGACCAGGTTCTCCAGCGCGTAACGGAAGAACATCTGCGTGCTATTGTTCAAATTAAAATCCAGCCGGCCGATAATCCGATGCGTGTTCTGCGGTAGTCCCCCGCCGGCATCTGAGGGTGCGTTGAAGTTGACCAACCCGAATGCAGGGGTAGCTGCCGGGACTCCCGCGATACCTCCGATTCTCGGGTCTCCTGCGGCAACCGTACTCGCAAAATTAAAGCTGTTGTTGCCGAACGCATTGAAGTAGGCCTGAACGTTAGGAGCAGAGGCCGCCAGAAGTTGTGGAGTTGGCACGTACGCCTGCAAGACCGCGTTGCTGCGTACGCGGAGCCATTCCGTGCTCTGAAAGAAGAACAGCTTGTCCTTGAAAATCGGACCGCCAATGTCGTAACCAAATTGATTGCGGGTGTATTTGCCTTTCGGCGCGCCGGTTACCGCATTTCCAAACGTGTTTGCCGTATAGGACGATAGCCGGTTGAATTCCCACAAACCACCATGAAGAGAGTTAGTCCCCAATTTTGTGGATACATTGACCACTCCCCCCGATGCCCGCCCGTACTGGGCGTCAAAGTCGCTCGTCACTACACGAAACTCTTGCACCGCATCCAGCGGGACCTGCTGGCCGACGGTTGCCGTGAAAATGTCCATGTTCTCCACGCCGTCGAGAAGAACTTCCGTTCCGGAGCTGCGTTGCCCATTAATGGATACGCCAACGCCGCGGTTTGTCTGATTTTGATCAAATCCGCTTGCCGTGCGATCGCCACCGCTGACGTTTCCCGCGATCTGCACGAAATCGTAAGGATTGCGCGTCAGGCTCGGCAGTTCTTGCATTTGCTGCGTGTTGACGATTTGCGACAGCTCTTGGTTCTGCGTGTTCACTTCCACGCCGCCCGCCGCCACCACTTCGATCGTCGTCGTCTGGTTCGAAACCGACAGTTGCGGCTCAACCGTGACGACCGCCCCGACGGTAACTTCCACCCGGCTTGTAAATTTTGCGAAACCTGAGCTCGTCACCGTGAGTTCATAAATTCCAGGTGGCAGCGCAGGGATAGTGTATTGACCGTTGTCTCCGGTCGTTACGGAGCGTTCCGCCGAAGTGTTGACGTTGCGCGCCGTCACCGTGGCTCCGGCCACAGCAGCTCCCGACGTGTCTCGAACTGTGCCGGAAATCGTTCCTGTATCCACTTGTCCCCATACCGGCGCGATCGCCAGGGCAACAATCATTAGCAGCAACACCGCCTTGAATACGAGTTTCATCGCCTTTTTCCTTTCGTGCGTCTTGTTATGCATATCTGGGGAAAAGCGCCGCGACTTGCGGGCCGGAATGATTTCAGTGCTTACTGGTGCTGTTCCGAAAGAAGCAGCTACGATTTCCGCCTGCGATCCGAATTTTTCTTCTAAAAGACAATTCCTCCACGTGCGATATCACGCCTCGTGAAGGATGCAAATCGTTAGCCATTTCGCGCCTAAAATTAACCTGTTGAATGTCAGAGGTTTATGCGAAGCAGAAATGCAGGCGCTTTCGCGGAGATGCAGTTTTTTGAAAACTAATATGTTTTAGCATAAGCGTCAATTAGCTGACATAGTTGACACTTCGCTTAACCTCAGGTTTGCTCAAGGAATTCGCGTAAGAGCATGTGAAAGTGGTGCACGCCGTTTTCCCGCCGCACCGAATACCGTCCGCGATCGTATGTCGCTGAACGCAGCCCCCGCTGCACGCTTTCGCACAATCCGATATCTTCTTGCTGTACTTCGTCGCTGAACCGCACGGCCTTCCGGATGCGCTCCTTCGAGTGGCTTGACGCCGCATCATGGAAAAACCACTCGAACACCGTCAGTGTCTTTTCTTGTGAAATCGGCAGAATCAAATTGGTGGACACGTTATCCGGGTAAATGTTGATCATCAAATTCGGGAATACCCAAAAATAAAGCGCCTCTTGCAAACCCGTTCCCGGCGCATAAAGCCTCTCGTCGTCCTCACTCTTCATCGCGCGGATCGGCGCGAACTGCTGCGAGTAGTAGCGAAACGTCTCGGTCCGATATTGCGCATAATCGATTTCGCGCATCAAGCCAGGGTGCGCAATCGGAATGTGGTAGCCCTCCAGATAATTGTCGACATACACCTTCCAGTTGCATTCGATCACGTAGTCGCGGCGTTCCACCGACTGCAATCCTTCGAAGTGGAATCCCCGTGCTTGCCGAGGTATTTCTCCGAGGAATACCGCAAGCGGTTCGGCCTGCGCGTCGAAGTTAACGAAAATGAACTGCTCCCAGGTTTCCACGCGCAACGGCACCATGCCCATCGTGCTGCGATCAAAAAACTCCACGCCTTCCACGTCAGGAGTACCGATCAGCCGTCCGTCCAGTGTGTAGGTCCAGCCGTGATACCCGCAACGCAAGACATTTTTGCAGCCGCTCCCCTGCGCAATCGGGCCCGCACGATGCCGGCACACATTGCTGAATGCGCGAAGCGTTCCTTGCTTGTCGCGCACCACCACGATCGGCTCGCCCGCAAGATCCATCGTGAAAAAGGTCTCGGGATTCGCGATTGTGCGCTCTACGCCGTTGACTTCCCCACACGCTTGGTGAAGCGTTCCCACAAGCTGCCAAGTACGCTGGAAAATCTTGCTCTTTTCAATTTCCAGAATCGATGGATCGGTGTAAAAGCGTGACGCCAGCGTGTGCGCACACTCAATCTGTTCGTTCACATCCAAGTGCAAGGACTTGTTTTGCATGAAAGGATTATCGCGCGAAATCGGTCGCGCTCAGAACTCAATTCGCCGTTTGCTCCGCGCCCGCCTCTTGCTCGGCTCGCGCACTCTGGTAAATGCGCCAGGCCAGCCAACCCATTACCGCCAACATTCCCAGCCACCCGATCGCCCGCGTCGCTCCGCCTATTTTCTGGTCTTGCTCCAACAATCCCCATTGCCCGAACAATATTCCCCAATCGTGGTCGCCCGAGCCCACCAGCGGCAAATCCTGCGCCCGCGCATCCGCCATATACGTCCCGATGTACGGACAATTTTCAAAAAACCAAAATCCGCAAAACGCGGTGCCTGAAATCTCGCGCCGCCAAAAGAAATAGGCCGCGCACAGCAGCGGAACAATCAGCTCCGCCAGCGTGCCACCCAAAATCATGGGCGTATAGCCAAGAAAACTGAAGAAAGGATGCCCGGCTTCATGAATCATCAAATTCGCGTAGTCGAGAAAAAGGAAGCCCGTGCGATCGACCGCGGCATACGCCAGGAACAAAACATAAAAGCACAGCCAGCCAATTCCCGCATAGCGCGAAATCGGCTTCCACTCTCCGAATTGATCTTCCACGAAGGTCACTGAGCAAGCGTAGCAGGCAGCGCCGCGCGAGGGCGCGAGATTCGAAAAGACGTGCCGAAACAGTTCAGCGGGTGCTCGAAGCCTCTTGCTTCTGCATCGCGGCCAGCGCCTCGTAAGCCGCGCCCATCAGCGGCGCAGACTCGTTGAGCACCACGGACACCGGAATGTTCGCCAGCAAATTCTCAAAATGCCATTTGTCTTTGAAGGCGCGGAAAAAAGTCCCATCCTTGATCTTGTCGATGATTTTCACGGCAATCCCACCCGCCACGTAAACCCCACCCAACGCCAGCACCTTCAGCGCCAGGTTCCCGGCCTCCCCGCCATAAATAGAGGTCCACAAATCCAGCGTCTCCACGCAAACCGGACAAGTTTTCGCCAATCCCTTCTGCGTGATCTCGGGCGCGGGATCGGCGTCCGGATCTTCGAAACTTGCGTGCTTCACGTCAGGCGCGAGAAACTCGTGTAGCGTGCGAAATCCGCGCCCCGACAAAATTAGCTCCCAACTCACCTGCGGATACCGCCGCCGCATGAAGCGCAACAACTCGATCTGCTGCTCCGTGTGCGGTGCAAAATCCGAATGCCCGCCTTCCGACGGCACGATTCGGTAACGCTCGCCGTCCCACACCAATATCGACTGCCCCAGTCCCGTCCCCGCAGCCAGCAGCGCACGCGTGCCCCCCGGCTCCGGTTTTCCGGGATTCAGCACGCAAAATTCCTCAATCGGTAAATGCTCGATGCTGTGACCTGTGGCACCCAGGTCGTTGAGCAAGACGATCTTCGCCACGTCCAGTTCCGACGAAAGAATCTTCGCGTCTACCGTCCATGGGAGGTTCGTCGCGCGCACGTGGTTGTCGATCACTGGTCCGGCCACACCAAATCCCGCCGCGACTATTGGATCCGTTGTCAGGTGCGGCGCCGCCAGCCGCGAAAATTCCTTCACAATCCGATCGAACTGCGCGAATTCCTTGCTCGCAAATCGCTTGCGGAACACACACGTCAGCGTGCCGTTCTCCTCAGAGAACAGCGCAAGATTACATTTCGTACCACCGACATCACCCGCCAGGATCACCCTTGCCCCCGTGTTCTAATTTCGATTGCGTGGTCTCAGCGTCACCCTCGCCGAGTTACGTCTCCGCTTTAGGGGTTGCACCACCGTCTTCCGCTGCGTTCGAGCAAAAGCTCCGATTCCCGCGGGCCCCAACTCCCAGCGGGATATATCGGCACCGCCGCGGTTTTCGCCGCGCTCCACACGTCCAAAATCGGTTCGACCAGCGCCCAAGCCGCCTCCACAGTGTCGCCCCGATCGAACAACGTCGCATCCCCTCGCACGCAATCGCCCAGCAATGTCGCATACGCGCTGCGCGATCCGTCGCCAAAAGCCTCGCGATAACTGAAATGCATCGCCACGTGGCCAATTCCCATTTCCGTCCCGGGCCTCTTCGCTCCAAACGAAACAGAAATCCCCTCGTCCGGCTGAATATTCAGCACCAGCCGATTGTCTTCCACTTCGCGTTCACGAAACACAATGTGCGGCGCGCGCTTGAACTGGATCACGATCTCCGTGCTGCGCTTCGCCAGCCGCTTCCCCGTCCGCAAATAAAACGGCACTCCCGCCCATCGCCAATTGTCGATCTGCAATTCCATGGCGACAAATGTTTCCGTGCGCGAATGCGGATTCACGCCCGGCTCCTGCCGGTATCCGGGCACAGGTTTGCCATCAATGACACCCGGCCCATATTGCCCGCGCACCACCGACGTCGCCACCATCCCCAAGTCATACGGCCGCACCGACTGCAGCACTTTCAATTTTTCGTTGCGCACTGCCGTCGCATCGAATCGCGCGGGAGGTTCCACCGCCACCAGCGACGTGAGCTGCAAAACGTGGCTCTGAATCATGTCGCGCAGCGCGCCGGCCGTCTCATAAAATCCGCCGCGCCGCTCGACACCCAATGTTTCCGCCGCCGTAATCTGCACGTGGTCCACGTAATTCCGGTTCCACAGCGGCTCAAATATCCCGTTGCTGAAGCGCAGCACCAACAGGTTCTGCACCGTATCCTTGCCCAAATAATGATCGATCCGGTAGACCTGCTTCTCATCAAACACGCTCAGCACGATCTTGTTCAGCTCTTTTGCCGACGCCAAGTCGCGCCCGAACGGCTTCTCAATAATGATGCGCACCCACGCGTCCGGCGCTGACGCTTTCGCCAATCCCGCCCGCCCCAACTGCTCCACAATGTGCGGATAAACCTCGGGCGGCGTAGAAAGATAGAAAAGCCGGTTGCCGCCGAGCTCTTTTTGCACGCTCAGCTCGTCCAGCCGCTTCGCCAACTTCTTGAAGTCTTCCGCGTTCCCATACTCGCCCGCCTGGTAATAAAGGTTCGAAGCGAATTCGCTCCACTTCTTCGGGTCGATCGGCCCTACTTCCGAAATGCTCTTAGCCGCTTCCGCCGCGGTGTTGCGAAAGTTTTCGTCGCTCATCGCTGTCCGCGAAAATCCAACAATCGCGTAGCGCGGTCCCAGCGAATTGTGAATCGCCAGGTCATACATCGCCGGTATTACCTTGCGCTTCGCCAGGTCACCCGAAGCGCCGAACAGCACTACGGTGACTGGCTCGCGAACGCCAAAATTCTCGTTCATCGCGCCGCTCGACTCTACCGCGGTATCTTCCAATGTTGCCGTCGTAGTCATTCCATCACCGGTGCACGACACTATACCTCAACGCCGCAATTTTTCAGTTCCGCGCGCACTTGCTCCGCATTCTGGTAAAGAATCGTTTTCATCCCCAGCTTCCGCGGATTCTCCAGGTTCAGCGGCCGGTCATCGATGAACACGCACTCCTGCGCCGGCCGCTGCGTCACTTCCAGCGCGATGCGGAATATCATTTCCTCCGGCTTTCGCGTGTGCAGATAACACGAGCTGAAGAACACCTGGAAATCGCGCCGCAAATGAAACGCCGCAATCCGGTATTCGTTCAGCTCCAGCGGCTCGTTGTTGATCGCGCCGATAAAATATTTCCCCAGCTGCGCCGCTTTATCCAGCACCGCCCGCGATTCCGGATACTCCTTCGATTGCGCGAACATGAACGCGATGAACTCCTCGCGCGTAAACGGCCGCGGCCGGTAAAACAGTGTCCGATTCAGGTATTCATCCAGCGAAATATTTCCCGAATCAAACGCCGGAAACGAAAGCTCGTGCCGGTCTTGAAACTCTTCCCAGTCCAGGTGAAACACTTCCGCCGCCCGCCGGCGCGCCACCGTGTCCCACCCGTTCGTCATGATGACTCCGCCGACGTCCCAAAACAGCGTGGTGATTTCAGACAAAGCGCCGGCACCTCCACGTTCGGGCAATCATCAGATGCTTTCTTGCGATTGCAAGTTATGTTGCGTTGACTCGCGCAGCAAAGAATTCTTGCGCGAATTCCCTCAACGGCTGAAACGCGCCGCGATTCTACTATCCCCACAACTCAATTCCTATTCCTCGCTCACTCTGCGACTAGGAATTTCCCATCGCTTGCGGTATCGTCAAAAATGCACAGCTCACGAGGACACAACTATGGCGAACGATTCCTGCGACCCCACACCGGCCGCAAATGAACCGGTCAAGTCCGGCACCCGTATGGTGCACTGCGTGAAATTCGACCGCGATCTGCCCGGCCTCGACCGCCCACCTTGGAAGGGCGAGCTCGGCAAGCGCGTCTACGAAACCGTTTCGAAAGATGCCTGGAAGCTTTGGATCGAGCACTCCAAAATGGTAATGAACGAATATCGCCTCAATCCTCTCGATCCCAGTTCACAAAAAATCATGGAAGAACAAATGGAGCAATTCTTCTTCGGCGAAGGCGCCAAGCTTCCCGAAGGCTACGTAGCCCCCAAAGCCAAAGGCTAATTTTCTCTTTGTAGGGGCGCAGCACCGCTGCGCCCCTTCTCGGCACGATTCTCGTTTTGTGAAGTGCGGCGGTCTTGTTTTACCCTGAGCCGTGAAGGGCCGTCGCTTTTCGCGCTTGCCGCGGCCGCTCTCCACACCGCATCACCCGACCACCCGACCCGTCGCCGGATGCTCCACGGCCAATCTCTCCCGAAACACAAATCTCAATTTCCGATGCGCCACCCGCAACGCCCTCTCCACCTCTTCCGCCGTTTCCGCCCGCGCAAACAAAAATCCCAAATAACTCGATCCCTCCGGCCAAGCCGCAATGTAATCATGCAAACGCGCCGTAGTCTCCAGCCCAACGACATTCGGTGTAGCCTGCGCGTCCTCTTTGCCCTCCACTGCCTCCAACACGCCGCTATTCGGCACCGGAATCATCATCACTCCCGAAGCCGCCGCTTCCCGCTTCCAATCCGCTACGGGCATCTCCACCGCGTGCCGCAGCAGCAATTCTTCCAACCCGATCACCTCATCGCTCTGCTCGGTCACAAACCGCAGCGCCCGCGCACACAATCCACCAATAGGCCGCGGCGCAACTTCAAGCGGCCAAACTCCGTCCTCATTAATCCGAAGTTCCGCATGCACCGGCCCATGTGATAATCCCAGCGCCCGCACCGCCTCCGCCGCGCACCGCTCGATCTTCCTCACTTGCGCCTCCCCCAAACGCGAAGGCGTAACATAAATCGTCTCCTCAAAAAACGGTCCCTCCAACGGATCGGCTTTATCAAAGATCGCCAGCACGGAAAGCTCTCCATCCATCAGCAATCCTTCCACCGCCACTTCCCTTCCCGGAATGTATCCCTCCACAATCATCTGATCCAAATTCGCTTCCCGGCTCGCCAAAACCTCCGGCGACTCCAAAACCCGCCGCACGCGCCCCGCGGCGGTCAAAAACTCCTCGCGATTGTTTGCCCGAATCACTCCTGTGCTCGCCGAAAGCGAAATCGGCTTCAGCACGCACGGATACGAAATCCCCAGCAGCGCCGGCTCCGGCGCAGGCTGCAACGCCACAGACCGAAACCACGGTACGCGTAGTCCCGCATCGCGAAACACTTCGCGCATCCGCAATTTGCTTCGGCAAGCCTCCACCGCCGCCGGATGGTTATATTGCAAGCCTAATCCGCGTGCGACGTAAGCCGCTGCAACTGCAGGCCGATCCCCAAGCGCCAAGATCCCATCCACCCGTTCGCCGCTGCGCCGAACCTCTTCCATCACCGTGTAGGCTGCGGCTTCCGGCGACTCAAAATGCACCGCAATCGCACGATCCCCCCAAGGATCCTCGAGCTGATGACATCGGTCGGTAACAAAAGCCAGTTCCACCCCAAGCTTTCGCGCCGCCGCATCGAAGCTCCGCGTCTGATACCCCAGCTTCCCCGCAAACACTAGAACCCGTTTCACGTCAGTTCGTATCCTAAAAAGTGACTCTATCCAGTAGACGGCGAAGCACGCATTTTTTGGAGAGCGGCGGTCTAGCCGCCGCTTTCACGACCACTACAGCGAGAATAATTTCTTAGACGAAATCATCAGCCATCACCACGTGCTCCGGTTGTGTCTTCGCGGCCGCCCCGCCAATCGAAACCAACTGGTCACGCGTAGGCTCCGCGCAGCAATACCACGGCTCGCTCAAAAACGGCACGCCGCGTCCTTCGGTTACACGTAGCTCAGGCGCTTCAATCCCCGCCGCCGCATGCGCCGCCTCCCAAATCCGCGCAAACGCCGCCTCCCGCGATTCCTTCTTCCGGTCCGCCTCCGCCGCAATCGCCTGCACCGTCTCGCTCAACAAATCCAGGCGCTCATCCGCGTTCTTCCACGGATAAACCAGCGACTCCGCATCAAACGCCCCAACTCCCCGCCGCACTTCCTCCAATTCCAGCAACCGCGAACCCTCCGGAATCAGCAGCCGAATCCCCAGCTGAATCGGCGCAACATTCTCAACCAGCTCCTCCGCCGCCAAAACGCGAAGCAAATCCAAATATCCCGCCAAAGTCGTCCACGGCGTAAACGGCACAAACGTCGGATGCAACGTCATCCCCAGCTCGCGAAACTTTCGCGCCACATAAAGAAAATCTTCCCGCGTATGCCCCTTATCCAGCCGCTCTAAAATCTCATCGTCCACCGACTCCACCGCGCTGATCACAAACAAGCATCCCGTATCCCGCAGCCGCGCCAAATGCTGCTCCTGCTTTCGCAAATGCTCAATCTTAATGGTCACATCGTAAGTAACACTGGGAAACTCGTGATGAAACGCCTCCACCAACTCCATCGCGTGTCGTATCCCATTAAAAAAATCCGGATCGCCAAACGAAATATGCTGCGCCCCCGCCGCCACCTGCTGCCGAACATCCGCCAGCACCACGTCGCGCTCCACAATCCGAAAAACCCCGTTGTAAACCGGCACAATCGGGCAATGCCGGCAAAGGTGCTTGCACCCGCGGCTAGCCTCCGTAGACCCCACCACGCGGTACCCATCACCCGGCACAACAAGATGCGCATACTTAGCAATCGGCGCCAACCCAGCCCGATCCGGCACCTCAAACTTAAGCCGCTCCAAAGAAATCATCGGTTCTGCTTGTGTCGCTGAAGTGGTCTTGTCTGCCGACGCATTCAAATTCTGCACAAACGTTGTAGGGGTGCGCTTTAGCGCATCCCCGTCCGCCGGAGGCGCCGACTCTCTGGCACTTAGGGGTCGGACCTTTAGCTCCGACATTGAACTCTCCGCGTCCGAGGGCTTCAACCCCTGAGGAAAAATCTTGTCGCCTTTTTCCCCCGCCCCCAACCGCTCCGCCAACCGCACCAACCCGCCCTCAAACTCCCCGCCCAAAATCGTCCCCACGCCCAGCGACCGCAAATACTCCCCATTCATAGGCGCATACAGCCCATAACAACAAACATGCGCCCTCGGGTTTTGCGCCCGCAGCGAAGGAATCAATTTGCAAGCCAACCGCGTAGCGGTATGCATCGGCAAATAAATAGCAATCAATTCCGCCGAGCCCACCGCAGCGGAATCCAGCGCCTGTCGCGTAAGATCGAAACACGTCACCGCATGCCCGCGCTTGCGCAGCCAAGCCGCCGGCGACACCAACCCAAAAGGCTGCCGCCCCAATTCATACGTCGAAATCAAAATAATCTTCATCGTCTACCAGTATAGTCGCCCGCGCTGGGTTTCGTTTTCAGCTATGATATAAAGCTGCGCACTCAACGGAAAGGATAGGAATGGCCATCCCCGCAGGCAATTCTTTCGGCACCCGCGATAAGCTCAACGTCGGCGCACAATCCTTTGATATTCATCGCCTTGAAAAGCTGGAAGCGAAAGGCCTGGCCACCCTCGCGAAGCTTCCCTTCTCGCTCCGCATCCTGCTCGAAAATCTCTTGCGCTGTGAAGATGGCCGCTTCGTTCGCCCCGATGACATTCGCTTCCTCGCCGCATGGACTCCTAACGGCGCGCAAAAAGAAATCGCCTTCATGCCCGCCCGCGTCCTGCTCCAGGATTTCACCGGCGTTCCCGCCGTCGTCGATCTCGCCACCATGCGTGAAGCCGTCAAGCGCATGGGCGGCAATCCCGCGCGCATCAATCCCCTTTTCCCCGCCGAGCTGGTCATCGACCATTCCGTGCAAGTCGATAAATTCGGCGACGCCAATGCTTTCGGCCTCAACGCCGAGCTTGAATTTCAGCGCAACGTCGAGCGTTACGCCTTTCTCCGCTGGGGCCAAACCGCTTTCAAAAATTTCAAAGTCGTTCCCCCGGACACTGGCATCTGCCACCAGGTCAATCTCGAGTATCTCGCGCGCGTAGTCTGCGCCATGCCATTCGGCAGCCGCTTCGAGGCCTATCCCGATTCCGTAGTCGGCACCGACTCGCACACCACCATGGTCAACGCGCTCGGCGTTTTTGGCTGGGGCGTCGGCGGCATCGAAGCCGAAGCCGCCATGCTCGGCCAGCCCTCCTCCATGCTCATTCCCGAAGTCGTCGGCTTCCGCCTTCACGGAAAACTCCGCGAAGGCGCCACCGCCACCGACCTCGTCCTCACCGTCACCGAAATGCTGCGCAAAAAAGGTGTCGTCGGCAAATTCGTCGAATTCTACGGCACCGGCCTTTCCACACTCAGCGTTCCTGATCGCGCCACCATCGCCAATATGGCCCCCGAATACGGCGCAACCATGGGCTTCTTCCCCGTCGATTCCGAAACGCTTGCCTATCTCCAATTCACCGGGCGCGCGCACGAACAAATCGCCCTGGTCGAAGCCTACTGCAAGGAACAAGCGCTTTTCCGCACCGACTCCACGCCCGATCCGATATTCAGCGACAAGCTCGACCTCGACCTTGGCACTGTCGAGCCTACTGTTGCCGGACCCAAGCGCCCGCAAGATCGCGTCGCACTGCGCAACGCCAAATCCTCTTTCACGAAAGTAGTCGAAGGCGTGCCGCAAAAACACATCCAAGTGCGCAACAATGGCGACTCTTTCGATTTTTCCAGCGGCGCCGTGGTAATTGCCGCCATCACCAGTTGCACCAACACTTCGAATCCTTCATTAATGCTCGGCGCCGGCCTCCTCGCCAAAAAAGCCGTCGAGCGCGGCCTGCAAGTAAAACCCTGGGTAAAAACCAGTCTCGCGCCCGGCTCCAAAGTCGTAACCGACTACCTCGCCGCCGCCGGCCTCACTCCATTCCTTGAAAAACTGAAATTCCATCTCGTCGGCTACGGCTGCACCACCTGCATCGGCAACAGCGGCCCGCTCTCCGATCCCATCAGCGCCGCCATCAAGGACAATAATCTCGTAGCCGTCGCCGTCCTCAGCGGCAATCGAAATTTCGAAGGACGCATCCACCCGCTCGTCCGCGCAAATTATCT